>NZ_JBZYWH010000013.1:0-129840 GCF_058932745.1 Hymenobacter sp. FMD4
GCACCGCTCGCGTTTCGAACCGGGCTGCAAAGCTACTCAACTTCTTTGCCTCCCTCCAAGTTCCAACCGCTGTTTTTTTTCAGAGCAGCGCTGGCGAAGTCTCGAAACCCGCCTCCTGCTGAAGCGGGGTGCAAAGATAAGACCTCCGATTTTAAAAAGTCAAGAGTCCGATTGAAAAAAAAATTCAAAGCAACTAGTAACAAAAGTCGCCTTAAAACTTTAAAATCTTCCTCGATGCCCTCCGCGTTTCGGATTGGGAGTGCAAAGATGCAGGAAGAGATTGAATAACTCAAGAGAGTAGAGATAATAATTACAAGTTGACCAGAGCGCCTTACTGCAACCAGCTAGCAATCGGCTGCTTAGCATAATCATAGCTTAACGCGCTCGAGAACGTCTTAACTCCATGTTGTGCACAGCGCGCCCTAGGGCAGCTAAAAAAGGAAGGCCAACAGCATTGTACTCGTACTGACCATCATTTAAGATCTGATTGGAGTTGACATACAGTACGGCGCTCAACATAAACTCCGCTTTGCCTTCTTCATCAAAGAAGTAAGCACAATCAGCTAGATAGCCGTGAGACATGCCCACCACATTATATATGTGTAGGCCAGGCTCGCGGGCTGCCTGACGCTGACGCCCGTAATAGAGGTACTTCTTGTAAGCCGGAAAGTACTGAGCAGTGTTATAAGGTCGAAACCCAGATTCATTGGGAGAAGCGGATAAATAATGTAGAAGGAACTCTCGGTCGGCATTGGTTAAGGCCGGGCGTCGGTCCACAGGCACTGACTCAGGGAAGAGGATGGAGCGTAGGATATCAGTTACGGCTTGTAGTGGCAAGTAATTGGCCGTTGTAAAATCGTATGGATTGGTGATGAACCGTCCTCCGGCGTAATAACCGCGGCCTTTGTTTACGCGCCCTAAAGGAGGCGGCAAAGGCTTTGGATTGCAGATGGCAGCCTGTTTGTAGACGATGCCACCACTAGAATTGAAGAAAGTAATTGGATTGGTGCACCGGTTAGCAGCAGAGTCGCAAGGTGCAAAGCGACGAATTATGCGAGCAGTAGGGTAACCTAGTTGACTTAACCGTTGATGCAACTGCTGTTGACCCAAGAATTCGTAAAGACGATTGTACCCTTGATTGTCGCTGACGAGTAGCATCCGCTTTATATAGTTGCCAATGCTGGCTACTTGGTCAGAATCAGCAGGAGCGGCGAAGGGTACGGGGGTCTGGCAACGGCCTGCTGCGCTAGTTGCCATAATGCTTTGCCGGGAAAGCGCGGGAACCTGCTGGCGCAGCTGATTTAGCTTTTCCAGCGACAGCAGAGCAACTGGCAGCTTTACGAGACTGGCGGGATTGAAGTATGCCCGCTCGTTTAGGCGATAATCATATTGAGTGAAGCGCGGCTTCTGTTGCGCGTCGCGGTCGATACGTGTGTAAATGATCTGTAGCTCGTACTTCTCGGCATCCTTAATAACTGAAGCCAGCGCCGGGGTAGCGTGCAAAAGACTATCAAGTGGATCTGAAGAAAACGCTTGGGAAGGCAACGCTATTATAGCAGGCGAAGGGCGGCTAGAAGAGACGGAAGTACCTGCCACAACAATAGCCAGAGCTACAATACCTGAGAATCCCTTCCTACCCCACATCAGCATCTCATTTTATACTTGTTATTACCATTAACTATTTTTTATACCAAAGATTACTAGATGGCTGGCTCTGACCGCCGCCTCGCCAAGAGTAGGTTGGAATCGTTTACGCGCCAGTTGTAGCCAGTGCCAAATGGCAGTGGGCGCGGCTTGTTTACAGAGTCGCGGTAGGCGGCGATGAGCATAGGCTGGTAGTACATGGCAAACATGGGAATCGGCTTGTGATAAGTCCCGTAATGTGTAAAGTGCCAATCAGTCGGCTGAAAATACTTCAGAGCTATGCCTGAATCATCCTGCAAGACATAGCGGCTGCGTTCTAAGATAAGATTGCGCACTTTGCTGAAGTACGCCTTGTGCATCAAGTAGGTGGCTGATTTTACGTAGGTAGTTAGGGGGCCGAGCGTACGGGCGTAGCGCAGGATGGCGCTGTTGGTTTGTCCAAGTTTCCAGTCACTAAGATCGGCAGAGAAATAATACACTTGCTTTTCCTGGCCTTGCGCATTGCGCATGCTCACCACTACTCCAGGGATGAGCTTGGCAGACTCAGCAGTGGAATCGGCGGAAACCAGTTCTCCTGCTTTGGTCAGCTGTACGTAACGGACATTGGTAACTTGGTGATTGGTACGAGCCGCAAAGAGCAGGATCAGCGGGAGCGAGCCATCTAGCTCCAAAGACTTGAGCTCAACAGCCATGCTGTTGGTACGGAAGAAGCTGAAATTAAGTACCGACCAAAGCGAGCTTTTGACGGCGTTGAAGAGCTTGGGGCTTTCCAGCGAAGTGCGTCCGGGCACAGACCCAACGGGCTCTAAGCCTACAAGCACGTAAGTCTGACTATTGGGGAATACGGTAGCAGCATTTAGAAAATCGGGGCCGCTGAATGGATAGAAGACAACCGGGCTGCTTTGCCGAACGGAATCAAGCTCTTTCCGTGCCCAAGCTTCAATTTTGTCGGTACGTGAGGCATGGTAATTAGTCCAGCTCTTATCAGCATCAGCGGCGAAACGCTGCCACTCCGGAGTATCTGTGAGGGCACGCAAATTTGAGGTGCGCTGTACCGGTAAGCCAGCCAGAAAAGCGGCTACATCGTGTACCTCGGCCGTATCAATGGCGGGAACCGGTGCGGGCTCAGGAGCGACGAGAGCTGTAGCCGAATCAGATGCAGTGGCTGCTGGGGAGCCGGGCTCGGTATTGGGTTGGGATTGACGCTCGGTGCAAGCAAAAGCAGCAGTCAAAAGGGCCGGCAGCCAATATCGATAAAAAGGAACGCGCATGCAGAATGAAGCACTGATTTGGGAGGGAAAGATACTAAGGACCGGTTGTTGAGGAAGCCTTTACTCCGCTACTGCTCGGCGAAAGTTGACCGCATATATCACTGCGTATATAATCAGCCCGAGCATCACGGTACCCAGACCCAACAAAGATTCCAGCGTTTGGTCGCGCAGCAGAAAGACAAGTGTCCAGCCGCTGAGCAGCAAAAATAAAAGGGGCGTGAACGGATAGCCCCAAGCACGGTACGGGCGAGGCAGATCGGGTTGACGAATGCGCAACACAAACAGCCCGAGCACCGCGAGGAAAGTGAACAGGTTCAGGACAAAGCCTGCGTAGACCAGTACTTGCTCGAACGTAGCCGTAATGATGAATAGCACCGTGAGCATGGACTGCAGCACGGTAGCGCGGGCCGGTAACCCGCGACGGTTGCGACGGGCAAGCCAACGCAAAGCCGGTAGGTCCTCCCCCATCGTTTGGATGATGCGCGGACCGGCAAAAATCATGGAGCTGACCGTGGAAATCAGCAGCAAAGCAATAACAGCACCCATCAGCTGCCCGATAGCTACGCCAAATATTTGATTAGCCGACAGAAAGCCTACCTCTAGCTGCCCAGCCAACGTGGTGATGGGAGTAGTGCGCAGGAAAACGTAATTGAGCAGCACGTAGAGCAGCACTACTACCCCGGTGCCCATGAGCAAAATGCGCGGCAGGTTGCGCTGCGGTTGCTCTACCTCGCCGGCCATGTACACGGCCGCGTTCCAACCAGAATAGGCGTAGGAAACATAAATCAGCGACACGGCAAAACCGGGCGTCAGCAGTTGCTGCCAATCGACGGCCATTGGAGCGAAGGCAATCGGCTGTGCATCGGCCAGCAGCCCTGCAATGATGAAAAAGATGAGCAGCGCTACCTTGAGTGCTGTTACTATTACCTGAAAGCGACTGCCAACCTGACTGCTGATCAAATGTATTGCGGTAATAAGCACGACCACTGCCAATGAGAGCAAATTGGCATGAACTTCGGGCCACACGCTGGCGGCGTAGCGACCTAATGCAATGGCAGCTAAGGCAGTAGGCGCAGCAAAGCCGACTGTAGCTGATACCCAACCCGACAGAAACCCTACTGCCGGATGATAAATGCGAGATAAGTAGTGATATTCCCCCCCGGAGCGCGGCAAGGCAGCTGCTAGCTCACCGTAGCACAAGGCTCCGCAAAAGGCAATGACCCCGCCTACCAGCCAGAGCATCAGCAATGCAAAACCGCTTTGGATGCTTTGCACCTGAAATCCGAGGCTGGTAAACACTCCAGTGCCCACCATGTTGGCTACGACGATAGCAATGCCGGTGTAGAAACCAATCTTGTATATGGGCTTGCTGGCAGTATGCTGACTCATGCGTGTGGGGTGTATAAGAATCAAAGATGCACGATAAACGCGAAGGACCTTTTCCCGGGTGAGCGGCAGCATTCCTGCCACCGATAACCCGGAAAAAGGTCCTTCGCGTTGCGCTAAATACCAAGAAAGGCCTCTATGCAGTCTTCGGACGCTTATATAGCGGTACAGTGCTGCACGGCTCGCCATACATGATGCTGCTGGCCACGGGCAGCAGCTTCTGCATAATGGCTACGTAGGCGTAATTCGGAACAGGGTCGTTGCCACAGCCCTTCACCACCACTTTAGCGTCGCGGAATTCCTCGGCATTGACGTTGGCAATGGCTTCATGAAATAACTCCTGCTCCAAAGCATCAAGGTTACCGAACACATACCGGTGAGCATGGCCTTGCAGCTTAGATGCCAGCAGCATGTATGCCCAAGTAGGCACGATGGCATCGGCGGAGCAAGTAATAGCAATGTTCTTGCCGTCGTACTGGCTCCAGTCATGGGTCTTGATGAAGTCCCGGAAGTCCTTTTCGCGCAGGATGAGGCCGTGGAAAAGGTTGTCTTTGATGTCGTACACGATCCGCTCACCGGGGTGCTTCAGCTCTTCCAGATTGAAGCTGACCAAGGCGCTCTGTGCGACGCGGTTGATGATTTCGTCCATATCAATCAGCAAGATTACTCAGTGAGGTAGCCGCCCAGCAGCAGCTTATCTGCATAACAAAGAAACGAGCCATTTGGCTCACCCGATGCTTTAAAGGGCAGCTTTTGGCGAGGTAGTGTACACCTCTTTCAGGTAAAACGGCTCGTAGTAGGCTACATCCCGGAACTCCTGCCGGGCATAGGCTGCTTCGGCCAACTGGGCCACGGCAATGGCTGAGGGCTGCACATTGGTTAGAAAAGCCGCGTTTGGATTAGCGGCTACCAAAGGCTGAAACTTGGCAGCGCCACTTCCAAAGAACACAATAGGGCCAGCAGCCAACTCCGCAGACCAACTTTCTGCATCCAGAATCATAGGCACTGGAGCTTGCAACTCCTGACCGTCGGCCGTGTAATGAGCGGCATATACTTCCATACGCCGAGCATCTAATAGCGGGGCAAACCGGTAATGGCTAGCATTGGGAACTTGCTGAGCTACTTGGTGAGCCAACGCCGGCAGCGTACCAATGGCCAGCAGCGGCAATCCCAACGCATAGCAGAGTCCCTTAGCCGCTGCCGCCCCAATGCGCAACCCGGTGTAAGAACCAGGCCCATCCGAAACGGCCACCGCCGAAAGCTGCGCAATTGTGAGCCCACTGTTATCGAGCATTTGCTCGATTAGCACCGTTAGGTGCGAAGAGTGCGATTTTTCCAGTCGAAGCTCGGAGGCAGCTAACAAAGCTCCGTCCTGCATCAGGGCTACAGAGCAAATGGGTGAGGAAGTTTCAAGAGCGAGAATGAGGGGCATGTGGCAGACGTTCAGCGAATATTCGGTTTAGCCGTGGTTGTACAAACCATACTCCCATTGGCCAAAACAGCATTAGGAGCATAGTTCCGAAATAGAAGCCAAACTCAGGCTTTCGGCCTTTCTCAATCGCAACAAGAGTTGCGGCAGGGAACCAGAAGATGTGACCAAGCGCAAAAAACACATAGAACGCCGGTATTGCGGCTAATCCCTGCGCATGAAAGGAATTGGTTTCGGTCAGCACTGCTACTGCACAGAGTGCGAGCAGGCCGATAAACGTATCAATTAGAAACCAATTGCGGCTAAAATCTGCCTCTTCAGGGAGTAAGTCGGCTAACGTATTGCCTAACACAGCAAACCAGCCAATATATAGAACGACTCCTACCGCATATAATAAATCAGTAACCAATTTACTGTCATGAATGGTGATGCTCGTAAGTATTTGGCTAAGCGAGATAAAAAGGAAAACCTGCCAATGTTTAACCTTAAGTGTAAGCATCCGTGCGCTCCGAGTATCCGAGTAGTTGATGGAACAAAAAAGCAGACTCATAACTGAGTCTGCTTTCTGTAAAGCAAAAGTACGATAAGCTTATTGCTTGCTCGGCGTACCGGCGCCCTTCATGGCACTGGCTGATTTGCCGCCGGGCTTTAACAACGACGCATAACGCGGCTGATCGTTGAGCACCTGCACAGCGGTCAAGATGTTAGGGTCGTCATCGAACGAAGCTTCTACCTGCCCCTTCTGGAAGTAGTAGCGGGACACTATTTCCTGCTCCAGCAACTCCTTGATTTCGGGCTTAAAGCGCGTCAGGTCATTGGCTTTATTGACAGTCACCTTCTTGCGTATGGCTTCCAACTCGGCTTTTACGTCCTCATAGTGCTTTTCGTCCTTGGTCTGCTTGGTGAGGCTGGCCAAGGCTTTTTCGGCGGGCGTGGAGTAGCTGATGTCCTTACCCTGCACCCACTGAGAAAACTTTTGGTACTCTGCGTCCGACAACTTGAACTCACGAGCCGGCGGGATGCTTTGGTGCTCGGCACGGTAGCGCGTGGCGTAATCGAAGAGGTAGTTCTTCTGCAGCAGCACCCGCGTGATGTCGGCAACTTCCTTGTCGCGCACTTCCACATCGGGAGCTACGCCACCACCGTCGTACACAGTACGGCCGGCATGCGTCTTAAAAGCGGTGCGCAAAGAGTCAGGCACTTTACCAAGGGTACCGTCTTCGCTACGATGCGAGTAGTCAATTTCCTGGATGCACCGGCCGCTGGGAATGTAGTACTTCGCGGTGGTCACTTTCAGCTGCGAATTGTACGATAGTGGCCGCGTGGCCTGCACCAAGCCCTTGCCGAAGGTACGCACCCCTACTACCACAGCGCGGTCATAATCCTGCAGCACGCCGGTTACAATCTCCGAGGCCGAGGCCGAACGATTGGAAGTAATGACAGCCAGCGGAATCTGCGTATCCAACGGTGCGTCGAGAGCTTTATAGGTCTTGTTCCACTCCGTCACCTTGCCTTTGGTGCTCACGATGTCGAGACCTTTATCCACGAACAGGTTCGAGATATTCACCGATTCGTTGAGCAGGCCGCCAGGGTTGTCGCGCAGGTCGAGCACTAGCTTTTTAGCGCCTTGCTCCTTGAGCTTAGTTACCGCATTGCGCACTTCACGCGAGGCATCCACCGTGAAACCGGCCAGCTGCAGGTAGCCAATGTCGTTGGTGAGCATGCCGTAGTACGGCACGTTATCGACCTGGATCTTGTCGCGGGTGATGTTGATTTCGACGGGTGTTTCCTGGCCGTAGCGCGTCACCATGAGCTTCACAGTGGAATTGGCCTGGCCCTTCAGCAACTTGCTGATGTCGGAATCGGTTTTCTTTTCGACGCTGATGCCGTTGATGGACAAAATTTCGTCGCCGGGAAGCAAACCGGCCTTCTGCGCCGGGAAGCCTTCGTAAGCCGTACGTACTACCGTTTTGCCGCTGCGCTTCACCACTACCGCTCCGATGCCACCGTACTGCCCGGTGGTCATGGTGCGGAAGTCTTCGATGTCGTCTTCCGGAATGTAGTTGGTATACGGGTCGAGCGACTTCAGCATTGCATCGATGCCCGTCTTTACCAGCTTGGAAGGCGGTACCTCGTCCACATAGTAGGTATTCACCTCCTTGAAGAGCGTAGCGAAGATGTCGAGGTTTTTGGCTATTTCGAAATACCGCTCACTGTCGGTGGCCGAGGTAAGCGAGAATACAAGGGCAGCGCCGGCAGCGAAGCCAAGGGTAGTTTTGCGGACGTTCATAGATGGCAGCAGCTGTGTAGTACAGACACTTATACCGCCGGCGGAGTTGCGTTGTTCGACACATTCCCGACATCGGTGGCGCGTAACAAACGCTCCAGTCCTGAAATTAATTTATTCTGCACCACGGTGAAAGGCTTTTTTTCCTTTCCTGTGTAGATAATGGCCAATTGGCCCACGCAGTGGCCGCCAGGCGCTTCGGTTAGCAAATGCTTATTGAGGCGATAAGCTTCGCGCAGCAGGCGCTTTAGATAATTGCGGTCGACGGCCCGCTTGAAGGTGCGCTTCGACACGCTGACGAGCACCTGGGGCGGCGTGGAGGTAGGCTCCGAAAGCGGAAGCCATACCATACGCAGGGGGTATAAACCAAAAGAAGAACCCTGACCGAAAAGCTCTGTAATGAGCTTTTTACGGCACAAGTGTTCTTCTTTCGAAAACGTGTAAGCGCGCGCGCCCGGCATGAAAACTCGGGGCACAGCCGGTGATTTGCTAAACACTAGCAAGCCAGCCGTGCGACGGGGCTATTAACGCTTGTGTTTGTGCTCGTCCGATACGGTGAGCTTTTTGCGACCTTTTTTACGGCGGGCGGCGAGTACGCGGCGGCCGTTGGCAGATTCCATGCGCAGACGGAAGCCGTGCTTGTTACGGCGCTTGCGCTGAGAAGGCTGAAACGTTCTTTTCATGACGGGGCACGGTTATGTAAGGCCGGCAAAGGTAAGGACTTATATCGGAAAAGGCAATTGCCGATTCGGTAAATAACAAGAAAGTTGTATTGGGGTGGCCACAGACCGGAAAGGCTCGGCATTTCCGCCGTAGCTTTGCTACGCGTTTGAAGTGCTGCGCTGTATGATTCATTACTACGTCTCGTTTGACAACCCGCTTACTTTTTACCTCCAGGTGCAGATGCAGTTGGACGTGCCCGCTGAGGCGGCTGCGCCCCTTGAACTGCAACTACCAGCTTGGCGGCCGGGACGTTACGAGCTGCAAAATTTTGGTCAGAAGCTTCAGCGCGTAGAGGCATTCGATGCCGTAAGCCACGAGGCGCTACCCTTGCGCAAGCTCACCAAAGACCGATGGGAAGTAGCCAACGCCGCGGGCCGCACCGTGCGTGTGCATTACAATTTCTACGCCCACCAAATGGATGCCGGCGGCTCGTGGCTGGATGAGTCGCAGCTGTATTTGAACGGCATTCAGTGCTTCATGTATGCTGAAGGTCGCCGTAACGAGCCTTGTGAGCTGACGTTGGCGCTGCCCGAGGGCTGGCAAATTGCCTGCGGCCTGCCACAGCTTCGATCCAACGTACTGGCCGCAGCCTCTTTCGATGAACTGGTCGATTCGCCGCTCATCGCTTCCCCTACCCTGCAGCACCGGGAATACGAAGCTGGCGGCTTACCGTTCCACGTGTGGATACAGGGCGACGACGCCCGGCCCGACTGGACGGTGCTGCTGCGCGACTTCAAAGCATTCAGCGAAGAGCAGCTACGCCTGTTTGGCGGCTTCCCGGCCCAGGACTTCCACTTCCTAAACCAGATTCTGCCCTACCGGCACTACCACGGCGTAGAACACCTTAACTCGACGGTGATTACGCTGGGGCCGGCCGAGCTGCTGATGACCGAAGGCTTGTACAAGGAATTTCTCGGCGTGAGCTGCCACGAGCTGTTCCACGTGTGGAACATCAAGAGCATCCGGCCTGCCGAAATGATGCCCTACGACTACGCCCGCGAGAATTACTTCCGGACGTGTTTCGTGGCAGAAGGCGTCACTACGTACTACGGCGACTACCTGCTGGCTCGAGCTGGCGTACGCACCGCTGAGCAGTATTTCGACGAGCTAAACGGCGTACTACGCAAGCATTACGACGACCACGGCCGCGACAACCTTTCCGTAGCCGACGCTTCCATGGATTTGTGGCTCGACGGCTACAAGCCCGGCGTGCCCGACCGCAAGGTGTCCGTGTACCACAAAGGCGCCCTGGTAGCCTTGCTGCTCGATCTGCACATCCGCAGCCGGCATAATCACGAGCGCAGCCTGGATGACGTGATGCGTCGTCTGTGGCAGGAATTTGGCCAGACTGGCATTGGTTATACCGAAGACGACTACCAACGCATTGTGACGGAAGTAGCAGGCGAGGACATGAGTTGGTACTTTGAACAGCACGTGTACGGCACTGCCCCGCTGGAAGAGCCGCTGGATGCGGCGCTGGAGCACGTAGGCTGCGCGCTGATGATTCAGGCCAATGCCTCGGCCTCGGAAGGCTTGTTTGGTTTCCGGACGGTAGTTAAAAACGAGCGCACTGAGGTAGCGAACATCCACCCAAATTCACCTGCTGCCCGCGCCTTGACGGTAGATGACCAAATAGTGGCCGTGAACGGTCGGCGCGTGGAAATGAATTTGCAGAGCCTGCTGAGCAGCGGTCAACCTCGCTACGAAGTGGCCGTATTTCGTCAAAACCGGTTGCTGATGGTAACCCTCCAGGCAGAACCCAACCGGCAGTTTTGGCCTAAGCTTACCGTGGATAAGCGCCCCGGCGCTACGCCTGCCCAACAAGCTGGCTTCCGTCAGTGGCTAAATCAAGCTTTCTAGTCGTTTCGCCACTTCTCCCCCGCTGTATGTACCCGCTTCGTCCGCTGCCAGCCCTCATGGGCCTGAGCCTGCTGACCTCCTGTTCGCTGCGCATGCAGCCGGCGGAGCGTGCCAAGCCGGGTGTACCGGGCATGTCACCGCCCCCGTCGTCATCAGTGCCACCCGCCAATCAGCCGCCCCGCCCTGTACCACCTAAAGTATACCGCTACAGCCACCTCGATACCCTAGTGGTGAGCGGCAAGGTGCTACGCCTCTATCCTGGCGCTCGGGACACATACGAACGCCTGCCAGTACAGCAGTGGTTGGTCAACCAAGCCGCCGGCGAAGGGGATGAATTCGATCCGGAAGCCGAAGAGCGCCGCCGCTTACGCAAGGCCGGCCCTGACGTGCGGCGCACCGGCCGGACGCTCACGCTACAATGCACCACGGGCAAGGCTGTGCGGCTGATCAATAACCCAACGGAGAACTACGACACCAGCGTACTATACGAATACATAGCTACGCTACCGCGCATTCGGCAATGGCTCGTGGCCGTGCGCCTTTACGAAGGCGGATACTACTTGCTTATTGATCAGCAAACCGGCCGGCAAACAGTCGTGTGGAGCCCACCTTCCATCGCGCCTGATGGACAGCACTTCGTGTGTGGCTCTTCCGACGTACTGGCCCGCTACGAGCCCAGCGGCCTGCAGGTATGGAGCATGACCAGTGGCCGACCACGCCTGCTCTGGGAACGGCAAACGGAATGGGGTGTCAGTCAACCGCGTTGGCTCGACAGCCACATGATTCTGTTTGAGCAGGACTTTATCCACAATGGTGACGTGGACACCCGCATCATGCGCCTGACGGTGATACCCTAACGCGTATCGCCCACGAGGAACCTGGGTTGCCTCAGCTTACTCGTGCATCTAAATACTTCGTTGCACGCTGCCTGACACAAAAAAGCCCCGCTGGATTGCTCCGGCGGGGCTCTGTGCTTTCGCAGAAAATTAGTCAGCCTTGCGGCCCGGACCTTTCTGGCTCTTGTCTACCGACATCGGCCAGTTGCCTTGCGGGTTGCTGCGCGGCTTGTTTACTCGGGCCGACAATACTTCATCCAGGTTGCTGTTGCCGGGCGTGTTGCCCTTGGTTTGGTTACCGTCCTGGCTGATGGTATTGCGGTTGAAATTCTGAACGTTGGTTCCGCCGCTGTTCGAATCCTGCCCCTGCGGGTTGGAGTTCGGAATCATGGGCGACTGGTTCTTATTATGGTTATGCTTGCTCTTGGACTGAGACATGGCTTGGGAACGTTTAGAAGGTAAACGGATACCTTCTTTTACCCCAAGCCAGCCTCCAAGGTTGTGCTAAGCCAGCACTTCTTCCACGCGTACCAGGTCGCCGAACTGCTTTTCACGCTCCTGAATGTCGTCCTGGGTCAGGTTCAGCAACCGCTCGGTACCGAACTTTTCAACGCAGAACGAAGCCATAGCCGAACCGTGAATCACGGCACGCTTCAGGTTCTCGAAGCTGATGTCGTCGGTAGCGGCGATGTGGCCGATGAAGCCGCCCGCAAACGAGTCGCCAGCACCGGTCGGGTCAAATACGTCTTCCAGCGGCAGGGCCGGACAGAAAAACACCTGCTTCTTGTGGAACAACAGGGCGCCATGCTCCCCTTTCTTGATGATCAAGAACTTCGGCCCGAGAGCCAGAATCTTCCGTGCAGCCTTTACCAGCGAGTATTCGCCGCTAAGCTGACGAGCTTCCTCGTCGTTGATGCTCAGTACGTCTACCATCTGAATGGTTTCGAGCAGCTCGTCCATGGCTATGTCCATCCAGAAGTTCATCGTATCCATCACGATGAGCTTCGGGCGATTGACGAGGCGCTGAATTACGAGACGCTGAATCTGGGGCGTGAGGTTGCCCAGCATCAAGTACTTGCAGTCCTGGTAGGAATCCGGGATGATGGGGTCGAAATCAGCCAGCACGTTCAGCTCGGTAGCGATGGTATCGCGCGAGTTCAGGTCGCGGGAATACTTGCCAGACCAGAAGAACGATTTCTCACCTTGCTTGATCTGCAGGCCTTCCACGTCCACGCCGTGCTCTTGCAGCAACATGATGTCTTTGTCGTGGAAGTCGTCGCCGACCACCGAAACGATCTTAACGGGCTTGACAGAGTAGGAAGCGGCCAGCGAGGCAAATGTGGCGGCGCCGCCCACGATTTTGTCGGTTTTGCCGAAGGGCGTTTCGATGGCATCGAAAGCCACCGTGCCGATTACGACTAGACTCATAGCAGAAGAATCAAGGAGTTGGTGTAAAACTCAAGTTGCGGGTTTAAACCCCAAATGGCAATAAAAAAGTCCCCGGAGCTTAAGTTCCGGGGACCTGTTGGGGTAAGTAATGGGGCTCGAACCCACGACCTTCGGAATCACAATCCGACGCTCTAACCAGCTGAGCTATACCTACCGTGTTTGTTTAGGATGGCAAAAGTAGAGCAAGAAGGCGTGTCAGGCAACATTTCGACGCATATTTTTTTCATCGTATACAGCATCAAAGACCTATTTGCCTGAGCCACCCGCTACTTCGCCGTACCTTTGCGGGCTCATTAGCTGCCGAGTCATGACCGAACCTACCCCCGAACAAGCCGCCGCACCCCAGTCGTTCGACGAGTTTAAGTTGAACAAACAGTTGCTCATGGCCGTGGCGGAAGCCGGTTTTGAGCGCCCTACCCCCGTGCAGCAGCAAGCAATTCCGCTGCTGCTCGCCGGCCACGACCTGCTGGGAGTGGCCCAAACCGGCACCGGCAAAACGGCCGCTTTCGGCCTGCCGCTGCTCATGAAAGTGAAGTACGCCCAAGGCACGCACCCCCGGGCGCTAGTGCTGGCTCCTACCCGCGAGCTGATTCTACAATTGGAATCGCACCTGCGGAAGCTGGCCGTTCACACCGATCTGCGTATCGTGGCCGTGTATGGTGGCGTGGGCGTTAAGGCGCATTCGGAAGCAGTACTCAAGGGCGTTGACGTGCTGTTGGCCACGCCCGGTCGCCTAATGGAGCTGTATTCACGAGGTGACTTAGTGCTAAAAGAGCTTAAGACGCTGGTGCTGGACGAGGCCGATAAGATGATGGATATGGGCTTTATGCCCCAGATCCGTCGCCTGCTCGAAATTATTCCGCGCAAACGGCAGAACATGCTCTTTTCGGCTACCATGCCGCCCAAGGTAGAAGAGCTCAGCGCCGAGTTTTTGGAATTTCCGGTCAAGATAGAAGTGACGCCGCCGGCCGCTCCGGCCATTACGGTGCAGCAGACGCTGTATCAGGTGCCGAACTTTCTTACCAAGATTCACTTGCTGGAGCATCTGGTAAAGAACGAAGAGACCTTTAACCGCGTCATCATTTTTACTCGCTCCAAGGAAACAGCTGACAATGTCTTTCACTTCCTGCACCGGAAGATTGAGGGCGAATCGCGTGTGATTCACGGCAATAAGGGCCAGAATACTCGCCTGAACTCTATGGATGCCTTCCGGGAGGGCAACGTGCGCTTCCTAGTAGCTACCGATGTAGCCGCCCGGGGCATCGATGTGCCGGCCGTGAGCCACGTCATCAACTTTGATGTACCGGTGATTTACGACGACTACGTGCACCGCATCGGGCGCACGGGCCGGGCCGAATTGACGGGCGCAGCCATTACCTTTGCCACGCCCGCAGAGATGCCGCATGTGGAGCGAATCGAGCAGTTGATGCGGCAAACTATTCCGCAGCAGGAGCTGCCCGCCGAAGTAAAGGTGACAGAAACACCCTTCGAGGAAGCCCAACGCATGGCCCGGGAGCTGGACGCGCTACGCCGCAAGGAAGACCCCGATTTCAAAGGAGCCTTCCACGACAAGCAGGAATGGCTCAAAACCGGCGTAACTACCGATAAACGCACCGGCAAAACTTACGAGGGTCCTGCGCGCAGCAAAAAAGGCAGCAAGGCAAACCCCTCGAAAGGCCGCTCATCTTCCCCTACCGCGAAGGCAGCCAAAGCCGCGGCCGCCAAGAACCGAAACGCCCGGCGCAAGTAACACCGGACCAAGCTACAAGCGAATCATCCGCAGCGACGACAACCGGCGGGCCTTATCACTGATCGACAGCACGTAGGTACCGGCCGGGAGCTGGGTTACGAGCAGCGTGTGCTGTTTCCCGCCTGTGAGTTCCCACGCCGCACACTGGCGCCCGAGCGGATCGATGGCGCGAATCGTGTAAGCTTGGCTAGGCAAGGTTCGCAAGTCAAGCGTGGCCACATCAGCGGTGGCGGTGGGATACACGGCCACTTCGCTTGGGGGGCTGAGGCGAACGGTACGTACAGCGCTATAAGACTCGGTACCGTCGTGGTCGAACTGGCGTAAGCGGTAATAGAGTAGGCTGCCGGTCACGCTAGCTGGCGCATCGGTGAAGCTGTAGCTGTGGGGCTGGGTGCTGGTACCGGCCCCACGCACAAACCCAAGTCGCTCGTAGCGCTGGCCGTCTGCGGAGCGTTCTATTTCGAATCGGTCGTTGTTGCGCTCCTGCGCGGTACGCCAGTGCAGTTGCACCCGGCCGTTGGGGTTGGCCTCGGCGGTAAAGGCCGTTAGCTCCACGGGTAAAGGGGTGCCCTGGAACTGCACAGTGTAGTCTTCGGTAGCGCCGTACTGGGCCCAGGCACAGGCATCGGTAACAAGCCCGACACCCAGCGCCTGAGTCCTGACGCGCAGGCGCGTATCGCCAGACGGTACCTGGGCCGGTACCTGGAAGCTGCCAGTCTGCTCGAAAGTGCTGTTGGTGCCCTGGAATACTCGCTCACCCGGGTCGTCGAAGTCGCCGTCGCGGTTGTAATCAATCCATATGCTCACGTACTGCATGTAATACTGCCCCTGCGCATCGTGCAGGCGCAGGCTGAAGCTGTAAGTGCGGGACGCTTCCAGCGTGGGAGCAGCTATGGCCGTTCGATCGGCGTAAGCAGTGCAGCCAGCGGAAGCTGGGCGCTGCAGCAGCACGGTGGAGTTAGCACGGAGCTGAAAATCGTCGAAATAGATGGGCGGCGACGCGGTGGTGCGGCAGTTTTCATTCACGTACTGCGGGCGGCAATAGGTACGGCCGCTGAGCGTGCTGGCCACATTACTGAAAGCCGCCGCGGCGTTTGCCGGCTTTACGCGGTAGTACACCGTCACACCAGCCGGTGGCGACGGATCGAGGTAGGTAGTAGCATTGGGGCCCACAAAGCCGATGGCAGCATACCCTTCGGTTTGGTAGATGGAGCGCTCCACGAAGTAACCTAGCTCATCGGTAGCCCGGTCCACCCAATTCAGCCGCACTCCGGCCCCGTCAAGATTCGTAGCCTGCAACGAGATAGGAGCCAATGGCTGCACGCTGCCGCACGACAGCCCAACCAGATACTGCGAGCGGTAGGCGGCGGCAAACTGCTGCTGCCCCGCCGTAAACTCATTGCCACACCCCCAATACCCCATGCCATTGCGCACAGCCGGTGCAAACGGCGCGCCGCTGGCATCGGTAACGGTGCCAGTGTAAGTGCAATCATTCAGGCTGGTATTGGCGCGGCCGTAAGGGTCGGCGGGGGTGTCGCAGATCAGGTCCCCGGCGGTGTCGCAGTTGGTGCGGGCTACGTGCTCCCGACGGGTCAGATCGACGTCGTCGTTGTCGTTAAACGTGTGCAGCAGGCCCAGTAAGTGACCTATTTCGTGCGGCATGGTGGCGTGGTCGCCCAAAGCACTGTTGATAAGTACGGTGCGGCGGCCGATGGCATATCCACCAGCTGCCCCAAACCCGGGAATTTCGATGGAGCGTACGCTGTACAGGTTGATGGTGCGTGGGTCTTCCCGGGAGGTGGTCAGGCTGGCCTCATTGCTGTAGTTGAGGTCGTAGTGCAGGCTGCTGTTGACGTAATCAATGGGCCCGCAGACATAAAACTGAGTACCGCTGCCGCGCAGCTGGTAGTTGGTTTCGGCCAGGGCTTGCAGCAGCGCGGCTTCGCTGGCACCGCCGGCCCCATTATCGTCGCGCACGATGTGCAGCCGGATGGGCAGGTACGTCATCAGTCCGGTAGTACGGGGCTGATCGGCCAGCTGCCTGATTTGAAGTAGCTGCTGACGTTGGGCCTCACTGGGAGGTGGCGCGCCACAAGGCAACCTGGATTGGGCCGAAGCGGTGGTAAACGCAAAAACAACGAAGACAAACGATAAAAATCGGTGCATAGACCTACACTCAAGCTACTCTTCGCGTCCAGTTGCCAATAGCGGCAACTGCTTCCCTTCTCTCCATCATGCTGTCGGCCCGCAGGCTTTCAGCATATCCCAGCTCCACGCTCAATTGCGCAGCGCCACCTGTTACCGCTATGCTCAGGTGCTACTGCTTTTTGTAGGTAGCAAGTAAGCTTAGTGTCTGGTGCGGCTAATCCAGAACCAACTGTTGATATTGCGTTAAACAATGTAACCACACCCCATCGACTGCACAAGCCCAACTATATGGTTTACAATTCAAAAGCCCTTAAAAGCCTCCAGTAAGCCTATGCTTGTTGAAAACAACACACAAAAAAAGCCCCGGGCTAGTAGCCGGGGCTTTGAAGGTTATTGCTTGCTCTTTTATCAGCGGTGAAAAATGGGTAGGTGACTGAACTTGATGGTCAGGAAAGTAAAGGCAGCGCCCCAAAGCAAAGCACTCCAAAGCATGTGCAGCATGATGTGGTTACGCCGCACGCCCAGCATAGTGGCAATGACTGTTCCGCCAATGGGCGTGAACAGAATGGGCGTAAGAAAGGCAATGCCACCGATGCCGAAACGGCTGAATATGCGTACGATTTGCCGGGCGCGGGGCGTAAATACCGGCTTGTGGCGCAGCCGACGGCGCCGCTGCAGATGTGCCGTGAAAGCTCGCCCAACGCTCGAAAACACGAAGACGCTGGTCATCATCCCGGCCACGGTAAGGGCCCAGGTGGGCAGGAAGGAAAGCCCTGCGGCAGCCCCGGCCAGTGGCCCACCGAAGAACTTAACCATACTAAGCAGGAAAACAGAAACGTATTTGACGGCGTGCGGCATCACGGGCAGTCAGGCCTGAGGCATTCGGGTAAACAACAAGAATAGATACTGTGCGCGGCTTCGTCTGGTTCCGCTAAGGCTAAGCCAACGGGGCAACTAAAGCTTGCTGCCGTAGGACAAATCCCCCGCGTCGCCGAGGCCAGGCACGATATAAGCATGCTCGTTGAGGTGGTCGTCCAGCGCAGCTAGCCAGATGTGAGCCTCCGGAATTTCCTCCTTCACGTGGCGCAGGCCCTCGGGCGATGCAATTACAGCCGCAATGTGTACCTGCCGCGGCTGCCCAAAGCGCAGCATGGCCCGGTACGTCAGCGCCAAAGACTTGCCGGTGGCCAGCATGGGGTCGGCCAGGATGAGCACGCGGCCATCCAGGTTGGGCGCTGAGAGGTAATCCACCTGCACCTCCACCCGCGAAGTGGCCTCGATGCGGTAAGCAGCCACGAAGGCACTCGGCGACTGATCGAAGTAGTTCAGGAAGCCTTGGTGAAAGGGCAGACCGGCGCGCAGCACCGTAGCCAGCACGGGAAAATCGGCGAGCAGCTGACCTTTCGACTCTGCCAGGGGGGTTTGAACCGTCTTTTCGGTGTATTCCAACTGCGAGCTGATGCGGTAAGCGATGATTTCGCCCAGGCGCTGCAGGTTGCGGCGAAAGCGCAGCGAATCGCGCTGCACCTGTATGTCGCGCAGCTCGGCAAGGAAGTGATTAGCAATAGAGGGCTCAGAGGTCACAATGTGCACTCGGTCGCCTTGGGTCAGCGCATCCAGGTCAGGTACCACGGGCGGGTGGTTTGGGTGAGGGTATAGTACGGCACGGGCCGCGCCCCGAAATTCGCAAAAAAGCGCGCAATGCTCGGTATCATGCCGCCTTCAAAATCCAGGATCAGCTCCGGCGTGCCGGCATGACGACGGATGACTTCATCCAGCAGCAGCAGCGGGGCGGAGGCTTTTTTGCCAGCTGGCGTGGCCGCGGCAAAAAGGTAAACCAACCGGCTGCGGTAACGAAAAAATAACGCCCCGGCCAGCAAATCATGACTGCCAGCATCGCGGGCAGTGAGCAATAAGGTCTGTCCGGCGCTGTGCAAAGCAGCATACAAGCCCAGCAGGCGGACGTAATACTCTGGTCTGATGCCGCCTACTTCACCGCCCTTGTGCTGCTGAAACAGACCGACTATAGGCTTCAAATCAGTTTCCGTTGTCACAATCACCGACGTAGAATTGCTGCGTTGGCGCAGTCGACGGCGATAATCCGCACAGTATCCGTTGGCTAGCTCGGCGTATTCGGCAGCCAATGGCAGATGATAAGTAAAGCGCTCGGCAGCTACCCAACCTGCGGGAAGCCCTTGCGGCGCGGAGTTATCGGCATTGAGTTGCAAGTGCAGCCGGGCAAAGCGGGAGTGCAACAGGGCCAAGTACTCAGCGGCATCCAAGTGCTGGCTGCCTGAAGTAGTAAGCAACCCCAGCTGCTGAGTAAAAGGTGGCTGCAGCGCCTCTTGGCCCCATAAGCGCCGCTGCACAGGCACTGGCAAAATGCTGAGGTAACGGCCCGCAGCCCGCTTATCCATCTCTACTACTGCATCCCAAGCGCCGTTGGTATGCCGTAGCCAAGCGGCTTGCGCATACGGCACCACCTGCGTAGCGGCGGCCACGCACGCATCCCAGGCAGCATGATCAAGCTCGGTATGGCGGAGGTAGTAAAGCGGCACGGTAGCGCAAAGGTATAGCGTTAGGCTGCGGAACCCGCTGCCCAGCGCCAAGCCGAACAGTTTGGCGCCGGCCGTTAGCAAAAAGCCCGCCCCTCGCATGAGGTGGCGGGCTCGGCAGTCACCGGTTACGATGACTGATTCGACGGTGCGTGTTTTTCTGGTCTCACCCGCCCAAGTCGCAACGCGCGACCTAGGCAGTTCTCCCTGCTACCAGTTTCCCCCTATGTGCTCCGTCTTAGGCTTAAGCTACGACGGCAGCTTCTACTTGCTTGACAAACTGCACGCTGGCTAGCAACTTCACCTCGTCGCCTACCACGATGGCGCCGGCTTCGGTAGCAGCGTGCCAGGTCAGGCCAAACTCCTTACGGCTGATTTTACCGCTCACTTCAAAACCAGCTTTGTAGTTGCCGTAGAAGTCGGTGGCGGTGCCGCCATACTCTACGTCCAGCGCTACGGGCTTGGTCACGCCTTTGATGGTGAGGTTGCCGTGCAACTTGTACTGCTCGTCACCGGCTTTCTGCATCGAAGTTGATTCGAAAACGAGCTGCGGGTGCGCAGCGGCATCAAAGAAATCAGCAGACTTTAGGTGTTGGTCACGCTGCTCTTGGTTGGTATCGATGCTGTCGATATCAGCTGCAAAGCGCACAAAGGCTGTTTCAAAGTTGTCGTCTTCGGTTTCTGCCGTGCCCTCAAATTTTTTGAACGAGCCGGTCACCGTGGAAATGACAAGGTGCTTGATTTTGAACTGAACCTCGGAGTGCGTGGGGTCAAGAGTCCATTTGTTGGTCGCCATGATGTAGATAGTTTGGTAGCCAGCGCGAGCGGCCTTTGGTGTCGGTGATGATTTCGATGACAAATATCGAAACTATGTACATACATTTGTTGTGAGTAACTCACACGTAACCGGTTACCTGAAAGTCACCTGTCCTTACCCCATCTGCCATGAGCGCTGCCAAAACCTGCAACGATTACCTACGCCCCGTTCGCGACGCAATGGATGTACTTGGCGGGAAATGGAAGATTCCTGTGGTGCTGTTGCTGTCGCTGCAGAAGCGCCGCTTCAAGGAAATTCAGCGGGAGCTAAACGTGTCGGCCAAGGTTTTGTCCCAAGAACTGAAGGACCTGGAAAGCCATGAGCTGGTGAAGCGCACAGTATTCGATACCGTGCCTCTGTCGGTAGAATATTCGCTCACTGAGTATGGCCGCTCGCTGGAAAAGGTTATCAGCGAGATTCGTGAGTGGGGTGTGCACCACCGGGAACGGATGATAGAGCAATAATGCTGGGGCACACTAACATTACTATCGGAGATTAAAACGTGCTTACCCCATAATAGCCACTTGGTATTCGGGTCAACCTTTATCTCGTTCACTACAACAATAACCGTCGTGCCACGGGCAATGCCCGTTCGGCCCACTGACGCATCTGCAAGCCTGAATAGTGTAGCCCGTCAGGAGCAAATTGCGCCGGGTCGTTAGCAGCAGCTCTGGTCAGATCTGTGATATCGACAAAGGCAACGCCGGCAGCCACGCACTCAGCTTGCGCCGCCGCATTGAATTGGTCGATTTGCTGGCTGATTTGAGCTTGGTCATAACGCTGTCCCGTAGGCGACTGGCCCCAATCGGGAATGGAAAGCACAAATACTCGACCCGGGCGGTTGCCGGCAAATCGAATCGAGGTCTGCAGCAATTCGCGAAATTCGGTGCGATAAGATGTAAGCGGCAGCCCTTGAAATTGATTGTTGACCCCAATCATAAGCGCTACCAAGTCGTAGGTTCGTTGGTTATTGGCAGCAAAGATTCCCTGTTGCAAATCCCTGGTTGTCCAACCTGTCCGGGCTATAATCTCGGGCGTCTGCAAGCCCTCCGCCTGACCCATCCGTGCTAGCTGCACGCTCCATCGGTCCTCAACTGGCACGCCTTGCCCAATGGTGTATGAGTCGCCAAGCGCGAGGAAACTTCCTCTTGCCCCAGCTGGTGTTGGCCCATTACTGGGCGTAGGGTCAGATGAAGGGGTGCTGCAGCTCCAGCTTAGCAGCACCGAGAGGAGCGA
This sequence comes from Hymenobacter sp. FMD4, assembly GCF_058932745.1. NCBI lineage: Bacteria > Pseudomonadati > Bacteroidota > Cytophagia > Cytophagales > Hymenobacteraceae > Hymenobacter > Hymenobacter sp. FMD4. Next base: position 21,392 of record NZ_JBZYWH010000013.1, read on the forward strand.
GAGAAATACAAACAAAAAGCGCATAGCAGAAGAGCAGGTCAGCCACGCATGTACGCATTACTAGTGCTTATCAGATTAGCTAGTATATAGAAATGTTGATGGGCCGTTTACGCCTAAATGCCCGATCAACACAAAGCCCCGCCGGAATAGTCCGACGGGGCTTCGTGCTTTTCTGTTCTTGGTACTAGCGTAGCGTCAGCTTCTCCGTTTTGGCGTTTGCTGCTTTCGCAGCCTGCTCCCGTACGGCCTGCGCAATGCCAGCTGCATCGTAGCCGCACTCTTTGTACAACTCATCTTGCGAGCCGTGCTCGATGACGAGGTCAGGAATGCCAAGACGCTTCACGGGCACAGAGTAGCCATGGTCAGCCATAAATTCCAGCACTGCCGAGCCGAAGCCGCCTTGCAAGCAGCCGTCCTCCACCGTCACAATGGCCTTGTAGCGGCGCAGCACCCGATGCAGCAGTTCCTCATCAAGGGGCTTGCAGAAGCGCAGGTCGTAGTGGCCGGTGTCGAGGCCTTCGGCGGCGAGCAGCTGCGTAGCTTTCACCGCATAGTTACCAATGTGGCCGATGCTCAATATGGCTACATCACCCTGGCCCTCACGCACGGTGCGGCCGGTACCCACGGCGATGCGCTGTAGCGGCTTGCGCCACTCCGGCATCACGCCCTCACCGCGCGGGTAGCGGATGGTGAAAGGGCCCGCATTTTCGGGCAGCGTGGCGGTGTACATCAGGTTACGCAGCTCTTCCTCGTTCATGGGTGAGGCCACTACCATGTTGGGCACGCAACGCATGTAGGCAAGGTCGTAGGCGCCGTGGTGGGTGGCACCGTCGGCACCGGCGAAGCCAGCGCGGTCAAGACAGAACACTACGTGCAGGTTCTGCAGGGCTACGTCGTGCACCACCTGGTCGTAGGCGCGCTGCATAAACGACGAGTAGATGTTGCAGAACGGCACCATTCCCTGCGTGGCGAGGCCCGCCGAGAACGTAACGGCGTGCTGCTCAGCAATGCCCACGTCGAAAGCGCGGTCGGGCATGGCTTTCATCATGATGTTCAGCGAGCAGCCCGAGGGCATAGCCGGCGTCACGCCCATTACCTTATCGTTCTGCTCGGCCAGCTCCACCATGGTGTGGCCAAATACGTCCTGGTACTTAGGCGGCTGCGGCTTCTCGGGCACCTTGGAGTAAATCTCACCAGTGATTTTGTCGAACAGACCCGGCGCGTGCCACTTGGTCTGATCTTTTTCAGCCAGCGCGTAGCCTTTGCCCTTCACTGTCACGCAGTGCAGCAGTTTGGGGCCGGGGATGTTCTTTAAGTCGTTGAGAATGGTGGCAAGGTGCTGCACGTCGTGGCCATCCACCGGGCCGAAATAGCGCAGGTTCAGGGCCTCAAACAGGTTGCTCTGCTTCATCAAGGTGGCCTTCATGGCCTGCTCGACTTTGCGGGCAATCTGCTGGGGGTTCGGGCCAAACTTCGACAGCTTGCCGAGCACGTTCCACAGCTCATCGCGCACACGGTTGTAAGTACGCGAGGTGGTGATGTCGGTGAGGTACTCTTTGAGCGCGCCCACATTTGGGTCGATGCTCATGCAGTTATCGTTGAGGATAACGAGCAGGTTGGTGTTGGACACGCCGGCGTGATTCAGCGCCTCGAAGGCCATGCCCGCCGTCATGGCGCCATCACCGATGACGGCAATGTGCTGGCGCTCGGCCTCGCCCTTGTACTGCGAAGCCACGGCCATGCCTAGCGCTGCCCCGATGCTGGTCGAAGAGTGCCCTACTCCAAAGGCATCGTATTCGCTTTCACTGCGCTTGGGGAAGCCCGACAGTCCGCCGTACTTGCGGTTGGTATGAAACTGATTTCGGCGGCCGGTCAGGATCTTGTGTCCGTAAGCCTGGTGTCCCACGTCCCACACGAGCTGGTCGTAGGGCGTATTGAATACATAATGCAGCGCTACCGTCAGCTCTACCACGCCCAACGAGGCGCCAAAGTGGCCGCCGTAGATGGATACGGTATCGATGATATACTGCCTCAGCTCCTGACTGAACTGCACCAGCTGGTCTTCGCGCAGCTCTTTGAGGTCAGCGGGTGAGTTAACAGCCGCCAGTAGGGGTCCGGGTTCGACAATCATCGTGGGGAATTACGGCAACAAGTGGGAATGTAGGCCTAACTAATGCTGCGGCCGAATTGTTGCGCCGACATCATTTCTTGAACACTAGCAAGTGGCAAAGTTACAAGTTTTTCCCACCGCAGTTCCTTAGCAACCCAGTTCCTGCAGTTACGTTCGTTGATGCTACGGAAGGGATTTACGGCTCAGTACTGGGCATTTAGCCCGAAGCTTAATCCATTTTTAACGGTACGCCGAGGCCCTTATCCGTATTTTTGCCCAATACCTTCCCCCATTCCGCATGACCACTCCCCAGCAGGACCGCCAGCTGCTCGAAAAACTTTCGCCCTCGCGCATGCTGCTGCCGGTTGCTATTGGCCTCGGGGTGGTGGGGTTTATGTTCTGGCGCAGCTACAAGCCCGGCGACTTGGCCAGCTTGGCCAATGCCCGCCCTGAGTGGCTGCTGGTGACACTAGCCGTACTTCTCGTGCGCGATTTGGGTTATATGTACCGCATCAAGCACATCGCCGAAGGACAGCTTACCTGGAAGCAGAGCGTCGACGTCATCATGATCTGGGAGTTTGCATCGTGCGTGCTGCCCTCGGCGGTTGGGGGGACGGCCATTGCCTCCCTGCTGCTCAATAAAGAAGGTATTCCGCTAGGCAAGTCGTTGGCTTACGTGATGGTGACGGCCATGCTCGATAACCTGTACTTCGTGCTGGCGGTGCCGCTGGTGTTGCTATTGGCCGGCGACTACATCTATCCCACCGAAACCCTGCAATCGGGCTTGGTACTCACGCTCAAAATTGCGGTAGGCGTCAGCTACTTTGCCACGCTGGTGTACTCCTCGCTGATGGCGTACGCCATTTTTGTAAATCCGCGCTCGGTAAAGCGACTGTTGGTGCGGCTGTTCTCGATGCGCGGGTTGCACCGCTGGCGCCGGCGGGCTTATCACCACAGCATCGAGCTGATGCACGCCTCCAAGCAGCTACGCGGCAACAGCGCGGGCTACTGGGTACGGGGTATCCTGTCCACGGTCTTTGTCTGGACGGCGCGTTACCTCGTTATCGGCTGCCTTATTGCGGCCTTCATCAGCATATCGCCGGGTGACTTCGGGCTGATTTTCGCCCGCAACCTCATCTATAAAGTAGTGCTGCTTATTGCAATTACGCCGGGCGGGGCGGGCATTGCCGAAGGCGCGTTTCCGCTGTTCTTCCGCACCTTCGCTGGCTCCGATACCATGTCGAACTTTATTCTGCTGCTTTACCGTATCGCCACCTACTACCTGTACTTGCTGTTGGGCACCATTTTCTTGCCGCGCTGGGTAGGCCGGGTATTTGGCAAACAGGCTGTGAAAGAGGTAATGGCATCGTAATGTCCGTGGCATTTGGTTGACTTTCCCATCAGGACCGCCTCCCCTTAATGCCTCTGTTTAGTTGTCGACCAACCATAAAAAAGCCCTTCGGTCTGACGACTGAAGGGCTTTTGCATTTTTAGCCAATTGCTACGCTTAGTCGGCAGCCAGTTGCAGTTCAGCACCTTCGGGGCTGCGCAGCGTCAGGCGCTTTTCGGTCAGCGTCACTACGTCGAATGTGCTGCTGGTGCTGCCGTTTTCGGGCGTCATGGAAATTTTATTGTTGCCCTGGTCAAAGGTGTATTTGCCGTTGATCGACTGCGTGGGCGAAGTCATTACGTACTGCCCGTTGGCGAAAAAACGAATTTCCTCCTGCTTCTGCTCAGAAGTCTGCTTCACTTTGTCGCCGGTGGCATCCTTCTCACGGTTGGTTTTCCACACTTTGCTATCGGTGCCGTAGAGCATGTTTACTCCTTCCACCTTGCCTTCCTTGCTGCCGCAGGCGTAGGTAACAAGCGTGAGCAGCATCAGCAGGCTGGCTAAGTAGTGTAAAGGAGTGTTGAATGCGCGTTTCATAGGATGTCTGGAATGGAGTGGTACAAGTGGTTCGAAAGCGAGTCACTGATGAGTCGCTGCCGCGTTTCTTACGCGCCTCTTGTCAAAGGGTTAAGCCAGCAACCAATTAGCAGCAGTGGCGTAAAGCTTAGGCGACCAATTGGCTATCAAGCCATTGGCATCTGATTCTACACCCAACCAACGACACCACTATGGGACTCTTTGATTTCCTGAGCGATAAGGGCGAGAAAAAGCCCGTACAACCAACCCAGCCCCAACAACAAACCGGTGGAGCCGCCGATTTCTTCGGCAACCAGAACCAGCAGGCCCAACCTGCTGCTCAGCAGGGCCAGAGCTACACCGTAGTAAGCGGCGACTCGCTGTCGAAAATTGCCAAGAAGCACTACGGCGACGCCAGCAAGTGGCACCAAATTTACGATGCCAACAAGACCACCATCGGCTCTAACCCCGACCACATAGAGGTAGGGCAAGTGCTGAAACTGCCGCAGCTATAAGCGGATTTCGCCTCTGATTAATGAACGTTCAGGTCCGACCCCTGGACGTTTTTTTATGCACTGTACAAGCCTTATTAGCTAGTACACGAATAATTACAACCCTCTTTGCAGACCAGGTGCGCAGGCACTTCAACTATAATTTTTGGTGTTCGAAAAAACTTTTTGCCGGATTTGCGTTTAATGCATCCGGTACTACCTTTGTGCCAGCCCGGCTTACGGCCCGGCGTTTTTTGAAGCATGATTTATTCCGAAGCGGCGAGAGAACAGGCTCGATGACCCGCTGGCAACCACCGGCAATGCACCAGCCGGCAGGTGCCAAGTCCTGCCCCACTGACCATCAGACTGGGGGCAAATAAATGGCGTGCTATGGCAAACTACCCAAATAGTTCCGACACCTCCTTCCAGTTCCGCGCTACCGCGGTGCCTGCTACAGCTATGCTTGTAGCCGCTCACCCTACCAGCGTAACGATGCAGCCACATGCCCTGCGTGCGGCTCTGATGGCGTGTTGTTGCTGTTGTTGGTAGTGCGCTTTGCAGGCGCGTAAAGCCTGCCCCTACCCTTTCTCAATTTTCCTGATTGCCGCTGGGCTTCCCCGCGGCGCGTGGCCTTTACGCACCCGTTGATGTATTCCGGGCTGTAGCAGGGCTGCACTCCGGCATACGCGGCTTATGGTCCAGCGTAGCCGGTTCCTCGCATCGATTTCTTAATCCACAACCCTCTTTCTCAGCACTATCATGTCCACGCAGAACCTGCAATTCGAGACCCTTCAACTCCACGCCGGCCAGCAGCCCGACCCTACGACTGGCGCCCGCGCCGTGCCGCTTTATCAGACTACCAGCTATGTTTTTAAGAATGCCGAGCACGGCGCCAACTTGTTTGCGCTGAAAGAGTTCGGAAATATCTACACCCGGCTGATGAACCCCACAACGGACGTGTTTGAGCAGCGCGTGGCCACTTTGGAAGGTGGCGTGGCTGCCCTAGCCACTTCCTCGGGACAGGCCGCTCAGTTCATTGCGCTGAACAACATCCTGCAGGCCGGCGACAACTTCGTATCGACCTCGTTCCTGTACGGCGGCACGTACAATCAATTCAAGGTTGCGTTCAAGCGGCTCGGCATTGAGGTGCGCTTCGCCGACGGTGACAATCCTGAAAGCTTTGAGCGACTGATTGATGAGAATACCAAGGCGCTGTACTTGGAAACCATCGGCAACCCTGGCTTTAACATTCCTGATTTCGAAGCCATTGCAGCCATTGCCGAGAAGCACGACATCCCGCTCATTGTGGACAATACCTTTGGAGCGGGTGGCTACCTGTTCCGGCCGCTGGAGCACGGCGCGCACATCGTGGTGCAGTCGGCTACGAAGTGGATCGGCGGGCATGGCACCTCCATCGGCGGGGTGATAGTGGACGGCGGCAAATACGACTTCGGCAACGGCAAATTCCCACAGTTCACGGAGCCTAGCGAAGGCTACCACGGGCTGGTATTCAACGACGTATTCGGCAAAAACGGGCCGTTCGGCAACATCGCCTTTATCATTCGGGCCCGGGTGGAAGGCCTGCGCGATTTCGGCCCCTCTCAGAGCCCTTTCAACTCCTGGCAGCTGCTCATCGGCCTCGAAACGCTGAGCCTGCGCGTGGACCGCACCGTAGAAAACGCCCTAAAAATCGCCGAATGGCTGGAGCAGCACCCGCAGGTAGAGGCCGTAAACTACCCCGGTCTGAAGAGTAGCCCCTATCACCAGTTGGCCACTAAGTACCTGAAGCGCGGCTTCGGCGGCGTGCTCACCTTCGCCATCAAAGGCTCTAAGGATACAGCCACCGAGTTCATCGACAACCTGCAGCTCATCAGTCACCTGGCCAATGTGGGCGACGCCAAGACGCTCATCATTCAGCCCTCGGCCACCACGCACCAACAGCTCAGTGACGCTGAACAGCGTGCTGCCGGCGTGACGCCTACGCTGCTGCGCCTCTCTGTAGGCTTAGAGCACATCGACGATATCAAAGCTGACCTGCAGCGCGCTTTCGACGCTGTGCAAAACCAAGCGCCATTGAGCACGCCAGCAGACGCAGAAATCCTCATTGAACAACAAGCCGGGCACCCCGCAACGCTGGAAGTTTAAGGGAGGGAACAAGTGAAGCCTAGCCACTGCCATGGCACGGCTTCCCTTCCAGCGACGGGGACAGGCGCGGCGTTTCGGGAAAAACGCCGCGTCTTTGCCTAGGCCTCTTTGCTTTCCGGCTCCTTCACTCTTCACTCACGCTCACTCCGAAGGGGCCGGAAGCAAAGAATATCTGACAACACGCCTTTATGCCGGGGCGCTCTTGTCCTCATTTACCGCACATTCTGTACTGCCTTACTTGCTCCCGCGCAGAGCGGTTCTTTAAGCTATGAGTAACCCACAAACCTTGACTCTTGCGCAGGCGCTACCGCTGGAATGCGGCGGGCAGCTCGACGGCGTTCAGATAGCCTATCACACGTTCGGCACGCTCAATGCCGCAGGCGACAATGTCCTTTGGGTGTGCCATGCTCTCACGGCTAACTCCGACGTGCTGAGCTGGTGGCCCGGCCTGATAGGTACCGGTGACTACTTCGACCCGGCCGATTGGTTTATCGTGTGCGCCAACGTGCTGGGCTCTTGCTACGGCAGCACCGGGCCCACTACGCCCGTGGCACCACATGGCCGGCCGCTGTATCAGGCCTTTCCGCGCCTGACCGTGCGCGACCTAGTGACAGCGCATGAACACTTGCGGCAGCATTTGGGATTGACGAAAATCCACACGGTTATTGGCGGCTCACTTGGCGGGCAGCAGGCCGTGGAGTGGGCCATTAAGCAGCCGACGCTGTTTGAGCACCTTGTGTTGCTGGCTACCAATGCTCAACATTCCCCGTGGGGCATTGCCTTCAATGAAGCGCAGCGCCTAGCCATTCAGGCCGACTGCACCTATGCAGGTGGGGGCCTGGAGGGTGGCACGGCCGGGCTGCGGGCTGCACGAGCCATTGCGCTGCTCAGCTACCGCAGCTATGATGCCTACGCCCGCACGCAGGCCGAGCCCAACCACGATACACTGCCAGCCTTTTACCGGGCCAGTTCCTATCAGCAGTACCAAGGCGACAAGCTTACGGCGCGCTTCAACGCCTATAGCTACGTCACCTTGTCGCACATCATGGATTCGCACCACGTAGGCCGCGGCCGCGGCGGCGTGGAGGCAGCACTGGCGCGGGTACAAGCCCGCACGCTGGTACTGGGCATTTCGTCCGATGTGCTGTTTCCACCCGCCGAGCAGGAATTGCTGGCCCGCCTGATTCCGGGAGCGATGTACGCCGAAATGAATTCGCCCTACGGCCACGACGGCTTCTTGATTGAAACCGCGCAAATCGCGCACTTTCTCGAACGATTCTATGTCCAAACCTTCGCCCACTAACGCCCGCACCCGCATCGGCCTGATTGGCTTCGGCTGCGTAGGGCAAGGGCTATACGATATTCTGGAACGCCACCCCGAGGCTGGTTTTGAGGTACGCCGTATTGCCGTCAAGAACCCTACGAAGATGCGCCCGCTGCCAGCTAACCGCTTCGAGTTTCAAGCTGATGCGCTGCTGCACGACCCAGAACTGGACTTGCTGGTAGAAGTAATCGACGACCCAACCGAAGCTTTCCGACTGGTGAGCCTCGCGCTCCACCAAGGCCGCCGGGTGGTCACGGCCAACAAGGCCATGGTGGCCCGACACCTGCCCGAGCTACTGCAGCTGCAGCGCGACTTCGGGGGTACCTTGCTCTACGAAGCGGCCGTGTGCGGCAGCATTCCGGTGATTCGCACCATCGACAGCTACTTCGGTCAAGAACCACTGCTGGGCGTGAGCGGCATTTTCAACGGCTCCTCCAACTACGTGCTGACGCGCATGACCGAAGGCGGCTCCGACTACGCCGAGGCGCTTACCGAGGCGCAGGTGCAAGGCTTCGCCGAAACCGACCCCACACTGGACATGGCTGCTTTCGACCCGCGCTCCAAAGCGGTAATCCTGGCCGCTCACGCCTACGGACTACTGCTAGCGCCCGACGAAGTGCTAAACCTGGGCATCGAAAATATTTCCGCGGCCGATATCCGCTACGCAGCCGAACGCGGGCAGAAAATCAAAGTAGTAGCGAGCCTGCAGCCCCTTCCCGGTGGTGGCGCCACCGTATTTGTCACGCCGCAGTTCGTGAATGCTGATTCGCCGCTGTATGCTGTAGAACGCGAGTTTAACGGCGTGGTGGTGGAAGCTGAATTTGCCGGCCAGCACTTTTGGCGCGGCCGCGGCGCAGGTGGCCACCCTACCGGCTCGGCAGTGCTTTCGGACTTGGTGGCCCTGCACAATGGCTTTCGCTATGCGTACGACAAGCTCAGCGCTTCTGCAGCCTTGCCCTCAGCTGATGCAGATCTGGAACTGGAAGTTTATTTGCGCCACGCACCTAGTACCCTCCAGAAAGCGTTTGGCTTTGCCGAAACATCGGAAGAAGCAAGCTCCTCAAGCTTCGTTGATGACTACGTAGTAGGGTTTGTTCGACTCAGCCAACTGCGCCAACACCGTGATGCGCTTCGCACTGCTGGCACTTTTGTGGCGCGTACCGGCCGTACGCGGGCCGTTACTACTGCCCTGCCAAAGCTAACCGAAGCAGCTGTAGCAGTAGCTGAATAGCTACTTAGCTTCAAGCAGCCGCCGTCGGTCTAGCCGGCTGCTTTGCGTTCGAGCCAGTTCAAGGTCTGGCCACCATCGAAACAGTATCGCGGCCCTGCAGTAGCAGCAGTAACCTAGGCGAAGCTGTCACTACTCGGAAGCGCTTGCGGGTGCCCAGTTCGTAAGGCTGGTAGGGCTGAACGGGCAACTGCACGTGGTAGGCCGTAGCCACGGATGGCCATGGCTGCTGCCAGCCCCGAAAGCCGATACTGGTGATTTCAACGGTGCGCGGCGGCTCAGCTTGCGCCAGCGACAATTCGACAAAGCCGTCGGCGTCAGTCGTGGCTCCGCCCACTATCTGCCCAGTGGCATTGCGCACCAGTACCGTGGCACCCTGCAACGGCTCCGTTTTGTACGGTGCCACCTGTGCCCTGACAAAGATTTGCAGATTACGACTAGCAGCCGGCAGCGGTGTGGCACTGGTGCGCACAGTAGCAGTATCCGGTTGGCCACTAAGCCGCAATTCCAACTGTCGGCCGCGCCAACGGTAGGTGCCGCAGCCTTCCCGGCTCATACTTATGTCGTCTAGATGCTGAAAGTATCTGATACGGCCGTCGGCGGCTACCCGGAGTTCTTTCTGCGCAAACAACACCGCATTGAGCCGGGTTTCGATGTAAGTACCTGGCGTAAGAACGTGCTGAGTGGCGCAGCCAGACAGTAAGAGCGCCAAGATCAAGAGTGTGCTATGTTGCATGTACTGCTGATGCTTCCCTGGAGCAAAATCCACAACTCACCATGCTTTTTTGGAAGTTTATCTGCCTCAACCCGCTTTACAGTTTACCCTCAGCCTAGCCAATACATTGGGTGAAACCGGTATAATAAAACTTCCGCTGAAGGCCTAAAAGATGATAGGCCAACCCTTCACCGCTTAAGGAATAGATGCCGGCATTGAGGTTGCCGCGCAGCACGATCATGCGTGGCCGGTTCCATAAAACCGCTCCAGGACGGGTAGAGCGCGAAGCCGTACGGCACGGCGCGCGTCACCTTGGACTGCTGAAAAATGGGCGCAGATGACGGCCGTTGGTGGTATCAACCTGCGCCAGGGCTCAAACGCTAAAGCCTGATAAGGCCCGCAAAAAGTCAACCATCGTTTTGTTCGGGCAGCAGCACACTAGGATAGGTTCATACACGAACAGGCGGCTGTAGTAGCATCTCCACCTTCGCCCCACATCACGCTGTTGAACAGCCTACTGGTAAATCTACATCGGCAACGACGAGACATGCTGTGTTCGGTCTTTACAATTCCATCACCAGTAAAGCGTAAGGTTGTGCCGCACGCCGTAGGTTTGCGTCTGACAAGCCCCTTTCTGATGCCCATTACGCCCCCTGCCCTTCGCCCTGGCGACCGAGTCGCCATCGTGTGTCCCGCTCGTAAAGTCTCCCTAGAGGAAATAGCTACCGCCGTGCAAGTGCTGCAGAGCTGGGACCTGGAAGTGGTATTGGGCGAGACAGTAGCCACCGAACACCACCAGTTTGCCGGCTCCGACGAGCTACGCCGCCGCGACTTTCAGCACCAGCTTGACGACCCTAGCGTCCGGGCCATCCTGTGCGCCCGCGGTGGTTACGGCACCACGCGCATCATCGATCAGCTCGATTTCTCTGGCTTCGCCAACAACCCGAAGTGGATTGCCGGCTTTTCGGATATCACCACGCTGAATTGCCATTTGCTGGCTCTTGGCCACGAAAGCATCCACGGCGTAATGCCGCTGCTCTTTACCCAGCCCGATGGTGAACTGGCCCTCGAAACGCTCCGGCAGGCTTTATTTGGGGAGCCCGTCAGCTACGAAACAATTCCTCACCCACTAAACCGCCTTGGCACAGCCGAAGGCGAGTTGATCGGCGGCAACCTGAGCTTGCTTCAGACGCTCACCGGCACTGCTTCGGATTGCCCCACCGCTGGCCGCATCCTGTTTCTGGAGGACATCGACGAATACCTCTACAACGTGGACCGCATGATGGTGCACCTCGACCGCACTGGTAAGCTGCGCAGCTTGACTGGGCTAATCGTGGGGCATTTTACCAATCCGCAGGACAATGCCATTCCCTTCGGGCAGACTTCGTACGAAATCATCGAAAGCTACGCCCGCAAGTACCAGTTTCCAGTTGCCTATGGCTTTCCGGTAGGCCATGAGCCTGCCAACGTGGCCCTGATCTGCGGCCGTGCGGCTCGGTTGACGGTTAGTGAAACTGGCACGTCGCTGACTTACTTATCCTAGCCTGGTCAGGCGGTTGGGTGCGGAGTCAACTGTTGCGGCAGCTCTGCCTGTTCAAACTGATTACGCCCGATTTTAAAAGGCATACAGCTGGGCTCTAAGTAGTCAATTTGGAAAGGCTTGCCCCTTCCGGCACACAAGCAATGCAGAGTTGTCAAATGCCGACGCTGGCAGGTGACAGGATGCTTCTTCCGGAGAAGCATCTGCAGACGCAGTAGTAAGGCCGACGGCACAATGTCTGAGCCGGCCAAACCTTGCGCGGCGCTGCACAAAGGACAACTCCTAGTTCCGCTCCTTACTGCTTTACCAGCTTTAGCTGCTGCCGCTGGCCGTTACTATAGTATAGCGACAAGCAGTAAATGCCTGGTCGACAGGCCGCCAATGGTGCAAGTTCGAACTGCGTTTGCCCACTTGGCAGGTTTAGGGCTTGATCAATGATTATTCTACCCAGGGCATCATGCAGTTGTAGCCGCGCTGTGGTGGCTGCTGCCACCGTAATGTTTGCTTTGACTCTTTGCTCAGTAGTCGGGTTGGGGAAAACACTTAGGCTGACTTCTGTTGGGAAGCGTACTGCACGCGCTTCCGAATAGTTAGCGCTGCCGTCAATATCTACCTGCTTCAGTCGGTAGTAGCGCACGCCCGCCGATTGGGTTTCAGTATCGATGAATCGGTAGTAGTTGCGCTGGGTCGATTCGCTGCTGGCGCTTGGCAAGAAGCTTAAAGCTTCATAAACCTCTCCATCGGATGACACCTGCACCTCAAATCCAGCACTGCTTCTTTCCATAGCTGTTACCCAGCTAAGCGAAACATAGCGGCCTTGCCGCACTGCCTCAAACCGCACCAGCGTAACGGGCAGCGGCGCGGCGGGCGCCAGCAAGGGCCGCAAGAAGTCGCGTACTGTCCAGAACGTGGTGTCCATATAGGCGAGCTGCGCGGCACTTACCCCGTTATAGGGCACGTGCTGCGCGCCTTTAAACGTGTAAAGCGTATTGGCCACGCCCACGGCATCGGCGCGGGGCTTAATGATGCCACTGCCATACACCACACCACCAAAAGTGGCTCCTGCCCCATAAGGCACTACAGCATCGGCGGTGCCGTGCAGGCTTACCAGCGGCTCGTCGCCGGATTCTATCCACGCCAGGTCGCCCACGGCACCGCACAGATTGATGGTCGCCCGAATGGCACTGCTATAGCCGGGGTTTCCGCTGTTGCCCTCCAGCCCGTCAGCGGCGCTTACATTCAACGACGCTAGTTCTTCAGGTTTATCGAGGTAGGCGGTGTGCACAGCTGTGAGGGCACCAGCCGAGGAGCCTCCCACGAAAATGTAGTCAGGATTGATGTTGTACTGATTGCTCGTAGCAGCGTCCTGCCGGAAGAAGCGCACGGCGGCGCGCATGTCCTGCATGGCTTGCACAACAGCGCGGGAGCCGGAAAAGGTAAATGGTGACTCCAGCCGGTAAGCAATGCTAGCAGTGACGTAGCCCAGCCTGGCAAAGCGTGTGCACAGTTCTGAGACGTCGTAATCAGCTTTCGAACCAAACACAAAAGCCCCGCCGTGCGCCAAAATAATCAGTGGCCGCGGCTGCGCGGGGCCGCCCGCGGGCTGGTACACATCGAGGCGCAGGGTCTGGGTAGCGCCTTGCGAGGTGGTGGCAGAGCCGTAAACCACGTCGCGCTGCACTGTCGGACTAGGGTACAGCGGCTGATAAAACTGCCCACCGGTGGTATCAATCTGTGCCACGGCTGGTTGGCACAGCCACCATAGCAGCGTTAACATTAGCGCGTACCTCATAGAAACCTGGCGCGGGATGAAGAGCTAAGTATAACCCATTTGCCGCTAGCTCAACCATACGGTTCCACGAAAAAGGCCCGGTGCTATTCGCGGCCGGACCTTCGTTAAGACTCTTATTAGATCAGATGCCTATTCCTGATACAAGGTCTGTAGTACCGTCTGCCCCACGGCTTTGAGCGTGTTGCGGTCGATGATGCTCATGTTGTCCTGCGTGGTGTGGTGGTAAGGCGGGAAGTATTCGTCACCGAAGGGCACATGGTCGATGATGTCGATGGTGCGCACGCCGGCCTGGTTGGTAAACACGTGGTCGTCGGTAATGCCAGGGCTATCCTGGAAGATGAAGAAATCGGAATAGCCGATGCGCGAGGCCACGTACCACACCTTGCCAACGACGTCGTTGGCGTACTGGCGCGAGTATTCTTCACGCGAGAAGCGGGCTCCTTTGGCACCTACCATGTCGAACAAGATGCCGTACTCAGGCTTGTAATTCGCCGGCACTTTGTTTTTGGCCCAATGCTGCGAGCCTAGGCACCAGCTTTCCACGCCCTGCCCAGCTAGTCTGTTTTGCTTGTTGCCCTGCGTAGAGGTATCGTAGCCGTAGTCTTCGGCGTCAAACAAAATAATATCAACGCCCAGGGCCGGAGCCAGGGAGTCGGGCTGGGTGGCCAGCTGGCGCGCAATTTCCATAGCTACCGCTACGCCCGAAGCACCGTCATTGGCGCCGTCAAAGGGTACGTTGGGCTGCTGCTTGTCTTTGTCGGCGAAAGGGCGCGTGTCCCAGTGCGCAAACAGGGCTACGCGACGGGCTGCCTGCGGATTGTAGCGGGCAATGATGTTGCGGCTGCGCAGCTGCGTGCCGTCGAACGCCATGGCCGTAAACGGCTGCTCCTGCACCTGCAGGCCCATTTCGCGGAACTTGCGGATGATCCAGTCGCCGGTTTGGGTATGGGCCTTGCTATTGGGCACGCGGGGCCCGAAGCTCACCTGCTTGGCTGTGTACTGATAAGCGGAGTCGGCGTTGAATACCGGCGCTTTGCGCAGCGGCTGCTCGGCTGGCGTATCGGTTTCGGTGGCGGCTGGCTTTTTATCAGGACAGGCCGTCAGCAGAACCGTAACGGCCAGCAGGGCGGCGGGGCGCCACAGCAGGCGCAGGGGAGAAAAGGTCATGTTGTCGGAATGCAAACAAAATAGAACGTCATGTCGAGCTTGCCGAGACATCTCGCGTGCTGACGTCGGACATTAAGCAACTGCTCATCGAAAGGATTAGCACCCGAGCAAGATGCCTGGGCAAGCTCGACATGACGTGCCAAATAAGCAGGAGTGAAAACTATTCCTCGTAAGCCCAATCGACACCGGCCTTGGTGTCCTTCACCAGAATGCCTTGCTCCTTGAGCGCAGCCCGGATGACGTCCACCTTGGCGTAATCTTTGGCCGATTTGGCTTCGGAGTAGAACTGCAGTGTCAAGCCCAACAGTTCCTCGGCGTTGGCGCGGGGCTCGTCGCGCAGGCCCAGAATATCCTGTACCAGCGTGCGGAAAGCCGCAGTAGCTTCAGCTAAAGCCTCTTCCCCTACCTGCGCCAGCGTAGCAGGCTGGTTGTAAAAGCCGTTGAATTTGCGAAGCAGATTGAATAACGAAGCCACGCAGCGGGCCGTGTTCAGATCGTCGTTGAGGCCCACGTAGCAGTCGGCTACCAGCTTGCGCAGCTCGGCATCAGCCTTTTCCGTGTCGGCGGCGCGCTCAGTGCCTTCCGGCAGCTGTAGCCGCTCAATCTGGCGCAGGCCGTTCATGAGCTTGCGGTAGCCCTTACGGGCTGCCTGCAGGCCTTCGTCGCTGATGTCCACCGTGCTGCGGTAGTGCGCCTGCAGCAGGAAAAAGCGCACCACCATGGGCGAGTACGGCCCCGACAGCGAGTCATGCCGACCCTCAAACAGCTCCGAAACGGTGATGAAGTTGCCGAGCGCCTTGCTCATTTTGGTCCCATTCACCGTAATCATGTTGTTGTGCAGCCACACCCGCGCCTCGTCGGTGTGAGAGTGGCTAGCCTGGCTCTGGGCTATTTCGCACTCGTGGTGCGGAAACATCAGGTCCAGCCCGCCACCGTGGATGTCGGACTCCTGGCCCAGGTACTTGCGGCTCATAGCTGAGCACTCCAAGTGCCAGCCGGGAAAGCCTTCGCCCCAAGGCGAGGGCCAGCGCATGAGGTGGCGCTCATCGGCGCGCTTCCAGAGGGCAAAGTCCAACGGCGAGCGTTTCTCCTCCTGCCCGGCAAGGTTGTCGCGCGAGCCGGCCAGCAGCTCTTCCACCACGCGGCCAGAGAGCTTGCCGTACTGGTGTTGCTCGTTGTAACGGGGCACGTCGAAATACACCGAGCCGTTGGCTTCATAAGCAAAGCCATTGGCCAGAATTTCCTCGATAAGCTGAATCTGCTCGATGATGTGGCCGGTAGCCAGCGGCTCAATATCGGGCGGCAAGCAACCCAGCGCCTCCATGTGGCGGCGGTAGCGGTTGGCATAGTCCTGAGCAACTTGCATAGGCTCCAGCTTCTGGGCACGGGCCCGCTTGCTGATTTTGTCCTCGCCCTCGTCGGAATCGCCTTCCAGGTGGCCCACGTCGGTGATGTTGCGCACGTAGCGCACCGTGTAGCCGAGGTGGCGCAGGTAACGCGTCAGCACATCAAACACCACCGGGCCACGGGCATTGCCCACGTGCGCTTCGTTGTACACGGTAGGCCCGCAGAGGTACACGCCCACAAACGGGGAATGCAGAGGCACAAACGATTCTTTGCGGCGCGTGAGCGTGTTGTAAAGCGACAGTGGGTGTTGCATGGGGTAAAATTAGTGAAAGGTCAAATGGCTGGATGGTTAAATGGTCGATTGTTCTCCCACTTCTAACCATCTCGACTCATCTACCCGTCCACAATCAATTCTTTTTCAGCTGATAAGCAGCTTCCAGCGGAAAATGGTCGGAGTACGGAATGTCGCGCCGGATACGGAAGCTTTCCACCTGCCAATGCGGACTGGCAAACTGGTGGTCGATGCGCAGCAAAGGCACTTTACCATTATAGCTAATACCCAGGCCCGTTCCCACGGTAGCCCAAGCGTTCTGTAGGCGGTCGGCCAGTTGGTCGTAGGTATAGCTATAAGGCAGGTCGTTGATATCGCCGCATACTATCACTGGATAGGGACTATTGTCGATCCGACGCGTGAGGGTGTCTACCTGCACGCTGCGCACTTCCATACCGCGCTTCAGGCGCCGCAGCAGTCCCAAGCTTTTGGTTTTTAAGCCTGTTTTGCTGGAATAGCTATCTACAATATCCTGCTCATCCATGCTCATACTTTGCAGATGCACGTTGTAGACTCGTACCGTGTCGCCGGCGGGCAGCTTGATGTCGGCCCACATGGCGTGATTCTGGGTGAGCTTGCCGAAGGATATCACGCCTTTCCTAATGATTGGAGGCCGCGTGAAGATGGCCATGCCAAATTTGGCATCGGCTGCGTTGATCAACGTGGTTGATACAAAGCTGTGACGGCCGCTCAACTGACCAATTTTTCGCTCGGCGTTGAAAACGGTACCATCCTGTGTGGGCCGCGGCTCGGTATAAAACTCCTGCAGACACAGCACATCGGCAGGATGCTCAGCCAACCATTGAATCATGGCTTTTGAGGACTGCAGACCCGGGTCGCGGAGCTGTGGGTACACATTAAAGATGCGCACGTTGGAGCTTAGCACCCGCAGTGTTGGATTGGCCGCCTCGTTGGTAGCAAAGGGATGCAACGCAAGCCCCCGCATCAGGTGCGGCCAGGTAAGTACCAGCACTACCAGCGGCAGGAGCGCAACTGGCCAGCGGCGCAACAACCAGTACAGCAGCAGCAACGCATTCAGCAACAGCGCCGCCGGCAACGACAATGCCACAAAAGCAGCTGGCCAGAACAACCGGGGCGGCACTTGCATGCTGCCAATGGCTATCAGCAGCCACAAGATGACCAGTAGGGAAAACTTGAAGGCGAGAGAACGACGCACCGAATAACTAAACTAAGGGAAACAAACCTACAACGCATTTTGGAGGCTACCACATGTTTGGGTGAGGCTTGCAACCAGAACAGGGCTTCGTTGTACCTTCATGTTGTTATTCAATTGTTCGCCTATGAGCCTCTCTACTTTTTACTGGGCCACTTACGCTATCAGTCTATTGCTGTTGCCGCTAGGAGCCAAGGCGGCGGCTCCGCAGCCCGAGCGTAGCCTGGAGTTTATTCAGAACAAAGGCCAATGGGACTCTCGCGCCCGCTACGCTGCCCCGCTGCCCGCGGGGGGCCGCATGTTCGTGGAAGCGGCCGGCCTCACGTACTCCCTGCTCGACCCTGCGGCCCTGAAACATGCGCACGCAAGCCAGGAAGGAGCTCACCAAGCGGCGGAGCGGATTCGGGCGCATGCTTACAAAATGCAGTTTGTCAACGCCCGAACCAGCGCCACACTGGAGCATACCGAGCCAACCGGCGAGGTGCGCAATTACATCCTGGGCAAAGACCCCGCACATTGGGCCAGCGGCGTGGCGGGCTTTCGCCAATTGCGCTACCGCGGTCTATGGACCGGTATCGACGCGCACTTGTATGAAAACCAGCAGGGGCTGTTTGAATACGACTTTGAGCTAGCTCCCCGCGCAGAGCCCGACCGCATCCGGCTGCGCTACGAAGGCGCCGACAACGTGCAACTCAATGCTGAGGGAGCTTTAATTATCAGTACCTCAGTTGGCACTGTTACCGAACTCGCTCCCAAGGCTTATCAGCTTGATGCCCAGGGCCGGCAACAACCTGTAAGCTGCCGCTACGCCCTACAGGGAAAAGAAGTGCGCTTCGTGCTTGGCTCGTACGACCGGCGCCGGGCGCTGGTCATCGACCCGACGGTAGTCTTCTCCACCTTCACCGGCTCGCAGGCCGACAACTGGGGCTTCACCGCCACCTACGACCAGCAGGGCAACATGTACTCCGGCGGCATTGTGAGCGGTTCGGGCTATCCTACCAGCACAGGGGCATTTGATACCTCTTTCGGTGGTGTGTGGGATATGGGCATCATCAAGTACAATACCACTACTACCGGGCCAGCTTCGCGGGTTTGGGCCACGTACATCGGTGGCAACAGCATGGATGCGCCCCATAGCATGGTGGTTAACAGCCTCGGCGAGCTGATTATCTTGGGTTCTACCTCTTCCGCTGATTACCCGGTGCTGGCCAACGGCTACGACCGTAGCTTTGCCGGTGGCCGCTCCATCACGGCCAATGGCTTGACTTACCCCAACGGTGCAGATATTGTAGTCACACGCTTGAATGCTGCTGGCTCCCGTTTGGTGGGCTCTACTTTTCTTGGCGGCAATAGCAACGACGGAGTACTGGAGGCTTCGCAACTGGCCAATAATTACGGTGACCAGTTTCGTGGCGACGTCATCGTGGACGCCGCCGACAACGTATACCTGACTTCCAGCACGAGCAGCACGGGCACCAACAACTTCCCTGTAATCAACGCTTTCCAGCCTACATACCGGGGCGGCACTTCTGACGCCGTCGTCTGCAAATTCTCTCCTGACTTATCAAGCCTGCTCTGGAGTACTTACTTAGGAGGGCAAGGCGCTGATGCCGGGTATTCCATTCAGGTAAATGATGCCGGTGACGTGTACGTAGCCGGCGGCACCAGTAGCTCAAACCTCAGCAATACCGCAGGAGCCTATCATGCTACCGCGCGCGGCGGCCTCGACGGCTTTATTAGTCGCATAACGGCTCCCGGCAACCAACCACAGCTGTTGCGTACCACTTACATTGGCACTTCTGAGTATGACCAAGCGTACTTTATTCAGCTTGATGGTTTGGGTGGCGTATATGCTTTGGGCCAGACCCGCGGCAACATGCCGGTAACGGCGGGCGTGGTCAGCAACAACAACGGCCGTCAGTTTATCCAAAAACTCACACCCGACCTTAGCACCATGCTGATCAGCACCGTGTTCGGGTCGGGACGCCCCACCCCCGACATTTCCCCCACCGCTTTCCTAGTGGACCAGTGCGAGCGGATCTACGTGTGCGGATGGGGTGGTAGTACCAACTCGCCGAACGGCGGTAGCGTTAATGGCCTCTTCACTACTTCTAACGCGTTACAGCGCAGTACTGACGGCAACGACTTTTACCTGATTCAGTTTGCCCCGTACGCTACCGCTGTTGAGTATGCCACCTATTTTGGCGGCACTGGCTCTAATGGTGAGCACGTTGATGGTGGCACCTCCCGCTTTGACCGTCGCGGGTTTGTGTACCAAGCTGTTTGTGGCGGTTGTTCAGGCTCGTCAAGCTTTCCAATCCCGCCCGGTGCCGGCTCGTTTTCGACGCGCAACAACTCCAGCAACTGCAATAACGCCGCCTTTAAGATTGACTTTGGCATCAACGCAGCCGTGGCCGGCCCCAGCCAAAATGTATGTGCGGATACCGGTCCCATTCGGCTAGGCGGCTCCCCAGCCGGCGGCACTTGGTCGGGCACGGGCGTAACGGGTTCGGCTAGCGCAGGCTACTTTTTCACACCCTCAGCCTCTCTCATCGGTACGCATACGCTTACGTATTCGGTAGCCAGCACTGGCACTTGCGTCACCACCAGCCCCCTGAATATGACGGTGCGCCCGATTACACCCGTTACTTTCAATATGCCTCAGCAAGTGTGCCGCGATGAGCAGCCCTTCCGCATGACTGCCACGCCTGCTGGCGGTACCTTTAGCGGCCCAGGCGTATCCGGCGACATGTTCTTTCCACGGGTAGCCGGTCCTGGCACGCACGCTGTCACGTACACATTGAACTCCGACCAGTGCGGCTCAGCTACCCAGCGGGTGCTCGTCAACGAATTACCAGTGGTGGTAGCAGGCCGCGACACTGCTTTGTGCGCCTTCCAGCGCAGCTCTTATCAGCTACGCGGCACGCCTGCTGGCGGCGTATGGAGTGGACAAGGGTGCACCCCATCGGGACTTTTCACCCCGCCCGCAGCTAGCGGCCCCGTTACGCTTACCTATACCTACACAGCTGCCACAGGCTGTCTCAATGCTGATCAGCTGCGTGTAATGCTAGTACCGGAAGACCGCACCAACCGTCCGCTGGATCTACCTACTTGCCCCGTAAAACCGCGCCAGTCAGAAGGCTTGCCTAACTATACCGGCATTGCGCCCTTCACGCACACCTTCAACCATGACCTGCTCTTCGCCAGCCGTTACGCTTGGGACTTCGGGGACGGTAACACGAGCACCGAGCAATTCCCCACGCATACATATGAACGCCCAGGAACTTACCGCGTCAGCTTTACAGCTTATTATAATGGCTCTTGCCAATCCACTACGCAATTTGCACCAGTCTACGTAGGCGACCCGTTCATCCCGAACATTATTACGCCCAATGGCGACAGCCTCAACGATGTGTTTGTACAACGGCTCAGTTGCCTGCCTACTACACTAAAGGTCTTCTCCCGCTGGGGCAATCAAGTGTACGAATCCAAAGATTACCGCAACAATTGGGGCGGCGCTAACTTGCCCGACGGAGTATATTACTATCACCTGACCGACCCCGAAGGCCGCAAAGCCAAAGGCTGGGTTGAAATTCGCCGCTAGCTTCTTGGGCATTCTCCTCGTTCTAACGAATTAAGGAGGCCAATAGTCCAAGGCGTAATAAGGCGCCCCTTGCGCCCGGAGCCACAATGTTGTATCTTTGCCATACTTAATCGTATTCAAGAGGAGGGGACGCGCAGTCCCCTCTTTCTTTTGCTACCCATCTCCATGAGTTTCGAACGCACCCGTATCCAGCAAATGCTGGAAGCCAGCTTGCCCGGCCCGGAGTATTTCGTAGTGGGCCTGACGGTGAGTGACACGGCAGTCCGTCCTAAAATCACGGCGACCATCGACGGTGACCAAGGCATTGGCATCGACGAGCTCGGCAGCATCACCCGCCGCCTGACGCGCCAGATCGATGAGGCATACGGAGAAGACGCGGCCTACTCGCTCGAGGTTACTTCGCCCGGCGCCGACCAGCCCCTGATGAGCGCGCGGCAATACGCCCGACACGCGGGCCGCACGCTGGCCTTGAAGATGGCCGACGGCTCCGAAAAAACCGGCACGCTCGATGAGTTTATGCCCGAAGGCATCATGCTCAGCGAAGTGGTGAAGGAAAAAAACAAAAAGAAGACGCTCGATCCGGCTTTCGTGCCTTTTGACACAATTCAGGAAGCGCGTATCGTCATTTCTTTCAAATAAGCTTACAGCTGATATCTATCGGCTGCCGCACTGAAAATCATCCTTCTAACTGTTATCTTTTGTACTGCATCTCCACTGGGAAGCTTCAGTCGAAAGCCAACAGCTAATAGCCACCCCCATGAACACGCTCAACCTCATCGAGTCCTTCTCGGAGTTTGCTAAGTTCAAGAACATCGACCGTCCCACCATGATGAGCATCCTCGAAGAGGTGTTCCGGACGATGATTCGCAAGAAGTACAACGACGACTCCAACTTCGACGTCATCATTAACCCCGACAACGGTGACCTGGAAATCTGGCGCAACCGCGAAATCGTAGACGACGAGTCGGAGGACATTTGGGACCACGACAAGATTCCGCTGTCGGAGGCCCAAAAGATCGAGCCGGACTTTGAAGTAGGCGAAGAAGTATCCGAGCAGGTGAAGCTGGAGGAGTTTGGCCGCCGCGCCGTACTCATGGCCCGCCAGACGCTTATTCAGCGCATTAAGGACCTTGAGCGCGACAACCTCTACCAGAAGTACAAAGACATGGTCGGCGAAATCATTGCCGGCGAAGTCTACCAGGTATGGGGCCGCGAAACGCTGGTGCTTGACCAAGAGGAAAACGAGCTGAGCCTGCCCAAGCCGGAGCAGATTCCCAAGGACCGTTACCGCAAGGGCGATACCATCCGCGCCGTGGTTCACCGCGTGGACGTCATCAACGGCGCGCCAAAGATCATCCTATCCCGTGCTGCACCCGCCTTCTTGGAGCGCCTGATGGAGCAGGAAGTGCCCGAAATCTTTGATGGTCTTATCACCATCAAGAACATCGTACGCGAGCCGGGCGAGCGGGCTAAAGTGGCTGTAGAAAGCTATGATGACCGCATCGACCCCGTAGGTGCCTGCGTAGGCATGAAGGGCAGCCGTATCCACGCCGTGGTGCGCGAGCTGGAAAATGAGAACATTGACATCATCAATTACACCGACAACCTCGAGCTGTACATCCAGCGCGCCTTGTCGCCGGCCAAAATTTCATCGATGAAAATCAATGAACAAACTGGGCGGGTTTCGGTGTTCTTGAAGCCGGACCAGGTTTCACTGGCCATCGGCCGGGGCGGTGCCAACATTAAATTGGCTTCGCGCTTGGTAGGCATGGAAATCGACGTATTCCGCGAAGCCGATACTTACGAGGAAGACATCGCGCTGGAAGAGTTCAGCGACGAAATCGACCAGTGGATTATCGATGAGTTGAAAAAGATTGGTCTGGACACCGGCCGCTCGGTTTTGGCCGTGAACAAGGCCGACATCGTACGTCGTACTGAACTGGAAGAAGAGAACGTCGAAGACGTTTTCCGCGTCATCCAGGCCGAATTTGACGGCGAGGACGAAGCCACTGAGCCTGCTGAAGGCGAGGTGACTGAGCCCACCGCGTAACCAGTGGACTGCCTCCTAACGTAGGGGGGCGGGGCCCGTATCTGGTAATGCCGGCGGAAGACCTGCCTTTAGTGGCCGGTTTTCCGCCGTTTGGCAATAATTAAATCGTACTTTTGCACCAAACTAAGAGTATCGCACGCGACCAAAGAATGGCGGAAGCAGCAAGCAAACGACTGAAACAAGCGGCCACGGACCTTAACGTCGGGACCCACACTATTGTGGACTTTCTCGCGGCGAAGGGCATTTCTGTTGAAAATAAACCCACCACGAAGCTATCAGCCGATCAGGTTGCGCTGCTGAACAAAGAGTTTGCGTCGTCCGCCCAGGAAAAGGCCGAGGCGACCAAACGCGGCCAGTCGCTGCGGCATACTGAACTTGAGCAAGCTGCTCAGGCGAAGGAAGCGGCCAAAGCTGTCGTGGCATCCAAGCCCGCAGAACCCGCATCGGCCCCGGCTCCACAGCCAGCTCCGGTACCCACACCCGAAGCCAAGCCGGCTGCTCCCGCGCCCCAAGCCCAATCTGCGCCCGCCGCGGAGACCAGCCGCTCCGTGCCCGGTCTGAAGGTATTAGGTAAAATTGAACTCGACGCCAAAGGGCGGCCCGTTCCGCCCCGCCCAGCCCAGCCTACCCCTGCTCCCGCTCCGGTAGCGGAAAACAAACCAGTGGCTCCGGTAGCGCCGGCTCCAGTTCCCGTAGCTGAGAAGCCTGCTCCAGTGCCAACGCCTGCGCCGAATCCGGCGCCTGCACCGGCCCCGATGGCACCTGCAGCTGAGAAGCCCGCACCGGTGCCGGTTACTCCTGCACCCACACCTGCTCCGGCACCAGTGGTTCCCGCACCAGCCCCTGTAGTCGAAGCTAAGCCTGCCGCGCCAGCACCTCAAGCACCTGTAACCAGAGCACAGGCATCAGCACCGGCGCCTGAGGTCGCAACAAAGCCTGTTGCTCCCGAAGCACCGGCTCCTGCTCCTGCCCCAAGCGAGCAGGCAGCTGTTGACCAGTCAACCATTGTGGCCAAAGCCGATCAGCTAAAAGGCTTAACCGTTCTTGGTAAGATTGAGTTACCCGTCGATGCTTCACGTCGGGGTGGTGGCCGCGGTGCACGCCCGGTGGCCTCCTCTGATGTGCGCAAAGCCGGCATCGGTGACAAGAAGAAGCGCCAGCGTATTAGCCCTGGCACGGGTGGTAATCAGCAGCAAGGCCAAGGTCAGGGTCAGCAAGGTGCTGGTGGAGGTGGTTATCAGGGTGGCGGCAATCGTCCCGCTGGTGCACCGCGCCCCGGGACTGGCAACGACCGTCCGGTACGCCCGGCCAACCAAGGCAACCGCCCCGGTGGTGGTCCTGGCGGCCGCGACAACCGTGGTGGTCAGGGCGCGCCGCGCCCCGGCCAAGGCCAGCCAGCCACGCCTGAGCAGAATGATAAGCAGATTCAGGACCAGATCAAGGCTACGCTGGCTCGTCTTAGCGGCGGCCGTGGTGGCAACCAAGGCAACCGCGCCAAGTACCGCCGCGATAAGCGTGCTGGTATTGCGGAAGCTACTGAACTGCAGCGTCAGCAAAACGAACTGGCATCGAAGACCCTGAAGTTGACCGAATTCATTTCGGCTAATGACCTAGCTTCGCTGATGAATGCATCGGTGAACGAGGTTATCAAGGTCTGCTTGAACATGGGCATGTTTGTGTCCATCAACCAGCGCCTCGATGCCGAAGCCATTACCGTCATTGCCGACGAGTTTGGCTACGATGTGGAATTCCTCTCGGCAGAAGACGAGCAGGATGTGACCATTATTGAGGAGGACAACCCGGAAGAGCTCGAAGAGCGTGCTCCGATTGTAACCATCATGGGTCACGTCGACCACGGTAAGACTTCGCTGCTTGACTACATTCGCAATGCGCAAGTAGCCAAAGGTGAAGCTGGTGGTATCACGCAGCACATTGGTGCTTACGATGTAAAAACAGCTTCTGGCCGTCGCATCACCTTCCTTGATACGCCTGGTCACGAAGCGTTTACTGCTATGCGTGCCCGTGGTGCCAAGGTGACGGACATTGCCATCATCGTGGTAGCAGCCGATGACTCGGTAATGCCGCAGACGAAGGAAGCCATCAACCACGCCCAAGCGGCTGGGGTGCCCATCGTAATTGCCCTGAACAAAATTGATAAGCCGGGTGCTAACCCTGACAAAGTCCGCGAGGAACTGTCGGCCATCAACGTTCTGGTAGAAGAATGGGGTGGTAAATACCAGTCGCAGGAAGTTTCGGCTAAGAGCGGCCAAGGCATCGAGGACCTACTTGAAAAAGTACTGCTCGAAGCCGAACTGCTGGAGCTGAAGGCTAACCCGAACCGCCGCGCGGTGGGTACCGTTATCGAAGCGTCCCTCGACAAGGGCCGCGGCTACGTAACGACTATCTTGGTGCAGACGGGTACGCTGGAAGTTGGCGACATCGTGCTGGCTGGTCCGCACTACGGCCGCGTGAAGGCTATGACGGACCACCGCGGTAAGAAGATGAAGCAGGCTGGTCCGTCCACGCCGGTACAGCTTCTTGGTTTGCAAGGTGCGCCGCAGGCTGGTGACAAGATTGTGGTGATGGAAACGGAGCGCGAAGCCCGCGAAATTGCTACCCAGCGTCTGCAGCTACAGCGCGAGCAGTCGATGCGCACTAAGAAGCACATCACGCTCGACGAGATTGGTCGTCGTCTGGCTATCGGTTCGTTCAAAGAGCTCAACATTATCGTGAAGGGCGACGTGGACGGTTCAGTAGAAGCACTTTCAGACTCGCTGCTGAAGCTTTCTACGAGCGAAGTGGCTGTAAACATCCTCTCGAAGGGTGTAGGCGCCATTTCCGAATCCGACGTACTGCTGGCTTCGGCTTCCGACGCCATCATCATTGGCTTCCAAGTGCGTCCGTCGCTGGGTGCCCGTAAGCTGGCCGAGCAGGAGCAGATCGACATCCGCCTCTACTCGATCATCTACAACGCCATCAACGAGGTGAAGGATGCCATGGAAGGCATGCTTGCCCCGACGGTGCAGGAAGTCACGGTGGCCACGGTGGAAGTGCGCCAGGTGTTCAACATCACCAAGGTCGGCACCATTGCCGGCTGTATGGTCACGGATGGCACCATCACCCGCAACACCAGGGTGCGTGTGGTTCGCAATGGCATCGTGCAGCACACTGGTGATGTTCTGGCGCTGAAGCGCTTCAAAGACGACGCCTCAGAAGTGCGCCAAGGCTACGAATGCGGTGTCTCGATCAAAGGCTTCAATGATTTGCAAGAAGGCGACATCATCGAAGGCTTCGAGGAAAAAGAA
Organism: Hymenobacter sp. FMD4; assembly: GCF_058932745.1. Taxonomy (NCBI): domain Bacteria; kingdom Pseudomonadati; phylum Bacteroidota; class Cytophagia; order Cytophagales; family Hymenobacteraceae; genus Hymenobacter; species Hymenobacter sp. FMD4. The sequence goes on from NZ_JBZYWH010000013.1 coordinate 47,621, forward strand.
GTTAAGCGTACACTATAATCCGCTTAAACTCAAGAATGAAAAGCCTCAGCCCGCAACGGCTGGGGCTTTTTTGTGAGCAGCAAGCAACGCTCTGGTTAGTTTCTGACTCTAAGTCACCGGCGTGTTGTATATTAATAGTGCGCGCTATCCTAAATCACCGTTTGCATGAAACACCTGCTACTCAGCATATGGTTGTGGCTGCTGGTTGCAGTTACAGCCAGTGCCGCCGCGACTCCTGGTGAGCTGGTAGTGCGCGATACAGCAAGCACTGCGTGGGTTAATGAGGAAGCTCTGGTGTTGGTCGCGCCTGAGCCGCTGACCCTATCCCAAGTGCAGGCCCCGCGTTGGGCGCAGCAGTTTCAATCCGTAGCGCAAGCTAAGGTGCCGGCTACGGCGCAGGACTTGTGGCAACGCGTCCGTATCCGTTCCGAGGCTCATGCCAGTACCCATTGGCTACTGCTGGTGGCCACGGAGTACATGGATGGCGTAGAGGTATATTTGGTACGAGCTGATGGCTCGGTGCGGCGCCACTCGCTGAATTCGCAGCTGCCGTACGAAACCACACATGCCGTTACGTCTCGGCATTTCAACGTGCGGCTGGACCTGCCTGCCGGCCAGGAAATAACGCTCTACACGCGTGCCCCAGCCAATCAGCAGGTATTGTATGGAGTGGCTGAGCAAGCAGACGTGCTGCAGGGATACCGCAAGGGCGACTGGATCATGGGGCCGTACTATGGTATTCTGCTGGCTCTGCTGGCTTACAACCTACTGCTTTACATATCGGTACGAGACAAGAGTTACCTCCTGTACGCGCTGTACGTTGCTTTTTTTACGGCACTGCAGTTTGACATGACGGGGTATTGGCGGCAGGTACTGCCCAATGACTGGTCGCACGCGGCTTTGGATCTGCGGCAACATCTGTTGCTGGGTTTTACCATCTTTTTTGGAACGCTTACTGCACGGGCTTTCCTGGAAACCGACCGCCTGCTGCCACGCTTTGACCGTGTACTGCGGCTGACCCTGGTAGTGGCGTGGTTACCGCTGCTGAGTTTTCTACACACTAACCCCAACGATGCCGTGTGGTGGCCCGTTATTGCGGCGCTGTGGACCAGCGTCGCATTGCTGACGGCGGGTACCCTGGCCTTGCGCAGTGGTTACCGCCCTGCGCGGTACTACATGATTGGGTGGACGCTGCTGCTGGCAGCAGTAGTTAATTTCTACCTGGGCTTGGTGGGTATCACGCCGCGCTCGGGCTTCTGGGCGTCGCACGGGGTACATGTGGCATCGGCGCTGGAAATGATTTTACTCTCCTTGGGCCTAGCCGACCGCATCAACCTAGCCAAGCGTGATAAACAATTGGCTCAGGAAGGTGCCATGAAGGCACTTCAGGAAAAAGAAGCAGCTCAAAGCCAAGCGTTAATAGCCCTGCAGGCAACTCAGGCGGCGCAGGCACAGGCTCTTCAGGTTTCCCAGGAGAAGGAGGAACTGCAGCAGCGCAGCAACCAGGAGCTTGCGGAACGAGCGGCGGAGTTGCAGCGTGCTTATCAGGAACTACACGCCAGCATCCGGACTTCGCACCATTTGCAGGAGCTGGATGAACTCAAAACGAAATTCTTCACCAACATCTCTCACGAGTTACGAACCCCGCTCACGCTCATTATCAGCCCGCTGGAACAACTGGTTAATGAAGCCCAAGCGAAACCAACGGCTGATACCCGGCCGGAGTACATGATGATGCTTCGCAACGCACAGCGGCTGCTCCAACTGATCAATCAGTTGCTCGACATTGCGCGCCTAGAGGCTGGCCAAATGCATTTGGCCGCTGCACCGGTAGACCTAGTGCGCACTGTACGCACCAACGTGTTGTCTTTTGAATCGTTAGCGGTGAGCCACAATGTAGAATTGCGGTTTGAGTCGCCGCTAGAGACGTTGGAGGTGTACGTAGATGGTGACCAGTTCGACAAAATCCTCTACAACCTGCTTGGAAACGCCATTAAGTTTACGCCCGCGGGTGGTGAGGTGGTGGTTAGCGTTGACCGCTCTGCCGGCCATGCGGTGTTACGAGTACGCGATACGGGCGTAGGAATTCCGGTCGAACACTTGCCTCTTATCTTCGATCGGTTTCATCAGGTCGATGACTCGCGCACCCGCCGGCACGAGGGCTCGGGCATTGGGCTAGCCTTGGTGAAAGAGCTAGTATCGCTGCACCACGGGCACATTCGGGTATCAAGCGCACTAGAACAGGGCACCACTTTCGTGGTAGAATTGCCGTTGGGCAATGACCATCTGGATGCCACCGAGTTGTGCTCTGAAGGGTCGGCACCATCCGCTAAAGCCCACGCCTACATATCGGTATTACCCACACCGGAGCCGGCAGAAGTCAGCCTAAACACAAACCCTGAGGATGCTCGGCCGCTGGTTTTGTTGGTAGAGGACAACGCGGAGGTGCGCAGCTACATTCAGAGCTGCCTCTCAGTCGAGTTCCGCATTTTGACTGCAGAAGACGGCCAACAAGGTCTGGAACGTACTATATCCGCAGTACCCGACCTAGTGGTATCAGACCTGATGATGCCCAAGATGGATGGGTTGGAACTGTGTCAGCGCCTACGCGAAGACGAGCGTACCAGTCACATTCCTGTTATTCTACTGACAGCTCGGGCCGACGACGAAGCTCGCTTGAGCAGCTTCGGGCTTGGAGCTGATGAGTATCTCACCAAACCGTTTCGGCCGGAGGAACTGCGCGTGCGCATTCATAACCTCATAAGTCAACGGCGTTTGCTGCGCCAACGCTTCGGCCGCGAAGTAACCTTACAGCCTCGCGACATTAGCATCACCTCCACCGATGAGGCTTTCTTGAACAGAGCTATGGGGGTAGTCGAAAAGCACTTGGCCGATTCCGATTTTAGCGTGGAGCAATTCGCCGATGAAATGGCCTTGAGCCGGGTACAGCTACATCGGAAACTGAAGGCGCTGACAGATCAATCAAGTTCCGAATTTGTGCGCACGATCCGGCTGCGCCGGGCAGCGGTGCTTCTACAGGGTCATGCCGGCAACGTAGCCGAAATAGCTGAGTCAGTGGGATTCGCCAACTTGTCGTACTTCAGCAAATGCTTCCGAGAACTATATCACCAGTCCCCTTCTGAGTACGCAGCGGGCACGCTGGTAGCGGAGTAAAAAGCCGGACTACAACTTCAGTGTCGGCGTTACATCACATCAATATTTGTGTTAGCGCCAAGCATATTTCAATTATAATTAATTCATTTACAAGCATTTATTCACAAGGAAACATTTGTATTAGTAAATGAAACATTAGTATTAGCTCTTACGTTGGCTCGCCCTCCACCTTTGCAATGTCAACGGCGAGTAGTGCTCGGCAACATTAGCAGAGTAGACTCGGTGGGAACAAAGCAGAGGCTTCCACCCAAGGACATCACCGATTCTGTTTACTCATCTTTCTCAATTATCATGTTTGCTCTGGAGAGGTTTTTAGCAGCTGACTTTGTGCTTCGCATAAGCAGCCGCGTGGGAAGTTGGTTGGGTGACTTTGAGGAAGTAGGAATGTCGCCGCGGCAGTCTTACGAGTTGCGCAGCGCCGATGCTGAACAGCTCGACCGTAAAATGGCCATCATGTGCTATCTGTCGGTATTCGGATGGCTCGTGGCTTACCGCGTGCCTCGTCATCAGCGCGGTGCCTTGGTGACATTTCATCTACGCCAGATGACGCTTTTACTATTGCTGAGCACCGGCCTGCTGGTAGCACAGGTCGCCTTGATTCCCTTTTTCGGCTGGAGCAGTCTGATTGTAGCCGGGATAGGTCTTTCGCTTACGCTGCTCATGCGCATGCTGGGCCTGATGGCAGCAATGAGCGGCTTGCATGAGCCGTTACCCCTGGTTGGTAACCTTGCACACCGCTTGTTTCCCAACCTGTAAAATCGATTTATCGGTCTAAGCCGCTGCCCACAGACTCACATAGAAAGGCCTTCTCTTAGCCACTTACTGCTAGTGGTTTAAAGTAACTTTTCCCTTCAAAAAACCCCTCTGACGCCTAATGTGGCGCCAGAGGGGCTTTGTTTTTGGAGCGCTTGTATCTAGCTCCATTACCGCCTAATGCTGCTTTTCACATCATCATGCGATTGACCCTAGGCCTACCGAGCGAGTAGCTTTGCCCCAGTCAGTTAGCCATACGTCTGGCGCGCTGTTCTTCTCTTCTCTCACACCGTTCAAACCCTACCCTATGAAAACGCTTGGCCTCTCTACCCTCGTTGCAGTATCGACCCTGGCGGCGGGCACAGTGTCTGCCCAAACGCAATTGGCAGCCAAACCAGCTTCATCCGCTGCGGCCCGTACGGTGGCGGCTAAGCCGGCCGCTACCTCCACGGCGCCAAAGCCAGCTGCCGCGAAAACCACCACCTCGGCAGCCAAGCCTGCTGGCACAACGGCCAAACCAGCCGCTGCTAAGCCTGTAGCGGCAGCCCCCGTTGCCCAGCCTGCCCCGCAGGCAGAAGCAGCACCCGCTAAAGCCGCCCCAAGTGTGGCGCCGAAGGCTACCACGGCCAGCCACGAGTTTGGCAAGGGCAGCACGGCCGCCAACTTAGGTGTGGGTTTCGGGTTAGGATATGGCTACTACGGCAGCTCTCTCAAGTCAATTCCTGCTCTGAGCGTGTCTGTGGAGCGAGGCATCATTGAAGGCATCGGCCCGGGTGTGATTGGCATTGGCGGCATGATCGGCTACAAGAGCACCCGCTATGACTACCCCGGCACGAAGTACAAGGCCACCTGGAGCAACCTTTATGTGGGCGTACGTGGCACCTATCACTACAACATCTTCGAAGTACCCAACCTGGACACGTACGCGGGCATCTCCCTAGGCGTGCGCGTCGAGAAGTACAAGGACACTTACTACGATGAGTTTTTCGGCAACGACCGATACTCTTATGGTGGCGCTTACGTCTACCCGGGCTTTTTTGCTGGTGCCCGCTACATGTTCACTGATAAAATCGGCGCATTCGGTGAGGCTGGTTACGATATGTCTTACCTGAAAATGGGGCTGACGGCTAGGTTCTAAACCGCAGCCCCTCCACCACCAACCCACCCATGAACTTCTCCTTCACTTCTTCCAGCTGCCTGGTGTTGCTGGTCTTGTTCACTGGCTGTAGCCAAGTACAGGAAGCCCAACGCTCCTACGCAAGCGTAGCCACGGCCACCCAAACTGTGCAGCAGATGGAGCGGCAGCTGGAACAGTCGGAACAGCGGCACTTAGAGCGTTCCTCCCGCGGCGATACCATGTCGCTGCACTACAAGGAGTTGGAGAAGTTTCTTCCTGAGCACGTGGCTGGGTTTGTGCGCGAGGGGGAGCCCCAAGGCGAATCGGTGAGCCTAGGCGGAGTGAACTACTCCACCTGCGAGCAGCACTATCGCAAGGGCGAACAGCGCTTGAAAGTGCAGCTTGTGGACTACAACGGGGCCAACGCCCTGTATGCCGGCGCCACCGCTCTGATGGGCACTGGCATCTCCCAGGAAAGCGACGAGCAGTTGATGCGAGGCTGCGACCTAGGTATGCCAGGAGTACGCGGCTACGAAACGCTGCAAAAAAAGGAGCACCGGGCTACCGTGGCGCTGGGCGTTGGTGACCGATTTTTCGTCTCCGTTGAATCTACGCAACAGCAGGATACCAAGCTCGTGAAGCACGTAGCTCAAGCACTGGATCTGAAACGACTAGCTCAGCTGTAGCCCGGCCGTTGCGCTTACCTTTTATTTCGCTTTTGCTGTCCTAAGACCATGAAGCAATTACTGCTGATCATATGCTGGCTGCTGCTACTACCGGCCGCCACCCAAGCCCAATACGGGCTGCTAGAGCGGGCCGTCCAGCGCGGTGCCGAACGCGCTGCTTCGCGCAAAATCGAACAGGCTGTAGAGCGCAAATTCACCGAACGCACTGGTGATTATTACGCTCAACTGCTCGAAGACGGCCGTATCGTTTCGCACACCTTGCAGTTTGAAGAAGGCTCGGCCACGCTGCTGCCCGATTCGCAGCCCTTCCTGAAAGGCTTGGCCGACGTGCTGCGCCGCGACCCCGCTGTGCGGGTACGCATTGAAGCGCATACCCTGCAGGCTGGAGAGACCACTGCCAATCAACGCCTATCGCAACGCCGCGCCGATGCGGTACGGGCCGCCCTTATCGGACTTGGCATCGATGGCACCCGCTTGGCAGCTAAAGGTCTAGGAGAAACGCAACCGCTGTACTCCGACCCAGACGATGAATACGCCGCGCTGAATCAACGCGTAGAGGTAGTCAAGCTCTAGTACATCCGGTATGTAGTCGGTTCAACGTCTTTGCACATGACCACCATCTTACTACGCCGCTGCATAGGGTTGCTTTTGGCAGCCCTACTGCTTTACACCGTTGGCATTAGCTGAGCCGGTACTGCTCGGCTCCAGAATCTCTCCACCAGCATTCGTTGAGAAGCTCAACAACTAGTCATTCTTCATTGAATCAGAGGCGAACGGTGGCTCTGAAAAAACATGAAGAAGCAAAAAGCCACGGAGCCTTGCGCCGTGGCTTTTTCATTTCTGGCTGGTAGCGGTTAGAAAAACAGGAAGTGGTTCTTCTTGTGCTTTTTGTGCTTGAGCGGCTTGCCCTTGGGGTCGATGCCTGGCGCGGGGCGCGTCTGCCCGCGTTTCTGCATTGCGGCGCTCCGCTTATCGCCCCGGAACCTGCGCACCGTGAAGCCGCCCGCCACTTTCTCGTATTGGCGGGCTGAAGACGAACCACGAGCGTAACTGCTGCTGCCTCCGGCTCGTGCCTCTAGTATCTCAATCTGTTGGTCGCGCTTAGCCTCGCCGGCGTTCATGCTCATGCGCTGCTGCATGCGAGCCACGTCCTGATTAGACGCTTTCCGCTTCTTTGGAGCGTCTCGGCGCGGCGCATCACCCGTAAACGGAGTGGCCGACGTTTGCGCCTGCGCTACAGAAGTAGCCAACAACCCGGCAAGCAGAAGGGCAGCGGCAGCAGCGTGAGTTTTCATTTTGAGAGGGCAGGATATGGTCCGCGGCAACGCGCCAGCACGGCTAGCTTTATTGTCGGCGAAACGGTCAGAAAAGCAAGTTAGTTCAAATTTGCAAAACCCTTATAAGCCGATTAACGCCAATAGGTTTCACTCACTTGGGCACTTTCACAAACGCGAAAATCAACCTGATCATTCCTCCATCGAAAGGCAGATAGCGGCAACCAACTGAAGCGCCAGAAAAGCAGATTTTATTTATGCCCGGTTGCGCAGGGCATCACGTATTTCGGCTAGTAGCAGCACCTCCTTACTAGGGGTGGGCTCCGCTACCACGGCTACCGGCGCGGGCTTTTTAAAGCGGTTGGCCAGCTTCACCACCCAGAAAATAACAAAGGCAATGATGAGGAAGTAAAGAATGGCATTGAGAAAATTGCCCACCTTCATCGGCCCGAGCATGATGGTGGAAAAATCAACGCGGCCCAGAGCCAAGCCAATAACTGGCATGATGATGTCTTCGGTGAGCGACGTTACAATCTTGCCAAACGAAGCGCCGATAATCACGCCGACAGCCAGATCGAGCACATTGCCTTTGGAAATAAATTCTTTGAACTCGGAAACGAAGCCCATGGTGGTGTGGAGAGTTAGGTAAAGAACTGAGACGCGAGCAATCATAGAACGGATGATTACTAAGCTGCAGCCCGTATTCCAGTTTCAGCTGTGAAGCTGGCGCTTGAAATATATGATTATAGTTGAGTATTGCTGAATATCGGTTGGCGCTTGCCGGACAAGGTCAGCGGGTAGCTGAACAGCCCGCCAAAGCGAGGTACGCATTGTCTTTATCTTTGCCCCACTACGCATTCCACATTCCTCAACTCTATCCCATGCTCCCAGCCCTGGAAAACCTCGCGCTTGACCGTTCCGACGACGGCATCCTGACCATTACTCTGAACCGTCCCAGCAAGCTTAACGCCCTGAATGCGGCCACCATCGAGGAAATTGGCCAAGCCATGCAGTATGCCTTGGATACGGCCGAGGTAAAGGCCATCATCCTTACTGGCGCCGGTGAGAAAGCCTTTGTAGCCGGTGCCGACATTGCGGAGCTGGCTGCCCTGAGCGAGCCGCTGGCTCGGCGGGCTTCGGAGCGCGGCCAAGAGGTGTTCTGCATGATTGAAGAAAGCCCCAAGCCCGTGGTGGCCGCTGTCAACGGCTTTGCACTAGGCGGCGGCTGCGAGCTAGCCATGGCCTGCCACATGCGCGTGGCTTCCGAAAACGCCCGCTTTGGGCAGCCCGAAGTAAACCTAGGCTTAATTCCGGGCTACGGCGGCACCCAACGCCTCACCCAACTGGTGGGTAAAGGCAAAGCCCTGGAGTTGATGATGACCGCGGATTTGCTGAAAGCCGACGAGGCACTGCGTTTGGGCTTGGTCAACCACGTGGTACCCCAGACTGAACTGCTCGGCTTCTGCCAGCAGCTGCTAGGCCGTATCCTGACCAAAGCCCCCCTGGCCGTGGGTCAGATCGTGGACTGCGTCAACGCCTATTTTGATACCGAGCGCCACGGCTACCAGACCGAGGCCAACGCTTTCGCCCGCTGCTTTGCCTCAGAGGATTTCCGCGAAGGCACGCAAGCGTTTCTGGAAAAGCGCCCCGCTGTGTTTCGCGGCAAGTAAAATCAATTAAACATTGTCAATCAAGACTTTAAAAGAAAGCCCCTTCTCGTCGAGAAATGGCAGCTCTTTTTAAAGTATTGATTGCCAATGTTTAATCCTTAATTCTTAATCTCTTCCCTTGAGCGGATTAGCAAAGCGGCTGGCCAGCCAAACGGCCGTTTACGGCATTAGCAGCATCGTCGGTCGCGTACTGAGCTATCTGCTCGTGCCCATCTACACCGCGAAGTTTGCGGCGGCTGAATACGGCGTAGTCACCGAGTTGTATGCGTACGTGGGCTTCCTGAACATCGTCTTTACCTACGGGATGGAGACGACCTTCTTCCGGTTTGCCAACCGCGCCGGTGCCGACCGCCCCCAGCTATACAACCAGATCCTGAGCCTACTGCTCCTGAGTAGCTTGGTATTCTGCGGTCTAATCATTGCGTTTGCCAGGCCCATCGCAGAGATGCTGAAGTACCCGGGACAGGAACGCTATTTTATCTGGTTAGCGCTTATCATGGCTATTGATGCGGTGGTAAGCATTCCGTTTGCGCGGCTGCGACTGGAAAACAAAGCCCGGAAATTCGCGACTGTCCGCTTCGTCAATATCTTGGTCAACGTCGGGCTGAACCTGTTCTTCGTTGTCCTCTGCCGCGACGTGCACGCTGGCCGCTACCTGCCTCAACTGCGGCCCTTAATCGACGCTGTATACAATCCCGAGTTGGGAGTGGGCTACATTTTCATTTCGAATCTGGTGGCCAATGCCCTGTTCATACCGCTGCTCTGGCGCGAGCTGACCGATTTTCGTTTTCGCCTCAACTGGGAAGCTGTACCGTCGCTCTGGCGTTATGGCCTCCCGCTGATGCTGATGGGCTTGGCCGGCATGATTAACGAAGTTCTGGACCGTATCCTGCTCAAATATTGGCTTCCTGAAGGTTTTTACCCAGATCAGTCCAATCTAACAGCTGTGGGTATTTACGGCGCCTGCTACAAGCTCAGCATCTTTATGACGCTGGTGATTCAGGCATTTCGGTACGCAGCCGAGCCGTTCTTTTTCGCGCAGGCCAAGGAAAAAAATTCACCTATCACATTCGCGGTGGTGTTGAAGTGGTTTACGCTTTGCTGCGCCGTCATCTTTGTGGGTATCAGTGCCAATCTGGATTTAATCGCGCCTATCCTGCTGCAGCGCCCCGAGTACCGCGAAGGTATTGCGGTGGTACCGGTGCTGCTGATGGCGAACCTGTTTCTGGGTGTGTACTACAACCTTTCGGTGTGGTTTAAGCTTACCGACAAAACCTACGTGGGCACTTACATCAGTGCTGGTGGTGCGTTGCTCACCATTGTGCTGAACCTGCTGCTGATTCCGGTACTAGGCTACATGGGCTCGGCCCTCACCACGCTGGCCTGCTACTTCTCTATGGCCGCCATCTGCTGGTGGCTGGGCAACCGACACTTTCCGGTGCCCTACCCCGTGGCTCGGCTACTGCTGTGGCTGCTGGTGGCAGTGGGTGTGGTAGGACTCAGCTGGTGGATTCCAGTCACCAATATCTGGCTACGGCACGGACTGCACGTTGCCCTAACGCTGGCTTTTTTAGCGGCCTTGTGGCTGGTAGAACGGCCTACCCAGGCCGTATCGCGCCGGCAGGCTGCGTAGCCTTTTTTTCATTTTCCCTCCCCCGTTTACACTTACCGATGCAAGTCGCCGTCATTAATCGTTCGCATCACCCGCTACCGGCTTACCAAACTCAGCATGCCGCTGGCCTCGACCTGCGGGCCAATCTTAACGAGTCCGTCACCCTTGCGCCGCTCCAACGGGCCCTGATTCCGACGGGCCTGTACCTCGAAATTCCAGCTGGCTACGAGGCGCAGGTCCGTCCGCGCAGCGGGCTGGCTTACAAGCACGGTATTGGCATAGTAAACAGTCCTGGTACCATCGATGCTGATTACCGTGGCGAGGTAAAGGTGCTACTGGTAAACCTTTCGAACGAAGACTTCGTGGTGCAAGACGGCGAACGAGTAGCCCAACTGGTTTTTGCGCGTTACGAAGCCATCGAGTGGCAGGAAGTAGCCGAACTGAGCGCTACAGAACGCGGTGCTGGCGGCTACGGCAGCACCGGCACGCGGTAAAGAAGCGAAGCGTAAAATCTGCTGATTGTGGCTTTTTCTACGCTCAACACTGGAGGGGGAAACACGGCGAGATGCCCACTTCCTTAAAGGCACCACCTACTTCGCGTCCAAAAAAATCTGCGAAAGCAGATACATCCCTTAGCTCAACCGTCCAACTTTGCACGGCGTTTCACGTCATCTTACGTAGACGCCTTCAAAACCAACTTTTCCAATTCACCCTCTATGAAAATCATCGTCCCGATGGCCGGCATGGGCAAGCGCATGCGCCCGCACACCCTCACCGTTCCCAAGCCGTTGATTCCCATTGCTGGTAAGCCTATCGTTCAGCGCCTCGTAGAGGATATTGCCAAAGTAGCCGGCCAGCCGGTGTCGGAAGTAGCTTTCATCGTGGGCCGCTTCGGGGAGGAAGTAGAAAAGAGCCTGCTCAAGATTGCCGAATCAGTAGGTGCCCAAGGTTCCATCCACTACCAAGACGAGCCGCTGGGCACGGCCCACGCCATCCTGTGCGCTCAGAGCGCCCTCACCGGACCGGTAGTAGTGGCTTTCGCCGACACACTGTTCAAAGCGGACTTCACGCTTGATACTTCCGCTGATGGCACTATCTGGGTGCAGCGCGTAGAAGATCCGCGTCCTTTTGGCGTAGTGAAACTCAACGAGCAAGGCCAGATTACCGAGCTAATCGAGAAGCCGCAGGAATTCGTTTCTGACCTCGCCATCATCGGCATCTACTACTTCAAGGACGGCGAGTACCTGAAGCGCGAGCTGCAATACCTGCTCGACAACGACATTAAGGACAAGGGCGAGTATCAGCTCACCAATGCCCTGGAAAACATGAAAAACCAGGGAGCCGTCTTTATTCCCGGTCCCGTAGCGGAGTGGCTCGACTGCGGCAATAAGGACGCCACCGTGTACACCAATCAGCGCTACCTCGAGTACCTGCAGGAAGCCGGCGAAGACAACGTGGCTAAATCCGCCACGTTGACCAACACCGTCCTGATTCAACCCGTGTACATCGGCGAGAACGTTGTGCTGGAGAACAGCATCGTGGGCCCGCACGTGTCGGTAGGCGATGGGTCTACCATTCGCCATTCGGTGGTGGTAAACAGCATCGTCCAGAAATCGGCCACGGTGCAGAACGCCAACATCACCAACTCCATGGTGGGCAGCCATGCTTCGCTCTCCGGCACGCCCGCCGACCTAAGCGTGGGAGATTACAACGCCTTGAAACTGTAGGTGCGGCGGGGCGGTTTCGGGGTAAATGCCGTATCTTTTGTTGCCTTCGGTCACGCACCGAAACCGCCCTACCCCCTCCGCTTCGTCACTGGCTTTGTTTCGCATGAATCGTTTTGTCTCTCCTCTACTTTTAGCATTGGGCCTGCTGTTGGCCGGGCCTACCCATGCCCAGCAGCAACCGGCGAAAGGAAAAGACAAAACCGAAAAGCCTCGCAAGCTCACCCGCCGCGAGCGGAAAGAAATGCAACGGCAGGCGGCCCTGGAAGCTGCCAAAGCGCAACAAAACCGGCAACTGACCGAGAAAGACCGGGAGTTGAGTGCGGCCTATTTCGTCGACGGCGTGAAATTCATGCTGCTCGAAGATTACCCCAAGGCTCAGGAACGGCTGCTCAAAGCTTATCAGCTCGACCCCAACAATGCGGCCATCAACTACAAGATTGCCGAGAATAACCTGCTGATCGGCAACCTCAAGGACGCCTCCAACTTTGCCCAGGCAGCCCTGCGCCTCGACGCCAAGAACCCTTACTACTACCTGATTTTGGCCCAGATTTACGCCTCGCAGAAGCAGTATGCGGAGGCGGCGCAAGTGTACACGCGCTTAGTGCAGGATGTACCCGAATCGAAAGCCTATCTGTTTAACCTGGCCGATTTGTACCTGGCCCAGGGCAAACTGAATGATGCCCTCAGCACCTTCGAGCAGGCAGAAAAGGAGTTTGGCCCGCTCGATGAGGTATCGTACAAAAAGCAGCAGATCTACCTTAAGCAGAACAATCTCGACAAGGCTCTGAAAGAGGGCGAGGCCCTCATTGCGGCCAACCCCGACGAGGTGCGCTACGTGCTGGCGCAGGCCGAAATGTACGCTGCCAACAACCGCCTGCCCGATGCTATTCGGGTGGCCAACCAAGCCCTGCGCAAAGACCCCAACAATCCGCAGGCGCACATGATCCTAGCTGATGTGTACCGCCAGCAAGGCAACACAGCCGAGTCGGAAAAGCAGATCAAACAGGCTTTTCAGAGCTCAGCCCTGGGCATTGATCAAAAGGTGCGCATTCTGGTCGACTACCTCAAGCAGCTGCCCAACCCCTCTGTGCAGAATACCGCGCTGGAGTTGGCCGACATTACGACCCGCGTCCACCCGAAGGAAGCCAAAGCATATTCAGTAGCTGGCGACGTGCAGCTGCTCTCGGAGAAGAAAGCCTTGGCCCGCGACAACTACCTGCGGGCACTACGTATTGATAACTCGCACTTCAAGATCTGGCAGCAGGTGGTGCTGATTGACGCTGAGCTGGCGCAGTCCGACTCGCTGCTGCGTCATACTGGGCAGGCGCTCGAGCTGTTCCCAAACCAGGCCGTGTTCTGGTTTTACAACGGTATGGGGCACCTGTTTGCCAAGCAGCCGCAGAAAGCGGTAAAATCTTTGGAGCAAGGCAAGAAGCTCACCACCGACAACCCCGAGCTAGCGGCCCAGTTTGATACCCAACTGGGTGATGCGTACCATGAGTTAAAGGAATTCGACAAGTCGGATGCGGCTTACGAGGCCGCGCTAACCTTCGACGCCAACAACGCCCAGGCGCTGAACAATTACAGCTATTACCTCTCCCTGCGGGGTAAAGACCTGAGCAAAGCCAAAGACATGGCGGGAAAACTGGTAAAGCAGTTTCCCGATAACGATACCTATCTCGACACCTATGCCTGGGTTCTTTACAAGGCGAAGGACTACGCCGGTGCGCGCCAATACCTGGAACGAGCCATCAAAACCTCAAAAGATGGCACCGTATTGGAGCACTATGGCGATGTGCTGTATCAATTAGGTGATACGGCGGCGGCCGTGGAGCGGTGGCAGCAGGCCAAAAAGGCCGGCGGTACCTCCGCCCTCATCGACCGCAAAATCAAAGACCGAAAACTGTATGAATAGAAGCTGGCCGTTGCTGCTGGCACTTGTTGGAAGCCTCGTCCTGGGTGCCTGCCAACGCCGCGCCGTTCCTACCAAGACCACCGTCGTCTCGCGCCCGCCCGCCCCTGCGGTTCTGGCCCGTAACCTCGACTTCCGTTACCTGGCTGCCAAGGGTAAAGCCCAGATCGACGCCAACGGCGAAAAATACTCCGCCAACCTAAACGTGCGCATCCGTAAGGATAGCATCATCTGGGTATCGGCCTCTTTGCTCGGCATCGAAGGCATTCGGGCGCGCATTACGCCCGATTCAGTGCAGGTGCTGAACAAGCTCGAAAAGACCTACTACGCGGGCAACTTCGACTACCTGCGTCGGCAGTTTAACGTGCCGGTAACCTTTGCCCAGCTCCAGGCCCTACTGCTCGGCGACTACCTGCCCGCCGCCTTGGATACAGCTCTGACCGTGACCAATGAAGGCCCGGTGCAGCGGGTGCAGTACCGGCAAGCAGGCATTCTTGTGGAGCAGATCATTGAGCTCAGCCGGGCGCGCCTGCAAAAGCTCAATGTCGAAGACCCGGAATCAAAGAACACGCTCTCGGTGGACTATGCCGACTTTCAGCCCCTGCAGCCCAACGGCCAGCTATTTGCCAACAGCATCCTGGTACAGGCACAGCAGCCCGGCCGACAGGCGGCAACCATCATGGTGAACTACCGCAATATTGACCTGGATAAGGAGCGGCTTTCGTTTCCTTTCTCCGTGCCGGCCGAATATGGGCGTAAAAACCGCAAGTAGCCGCTGGCATCGGTGGCTGCTGAGCGGGCTGATGCTGCTAGCCCTTACCTCAGCGCCTGGGCAGCAGCAACGCTCTACTCGCAAGGAAGCACCCAAAACCAAAGCGCAGCTCGAACGGGAGCGGCGCGCCAACCTGCAGCGCATCCAGGAAGCCAGCAAAATTCTGGAACAGACGCAGCAGAAAAAGCAAAGCACCCTAGGTCAGCTCAACGCACTCAAGGAAAAAATTACCGTACAAAAGGAGGTTATCAAATCGACTTCCTCGGAGTTGCGCTACATCGATACCGGTGTAAAACAGACCACCACCAATGTACAACTCACCAAGGCCGAGCTCGACCGGCTGAAGGCTGAGTATGCGCAGTTGATTTACGCCTCGGCCAAAACAGCCAACGCCTACAACCGCATCATGTTTTTGTTTGCGGCGGAGTCCTTCAATGAGTTTACGCGCCGCCTGCGCTACGTGCGGCAGTACTCGGAGGCCCGGCGCAAGCAGGTGGCCGGCATCCTGCGCACCCAGCAGGAGCTTACCCAGCAGCTAACCAGCCTGACGGAGAAGCGACAGCAGAAAAACGTGCTGCTCACCACCCAGATCAGCGAAAACAAAAACCTGGAAACCATGCGCGTGCAGCAGGACCAGGTGGTGCAGCAGCTCAGCCAGCAGGAACAGCAGTTGCAAAAGGAGTTGGCCGCACGCCAACAAGCCGTACGCAAGCTCGATAACCTAATTGCCCAACGCGTACGCGAAGAAATAGCCCGCGCGGCCCGCGCCGCGGCTGCCCGGGCCGCCGCCAAAGCTGCTGCCGCCAAAGCCGCCGCCGAACGCGCCGAGCGCGCCAACGCCACTGCTGCTGAACGTACCACCGCCAAACGCGAGGCTGCCGAAGCGGCTGAGGCCGCCGAAGTAGCTGCCAATACTTCCACCAGCCGCGTGACCCTCACGCCCGAAACAGCGGAGCTTTCGTCTTCTTTTGCTGAGAATCGGGGCCGCCTGCTCTGGCCAGTTGCCCGTGGCTTTATTTCGCAGCGCTTTGGCCGCCACCCCCACCCCGTACTCAAAAACGTAACCGTCGAGAACCGCGGCGTCGATATTCAAACGAGTAGTGGCGAACCGGTGCGGGCCATCTTTGCTGGGAAGGTGCTAACCGTAGCCAACATTGCTGGTATGAACAACGTGGTGATGGTGCAGCACGGGGAATACTTTACCGTATACGCCAAGCTCCGCTCGGTAAGTGTCAGCGAAGGTCAGGAGGTAACAACCCGGCAGCCCATCGGTACGGTGCACACCAACGCGGAAGGGACTTCTGAACTGCAGTTTCAGGTGTGGCGCAACAGCACCAATCTAAACCCCGAACAGTGGCTGGGCCGGAAATAAATAGGTGTTGCTACACCGATAGCGTCAATTTGGCGGGGCTATAAATAAAAAAACACCGTACATGGTACGGTGCCTTTCTGAGCTATGAAAACAAACTTAGCTATCAGTTAATCCCTCCTTGACTGGCTTTAAGAAGCATTGCCAAAGAATTCATCCCCCGATAACAGCCGAAAGATACGGCAGCGCGGGTATTGTTACAGTACTATTTTCGCCGAAATCAAGAATTTTCTCGCCCAACAAAGCGAATTCCTTTGCGGAGGTACTTACACTAAATTAAGTCGTCCCATCAGGTCGCCCTTGTAGGAACTGCCGATGGGCACTGACGGGGCCCGCCCCCCATCCACCACCAGCGAGTCGCCGTCGATAGCGGCAATGCGGTCGAGGCGCACAATGTACTTGCGGTGCACCCGCACGAAGTCGCGGGCCGGCAAGCGGGTAAGCATGTCCTTCATGGTGGTATACACAGTATAGCGCTCGGCTCCCACGTAGATGTTGACGTAGTCACCTAGCGCTTCCACGTAGCATATATCGGCGGTACTTACGCGCACCAGCTTGTGGTCTTGCTTCACGAACAGCTCGGTACGCTCGTTGGAGTACAGCGACGAAGCCGCATCGTTGGCCATGCGCAGCAACCCCTCCAGCTTGGTACGTTCTTGTTGCAGCTGCACGCGGGCCCGCCGCAACTCCAGGTGCGATACCACTTCCCGTGCTAGTGTCTGGAGGGCGTCGCGCTGCTCTTCAGTGAGGTGGCGCGGTATGGTATCGATGGCGCACAAAGCACCCAAGGGCTGCCCTTCCGGAGTAACCAGCGGTGCGCCGGCATAGAAGCGAATGTTGGGCGAATCCGTCACCAGCGGGTTGTCGCTGAACAAAGGGTTGTGGGAGGCATCTTCCACCTCGTATACCCCGTCAGACACCATGGCATATTGGCAAAATGAATATTCGCGCGGGGTTTCGGTAACCGCGCTCAACCCGGTATTCGACTTAAACCACTGCCGGTCCGCATCAACGAGTGACACGAGGGAAATGGGCGTACCGCAGATGTAGGCCGCCAGCCGGGTCAGGGCATCAAAATCTTCATCGGGCGAAGAATCCAGCACCTGATAAGCCCGCAAAGCTTCCAGTCGTTCTTCTTCCGAAACGGGAAAACCCGCCGCAGTCGTGAGGGGAAGGTTAAGGGAGCGGACGCTCATAATGGATGCAGTTAACTATGGTGTGGTGGGCTGTAAGAAGTACCGAAGCTAGTAATCTTCGGACGGAGCACAGACAGGATTACTTACGGCGTTGTTTTAAATATCGCGTTAATGGGCGGCTGATTTCTTATCTTCTTCCTGAACTTCTGTTCAAACCCACTCAGTTCCTCTCTTAAGCAAGACTCACCGAACCAGTCGCTCGCCTCGACAAAACCGCGAAAAAACGCCTGTTTTGAAAATTATGGGGTACCTTTACCAATCCGTATGGCCGGCCCGACCGTACGCTTTTAGTTGAACCTAACTTCCTCGGTCCCATGCTCACTTCGCTCCTTCTTTTCGGCAACTTCGGTACGACCGAAATCCTGCTGATTGTTTTTATCATCATTCTGCTGTTCGGAGCCAAGCGCATCCCCGAGCTGTTCCGCGGCCTGGGTCAGGGCATGCGTGAGTTTAAGGACGCTTCTAAAGACCAGAAGCCCGAGTACCGCGACAACAACCCGAACCAGCAGCCGCGCCCCTAACTGCTCGCACAGTCATGGAAACGCCAATGCTTTTGTTTTTGAGTGACCTGGGGGGCGGTGAAATTGCCCTCATTATGGTGGTCATTCTGATCTTCTTCGGGGCCAATAAAATCCCCGAACTGGCCCGCGGCCTCGGCAAGGGGATTCGCGAATTCAAGGACGCCTCGCGTGAAATCCGCAGCGAGCTTGAAAACGCTGGCAACACTGTAAATCCGAATTACCAGCAACCCGGCTATCAGCAGCCCGCGGCACCCCAAACGCCTCCAGCTCCGGTAGCCTACCAGTCGACGGGACTAGACCAGGCCGACGCCATGGCCCCTGCTTCGGCTACTGACCAACCTACCGTGACGCCCGCCGGCCTGCCGGCCACTCCCACCGATCAGCATCCGACCACTTGATCTAAGCCAAGCTCCCTTGAGACGCTTTAACTCCCTAACGGAAGTTCGTAACGAGCTGACGGCCGGTAACCTTACCTGCCGTCAGCTCGTCGAGTATTACCTGGACAACATTGAAAAGAAGGCGCACCTGAATGCCTTCCTGGAAGTATGGGCCGACGAAGCCCGCCAGCAAGCCGACGCCGTCGACGCCAAGATTGCAGCCGGATCGGCTGGCAAGCTGGCTGGCATGGTTATCGGCCTGAAAGACGTGCTGGCCTACCAGGGTCATGCGCTGCAGTCCAGCTCGCACATTCTGGACGGCTTTAAGTCGCTGTATACCGGCACAGCCGTGCAGCGCCTCATCGACGAGGATGCCATTCTGATTGGCCGCCAGAACTGCGACGAGTTTGCCATGGGCGCTTCAAACGAAACGTCCTACTTCGGTCCGGCCCGCAATGAAATTGACCCGGAGCGCGTACCCGGTGGCTCATCGGGCGGCTCGGCAGTGGCCGTGCAGGCCGATATGTGCCTCGCCTCCATCGGTTCCGATACCGGTGGCTCGGTGCGCCAGCCCGCCGCCTTCTGCGGTGTGGTGGGCCTGAAGCCAACGTACTCGCGCATCTCGCGCTATGGACTGGTTGCCTACGCTTCGTCATTTGACCAGATTGGTCCCATCACGCGCTCGGTTGATGACGCTGCGCTGCTGCTGGAAGTCATGGCCGGGCCCGACGAGTTTGACTCGACGGTGAGCCAGCAGCCGGTACCCGCGTACTCGCAGCTGTTGGAACCGCAGGCGCATTACCGCATCGGCTACATCCGCGACACCTTGGAGCGGCCAGGCCTGGCACCTGACATCAAGCAGGCGACGGAAAACGCCATCGAGCAGCTGCGCGGCCAAGGCCACGTGGTGGATGCCGTGGACTTCCCGTACCTGGATTACATGGTGCCGACGTACTACATCCTGACCACCGCCGAAGCCAGTTCAAATCTCGGCCGCTACGACGGCGTGAAGTACGGCTTCCGTGCGCCGGACGCTACCGACCTGGAGTCGCTGTACAAGAAGTCGCGCAGCCAGGGCTTTGGTAAGGAAGTGCAGCGGCGCATCCTGCTCGGCACTTTCGTGCTATCGGCCAACTACTACGACGCCTACTACACCAAGGCACAGCGCGTACGTCGTTTGATCAAGGAGCAGACCGACGAACTGCTGCGACAGTACGACTTCCTGATTTTGCCGACGGCGCCCACCACGGCCTTCCGCATCGGCGAGAACATGAAAGATCCGCTGGCAATGTATCTGGCTGATATATTTACAGTTCAGGCTTCGCTGGCAGGCATTCCGGCCATTTCGCTGCCCATTGGCCATGACCAGCAAGGCCTACCCATTGGCATGCAGGTGCTGAGCGGGGCGTTCCGCGAAGCCGACATGCTGGCCTTTGCCAAACACGTAACCGAAACTGTTGTAGCACCCGCCGTAACGCCGTAACCGCTGCCGCATGAAGAAACCACGCCGCGCTTCCGCCTTGCTATTGTTGGCTGCCGCCTTTGCCCGCCCCGCCGCGGCCCAGACGACCCTGCCACCCTTGGTCCAGCCGGAAATCGGTGTGGACGATACCACGCGGGTACAGCTAAGGCTGCTGCCCGATTCCTTGGTAGCTGAGCCGGTGCAGCTCAGCCCGGAGCGCCTGGCGTGGCTGCAAACGCCGCCCGAAATGCGCGACCTGATCGGCGACCGGCTTAGTTGCATCGATTCGGACATGCCGCTGGCTTTCAATGCTACGGTTATGGCGCACGTGACGTACTTCACGCAGCGCAACCGCGGCTACATGCAGCGGGTGCTGGAGCGAGAAAAACTGTACTTTCCGCTATTTGAGAAGTACCTCGCCAAATACAACCTGCCACAGGATCTGAAGTATCTGGCGGTAGTGGAATCGGCGCTGATTCCCACGGCGAAGTCGCGCGTGGGAGCCACAGGCTTATGGCAGTTTATGGGCCCCACGGCCGGCGACCTACGCCTGCGCCGAGACGACTGGGTGGATGAGCGCATGGACCCGGAAAAAGCTACCGAGGCTGCCTGCAGGCACTTGCGGTTTCTATATGGCATGCTCCACGACTGGGAACTGGTGCTGGCCGCCTATAACTGGGGCGGTGGCAACGTGCAGCGCGTAATGAAGCGCACCGGCAAGCGTAATTACTGGGATCTGCACCCGCACATGCCGCAGGAAACCCGCAACTACGTGCCCAGCTTCACGGCCATCCTGTATGCCATGAAGTATGCTGATCAGCACCAGCTACACTCGCCGGAGCTGAAGTACCAGTACGCGCAGGAAATGGACACGCTGCAGATTGGCGGCCGGGCTTTCGATGTGTCGCGCCTGGGGCAGGCCGTAGGCCTTGATTCGGTGGCCATGCTGCGCTTCAACCCGGAACTGCGCAAGCACTACCTCCCCGACGGCTACCGCCCGTACGCAGTGAAATTCCCGGCTATTTACCGGCCGCAATTGCAGGAAGTAGACCGCAATACGCTATTTGGCTATTGTCGCCCGCAGGCGGCGCTGCCCGAATACATTGCCGCTCTGCCCCCGCGTCTGGAAGGTGTGGAGCCTTTCCCCTCGGCCTCTCGCGTGGCGTCATCCAAAAACGCGCCGGCCCGCGACTCGGCCAAGCAACAGACGGCGGCACGCACGCAGCGCAAGATGCATACCGTGAAAAGTGGGCAATCGGTGGCCGAGCTGGCTAGCTGGTACGGCGTATCGCAGGCTGACCTGCGCCGCTGGAACAACCTGCCTAAGGGCCGCGCTTTGAAGCCGAAGCAACAACTGGTGGTATTCCTACCGGCAAAAGACAAAGAAACGGTTACTTCAGCAGCCGTGGCCGTACGGCCTGCGGCGCCCCCAGCCGTAGCGGCCGCACCCCGTACGCCGGCCGAGATGGGCGTAAAGGTGACGAAGCGGCCCCTAACGACGCTGTCGAAGCCCGCTCAGGCTGAGGAAGAAACAACCTTGGCAACTACCAAAGCACCAGAGCCAACTGCTGTAGTGGCGCCGGAACCACGAACCGTAGCGACTCGACCGGCCGCCAAGCCGACTGCATCCGCACCAGCTGTGGTGGAAGCCAGTCAGGCAGCTAGCTCCCCTTCTGAGCCCGAGGCTGACGTAGCTCCTGCCGCCACGGAGTATATCGTGCGCCGGGGTGACTATCTGAACAAAGTGGCCCGGGAGCACAACCTGACCATTGCACAGCTAGTGGAGTGGAACAGTCTGAAATCAGAAGTGGTAGTGCCTGGCCAGAAGCTGCGCCTCACGGCTCCTGATGAGGCCGAAGCTACCGCAGTAGCCGTTACCCCGCCTGCCAAGCCTGCCCCGGCCGCCCACGTTGCTACTGCTAATAAGAAGTCGCAGCCCAAAGAACTGACCCCAGAGCAGCGCCGCGTGCACATCGTGCAACCCGGCGACACGCTCTACAACATTTCGCGTCGCTACCAAGGTCTGACAGTGGAACAGCTACGCAAGCTGAACGACCTGAAATCGGACGACGTGAAGCCAGGGCAGAAGCTTATTGTGGCAAGCTGAGTTGCAGAGCTAACTTGAAAACACCGCGGCCCCGCCTAAATAGGCGGGGCCGCGGTGTTTGAAGACTCCAGGCAGTATCTAGCGACTCTTAATGGCTGGAATATTTACCTTGGCTTCTACCGAGTACAGCCGCCCGATAAAGGGTGAAGCCACGAACTCCCGCACTTCCGAATCGAACACGTTGGTCACTTGAGCTCCGAAGGTGAAGTAGTCATTGAAGCGGTAGCCGGCGCCGAGGTCCACATTGACGAAGCCGCCGAGCGGGCCGTAGTTCCAGGTGCGGCCGTAGCGGGCATTTTCACGAATGCCCAGTTCGGGATTGGCAGCGGCAGCTACGTTGATACCGGAGAAAAAGTCGTAAGCCTGCACCCAGCGGCCGAACACTGAGCCAAAGAACTTCTTGCCGCTGTAGTTCACGCCGAGGTTGGCTTTGTGAGCAGGTGTGTTAATGGGCAGGTCGATTTCGGTCTGCACCTTTCCGTCCTTGTTGCCGTCATTTTTCAGGTCGTTCTTATCCAGCTTGTAGCCAAACCAGGAGTAGTTGGCGGCCAGCGACAGGGCATTCGAGACGGAGTAGTTCAGGCCGAAGTCGGCGCCGTAGGTGTTTACCTTGCCGAAGTTCACATAAGTCAGTACCGTAGCTGCACCCGCTTCGGGCGTGCCGGGTACCACTTCCGACATAGGAGCATCGCCGCGGCGGGTTACTTTGCGGCCGTTGGTGGCGATGTTGATGGCCGGGCTCAGGAAGTTTTCTGACACGTTGTAGTACGCGTTGGCATCGACAAAGAACTTCTGAGCAAACTTGCTTTTGTAGCCCACTTCCACCGTGTTGATGGTTTCGACGCGCAGCTTGTCAATCTGAGTGCCGTCGTCGAGGGTGAATCCGGTGCCGTTGCCGATAAGCAGGCCGCCGAACAAGTAGCCGTCGAGGTTCAGGATGGTGGGGGCTGCAATGCCGCGACCGTAAGTCACGCGGGCCGATTGGTCGTTGAGCGTCCAAACCAAGCCTGCCTTCGGGATGAAGTTGAAGCCGTATCGGTCGTGCTGGTCGGCGCGGGCTGCGGCGATGACCTTGAAGTTGGCGGACAGGGCTTTTTCCACCTGCGTGTACACCCCGATCTGGTTGATGACGATGTCGCCGTCGCGGTCGAAGAGGTAGGTATTGCGACTGTTGGCCATGTCGCGCTGATACTGAGAGCCGAGCACTACGTCGAAGCCCTTCCAGGAATTATTGTACTGCACTTCGCCATTGATACGGCGGGATGCGTCGCGGAACAAGGCACCGCGCTTCAGCGCTACACCAGCCGTGGGCGTGGTTCCAAACCACTGCTCCTCGAAGGAGCGGCGGCGGGCTTCTTCCTCGCTAAAGCCGGCATCCCTAAAGCTCAGGTAATTCTGGGTGCGCTGGTTGATAGCGTAAGTTTTATCGGTGTTGCTCCAAGTGTGGTAAGCCTGCGCAAAAAGCCGCGGCGACACGTAACGCAAGTGTAGGTAGTGCACCTGCCAATCTTTGATCTGGTTGCGGCCAGCGTTGGTTTGAGCTACGTAGCTGGAGTTGTTGCCACCGTAGGACAGAATCAGGTCCGACTTTTCCTTCAGACTGTAATACACTGCTGCCTCCCCACGCACGGTATTGAAGTCGCGGTTCAGGTCGAGCTCCGGGGCCGCGTGAAACTTGCCGGGACTGGCGGGAGTGGTGGGCGTAGCGTTTCGCCGGAAAGCAGTATTGGTGTAATAAACCGTATCGACGTAGGCGAAATCGGTGCCGCGGGTATATTCACCGGTCACCTTGAAGGCCAGCTTCGGGCTGATGACTTGCGCGTGCCGCAAGCGGCTTGAGAATACATTTTGGTTGCCCAGGTTCAGCGCCACGGTGGTGCCCGCCGAGGTACGCGGGTCCTTGCTGAGCGTGTTTACTAACCCATTGTGAGCATTGGGGCCGTAGAGCGCGGCGGCCGGACCAAGCACGATTTCAACCCGCTCAATATCTTCCTTTACCACGCTGGAAAGCGGGCCCAGCGGCAGGCCGGTGGCGATGAGCGTGGAAAGGCGCGCATCGTTCATCTGCAGGTTTTTGGGATTGAAGGCGCTGTTGAAACCGCGCACGTTTAGGCCCGTGCCCAGTACGCCAGTGCGGATGTAGTCGACGCCCTTCTGACGGGCAATCAGCTCGCCCACGTTAAAGGAAGGCAGCTCACTAATCTGCCGGGAGCTGATGACGCTGATGGTGGCCGGGGCCTCGGTCAGCTTTTCGGGCCGGCGCGAGGCCGATACCACCACTTCCTGCATACCGATGGCGGCGGCAGGTAATGCTACGGTACCCAGGTCTACCACTTCATCGCCGCTGATGCTCACGCTACGGTCCAGTGCCTCGTAGCCGATAAACGATACGCGCAGCGTGTACTTGCCGGGGGCCAGGCCTTTCAGCTGAAAGTCGCCGGCGCCCCCGGTGGCGGTCCCCAGGTTAGTGCCGGGAATCACCACGTTCACGCCAGCCAGGGTCTCGCCGGTGGCGGCGTCGGTTACGCGGCCTTGCACGCCGCCCGACTGCGCCAGTACCCAGAGGGTCTGCACAACGAGCAGCAAGGTGAGTAGAAGTTTTCGGGTCATAATGGCGGGGTTTTGGGAATAGAAATGGCTGTCGGGAAGTGTTGAATTAAATCTACACGGCCCCCTACCCCGGCTTATTTCGACCCGGTAAAAAAGAAAGGTGGACTTATCCGACGCCCGAGCATCAGCAAGCCAATATATTTATGATTATCAGCTATTTACCAGCGCATTCGCTAGCCCGGACTTTATTCTACCGCTTAGGTGCGGAATGTGTGGCTTTAGCTCATTGAGCAGCTCCGTCAGTAGCTTGGCTTTGTGCGGATTGGCAAAATGCTCGGCACCCGACTCGACCAACTGGGCCACCAGTTTCTCATCGTCGAGGTGGTTTTCGAGGTACTGGCTCACCAGATAGTACCACTGCATGGTAGGCAAATACGTGGGCCGAGACCGGTACTCGCTTTCCTTTTGCAGCAAATGGTATTTGCGGGTGGCCCGAATCAGCTTGTCGTATTTCTGCTGTGCCAGCAGGGCCTGGAAATAAGCCCCGAAGAAAATATGCCAGCGGTGGCGCAGCAGTTCTTCGGCATTGTCGCGCAGGAAACTGTCGGCCATTTTCTCGCCATCAGCGGGCTGCACGTTCAGGTTCAAGCTCTTAATGTAGAAGGCAATGAAGCCGATTTTATTCTGGAAATTATTGCTGTGCCGCAGCGACGAAAACGACTGCTTCATTAGCGCCAAAGCCTCGTGAATTTTGCCCTGCCGCAGCAGAATAGAACTGTAATTATTGAGGTAATGCAGGTGGTCGGTATTCTTCTGCTTGATAGATAAGTAGCCGTATTCCTCGGCTTGCTCCAATACATCGAGCCGCGAGTGCAGCAACACGCAATTGGCGTAATAATTAAACAGGATGCGTCGTGAGTAGAAAGCGCCCTGCCGCAGCATGGCATCCAAAGCATCGTACACGGCCTTGAGCTTGTCGAACTCGCGGTAATTGAAGTAGAGAAACGTGAGCCGAACCACGGCGAAATAGCGGTTGAGGCCATCCAGCGTTTCGTCGTGAAACGTAGCGAGTAGCCACTCCTCCCACTGGCGGCTTTCGGCCGAATTGGTGGCGTATTGCCGGATGATGTCTTGGGTGGCCGTGTGCAACTGCTCATACGTTTGCCGGCTGCGCTCATAGGCCGGGCGCTGCTGCTCAATAAAGGTCTGCACCGTTTGGTGGTCCTTGTAGCGCATGCGAATGAGCAGAAACTGCCGGTAGTTCAAAGCCAACTCGTAGAAGCGTGCGAAGTAGAAATAAGGCTGCTGGTAGCGACTGATAGCCTGCAGCAGCGCTTTCTCCTCGGCCGGCGTAATGGCATCGGTCATGATCTTCTGCCCTATCTCGTGCATATAGACCAGATGCTTGTCCACGTCGATGGCATCAAGGCGCTGCTGAATCCACTGCTTGAGGTTGGAGTATTTGCGCTTATCGATGCTGGACCGAAACGGCACCGGCGCACGGGAGTGCACGCAGTTGTATTCAATGGTTTTCAGGATTTCGCGGTTGTCGGCATCCTGAAATTGCTGCACCTGCGTGAGGTACGCTATTTCGTGGGGCAGAATGTCGGCCGCAAAATCTTCAAACTTGGCCAGCTTGCGTTTCATGGGAAAGGCGGAAAATGCAGGTGGGTGCGGGAGCCTTTCAAGTTAAGTTTTCTGCTGGCAGAACGTCGAATTAAAATGGCGAGCCTCCAGTCAATTCGAAAGGCCCTGCCTAGGCCACGCAAGGTATATTCCTGGCAGCGCTAATTCTGCTTTCCCCTATAGCACAGGACAGTACAGGATACCTACCCTCTGCCGAATTCCCAGCTTTCAAGTGCTCTGGAATACCCGAGTCAGTACCGCTCATTTCTGGCGGCACTGGATGCATCTCCACTTCCAAACCACTTGCTATGCTTGAAAACTTACCGTTTATCCGCCCCTTGCTAATCGGTGGCTTGTCCGCCTTACTGCTGGCGGCTCCGGCGCAGGCGCAGAAGAAGCTCGAAAAGCTTAACCGCGGCGTGGTGGCCGTGCGCACGGCCCCTGGCGAGGTGTACGTGGGCTGGCGCCTGTTTGGCAACGACCCAGCTGGCATTGCCTTCAACGTGTACCGCGGCAGCACCAAAGTCAACCAAAGCCCAATCACCGGCGCCACCAATTTTGTGGACCAGTCGGGCACCGACGGCGTGTATACCGTCCGCCCGGTCATTGCCGGGGCGGAGCAGGCCGCCTCGGCTTCAGCCTCCACTTGGGCACAGCAATTCATGAGCGTGCCGCTGCAGCGCCCGGCCGGCGGCACCACCCCCGATGGCGTGAGCTATACTTATAGTCCCAACGACGCCTCAGTGGCCGACCTTGACGGCGACGGGCAGTACGAAATTGTGCTGAAGTGGGAGCCCAGTAATTCCAAGGACAACTCGCAGCGGGGCTTTACCGGCAACGTGTTCATCGATGCCTACCGCCTCGACGGCACCCGCCTCTGGCGCATCGATTTGGGCCGCAACATCCGGGCCGGGGCGCACTATACGCAGCTGATGGTGTATGACCTGGACAGCGACGGCAAGGCCGAAGTGGCGCTGAAAACGGCCGATGGTACCGTCGATGGGCAAGGCACAGTCATCGGCAATGCCGCCGCCGACTACCGGGTGTACACCTCGGGCAGCAGCTACGGCTACGTGCTATCGGGGCCGGAGTTCCTGACCATCTTCAACGGGCAGACCGGCGCGGCCATGGCCACTACTGATTACCTGCCGGCCCGCGGCTCGGTAGGCTCGTGGGGCGACACCTACGGCAACCGTGTTGACCGCTTCGTTTCGGCCATTGCCTACCTCGATGGGGAGCGGCCGAGCTTGGTAATGGGGCGCGGCTACTACACGCGCCTCGTACGTGTGGCCTGGGACTGGCGCAATGGTCAGCTCACGCACCGCTGGACTTTCGATAGCAACACGCCCGGCAACGGTGCTTACGCCGGCCAGGGCAACCATCAAATGACGGTGGGCGACGTGGACGGCGACGGCAAGGACGAAGTGTGCAACGGCACCAGCACTATCGATGACGATGGCCGCGGGCTGTTCTCTAATGGCTACGGCCACGGCGACGCGCTGCACATGACCGACATGGACCCCACCCGTCCCGGCCAGGAAGTGTGGCAGTGCCAGGAAGAGCCGGCCAAGTACGCCGGCAAGGGCCTGCAGTTCCGCGACGCCCGCACCGGCCAACTGCTGTGGGGCGTGAATACCACCGGCGACATCGGCCGGTCCATGGCGGCTGACATCGACCCGAACCACCTGGGCTACGAAGTGTGGGGCTCTTCCAGCGCCCTGTACAACTGCAAAGGGCAACAAATTGGTACGGCGCGACCCAGCATCAACCACGGTCTGTGGTGGGACGGTGACCTGCTGCGCGAATTGCTCGACGCCAGCTACAATGCGGCCTCCGACTTTAGCACCGTGCGCTTGGATAAGTGGAACTACACTACCAACCGCGCTGACCGCCTGCTTACGCCCAGCCTGCCCGAAAACGGCAGCGGTCAGACCAGCAACACCACCAAAGCCAACCCGGCCGTATCGGCCGACATTCTGGGGGACTGGCGGGAGGAGTTCATCCTGCGCTCAGCCGACAACCAGAGCCTACTGATTTACACCACTACCATCCCGACGAGCCACCGCCTGCCCACCCTGATGCACGATGCGCAGTACCGCACCCAGGTAGCGCTGCAGAACTCGGCCTACAACCAGCCGCCTCACCCCAGCTTTTATTTGGGTGAAGGCATGACCACTCCCACGTTTAACATCAGCGTAGCAAGTGCCGCCTCAGCTCCTTGGGTCAATGCAGTAGCCAACCTCGCGCCGGCCAACGGCGCCGGCGTGCACGCCGACGACATCCGGCTGGACTGGGACGGCGCCGCCGACCGCTACAACGTGTTCGTGGGCACATCGCCCAACAACCTCCAACTCGTGGCCGAAGGCGTGACGCAATCAGAGTACACCCTGCCGGGCGCTACGGTCTTGGGCACTTACTACTGGCGCGTGGATGCCCTGCGCGACGGCGACGCTACCCGCGACGGAGAAGTAGCCCCGGGCGCCGTGTGGTCGTTCATTTCTCAGGATCAGCTGCCCCCGACGGTGCTTACCAAGAACATCAGCGTAACGCTCGACCGCACCGGTCAGGTCACCATCACTCCGGCTGATGTGGACAACGGCAGCACCGACGCATACGGCATCGCCTCGCTCACACTGAGCCGCAAGTCCTTTGACTGCGCCAGCATTGGCGACAACGTAGTAACGCTGACCGCCGTGGACAACAACGGCAATTCGGCTAGCGCACCGGCTACGGTAACGATAGTCGGCACCGTTCCGGCGCCCACCATCGCGGTTGTGCCGGCTAATACCGTGTACACCGGTGGCGCGCCCGCGACGCTTTACCTTGGCTACGGCCCGCAAAGTGTTACGCTCACAGCTACCGACGGTGTGAATTACAGCTGGAGCCCCGCTAGTGGCCTGAGCAATGCTTCGGTGGCCAACCCCACATTCACGGCCACAGTACCCGGCACGTATACTTACACTGTCACGGCTACCAGCGCTACGGGCTGCACCGCCACGGCCAGCGTCACGCTGACGGTTATTGACGCCCGCTGCGGCTCCAAAAACGATAAGGTGCTGCTGTGCCACAACGGCAACGAGTTGTGCATTGCGGCCAGTGCTGTTCCCGCACACTTAAGCAACCACCCCAGCGACCAGCTCGGCGGCTGCGCTATGGCAGCTCGTAGCGCGCAGCCAAGCGCCCGTTCTGCCGCAGCTGAAGGCTTAGAGTTGGCGGCTTACCCAAATCCGTTTGCCGAGCAGGTTACCGTTCGCTTCCGCTCCACCGAATCAGGCACGGCACAGGTGGGCGTATACAATGCCTTGGGGCAACTTGTGGCCACGCTCTACCACGCTCCAGTAGAAGCCGGACGACAGTACGAGCTGAAGCTGAATGGCCAGAAGCTTCCTTCGGGCATGTACACCTGCCGCTTGCAGCTCAATAGCCAGACGCAGAACCTGCGCCTATCCGTGGTGAAGTAATCGGCTTCGGCCAAAACACAAAAACGGCGGCCGCCCTCGGGGCAGTCGCCGTTTTTACTTCACTCACATTGGGCAGATAGTCAGAAGATCATTTTGGCTCTAACTCTGCCCGGTATAAGCCCCCTTGTTCGGATGCATTTTCTCCCAGTGCAATCAGGGGCGCACAAAAGCCAGCACGGCTTTGTTGAAGTCGGCCGCTTTCTCAAAGTGAGCGAAGTGCCCAGCCTGCGGCAGCATCAGCAGCTGCGCGTGCGGCAGCTGTTTGGTGCCGGCATCGGCTACCACGGCCGTGGACAGCGTGGGGTGCAGGGCACGGTTTGGGATAAGAAAGTCCTCAGCACCGTAAACCACCAAGGTGGGCTGCTGCACCTGCTTGAGTTCATCGAACACGGGGCCATCGAGCATACCGGCCATGCTGTTGACCACTGTTTGGGCATACTGCGGGAAGTCTTCGCACTGCATCATGGCCAGCCTTTCCTTGATCCAGACCTCCACCTCGGCGGGCATCTGGTAGAAATTGTATTTATGGTTCTGACGCACCTGCACTTCGGGCGTGTTCATGATGGAAGGCACAGTGTAGAAGTTGCGCAACGTCTGCTTTTCGGCGTCGGTGAAGGTCTCGAACCCGGCGGGCGAAGTAAGCACCAGCTTCTGGATGTCTTTGGGGTACTTCAGGGCCACCGTTAGGCCAATCTGCCCGCCCATGGAATGGCCCACCAGCACCACGTTTTTCAGCTTCAGCTGCCGGATAAACTGGTGCACCACATCGGCATAAAACGTCATGCTGGCCGGGTAGGCACCTTTACTGGACTTGCCGTATCCGGGCAAGTCCACCGCAATGCAGCGCACCGACTGACTGAGCTGCGGAATCGTCCGTTCCCAGGCGCGCACGTAGCTGGAGAGGCCGTGTATAAACAGCAGTGTAACCGGGCCTTTCCCGGCGTCTACGTAGGCTACTTCCAGCGAGTCGGCGAGCTTCACCGTGTGCTCAGGCCAGCCGTACGGGCCTATGACGGCGCGCATGCGGGGCAGTTGTTCCGTTTGGAGTTGCATGGGTTTGAAGCTTGCAAGCAGGATGGCAGCCAGCACCAGCGCATACCGGCTCAGGTGATAAACAAACCGGTTCATACACTTGCCCGCAGGACTTTTTTGTTGATTTTGCCGGTGTCGCTTTTGGGCAGCTCACCCACCAGCTCCACGTACTTCGGAATCTTGTAGCGGGCCAGATTGGCGCAGCAGTAGCTCAGCAAGGCCTCGGTGCTCACCTCGATGTCGCGCGTCACGATGAAGGCCTTGCCCACCTCGCCCCAGCGGGCGTCGGGCACACCCACCACCGCCACTTCCGACACGCCGGGGAAAGTGAGTAAAAACCGCTCTACCTCGGCCGGGTACACATTTTCACCGCCCGAGATATACATATTCTTGATGCGGTCCATCACGTAGAGGTAGCCTTCTTCGTCGCGGCGCAGCAGGTCGCCAGTATGGAACCAGCCGTCCACGATGGCTTTGGCGGTGGCTTCCGGGTCGCGCCAGTAGCCGGGCGTCACGCAGGGGCCGCTGAGGCACAGTTCCCCCACTTCGTTCGGTCCCACTTCCCAGCCCTGCTCATCAACAAGCTTGATATCGACATAGAAATTGGGCCGGCCGATGGAGCCGATTTTGCGCGTGGAGTCATCCTGATGCAGCGAGAACAGGTTCGGCCCCACCTCCGTCAGGCCGAAGCCTTGCCGGATCTTGACACCTTTTCGGTCCCAGGTGCGGATGACTTCCAGCGGCAGCGCCTCGCCGCCCACAATGAAGTAGCGCGTGGCGCTCAGGTCGGCCCGCTCGTAGGCTGGACTGTCGACCATCATCTTGAGCATGGTGGGCACGCCCATGAAGATGTCGGCCCGCTCGCTTTCGAGCAATTGCAGCACGCGGTCAGGCTGAAACTTTTTCAGCAACCCTACCCGGCCACCGCGGTGCAGCAAGGGCGTGAGCAGCACGTTCCAACCGCCGGTATGGAAAGGCGGCGTGCACACGATGGTGCTGTCGTCGGGCGTCAGGGCCAGGCTCATGGTAGTGTTGAGGCTGTTCCAGAGCAGCATCCGGTGCGTGTAGAGCGCACCCTTGGGAAAGCCCGTAGTGCCGGAGGTGTACAGGATGAAGATGGGGTCGTCCTCATCGAGTTGCTGGGTGGGGAACAAGCACAGCTCAGGCTGATCCATGGCCTGCGCGCACAATGACTCCACCCGCTGCAGCGGCCACACTTCCGCTATGCTGAACAGTTGGATAAGTTGCTGGGCCTTGGCCTCGAACTGCGCCTCCACAATGAGCAGGCTGGGCTGGCAGTTGCCGATGAGGTAATCGATTTCGGCCGGTGCCAGGCGGTAGTTCACTGGCACCAAGATGAAGCCCGCTTTCTGAGCCGCTACGAATAAGGCCACGTACTCCAGGCTGTATTCGGCCATCACCATCACCCGGTCGCCTTTGCGAAGGCCGTAGCGGCCGGTCAGCTCCGCGGCGAGGCAGCAGGCAGCTTGGTTAAGCTCGGCGTAGGTGTAAGTGCGGTC
Organism: Hymenobacter sp. FMD4; assembly: GCF_058932745.1. NCBI lineage: Bacteria > Pseudomonadati > Bacteroidota > Cytophagia > Cytophagales > Hymenobacteraceae > Hymenobacter > Hymenobacter sp. FMD4. Next base: position 79,539 of record NZ_JBZYWH010000013.1, read on the forward strand.
GGTGTCAAGCTCCTTCAGGGCCACCTTATCGGGGGAATAAACGGCCCATTTGCTGATCCAGTCTTTGGTGTACATAGCAGGGGAATGCAGGGTCGGGTTGGGAATTCAGAGCTCAGAAAGGAAGATACAGAGGTCGTGGTTGCCATGTCGGGCTTGCCGCGACATGGCGGGCTGCATGCTTTAGCTCGCCACGACCATGGGCTGCGGTTCGGGCTGTCGGCGGCGCAGCAGCACACGCAGCGCAGTACCCACCAGCACGGAGGCCACTATGGCTAGGGCTGCGGGCACGCCGGGGTTCTTCACCGGTGCCTGCATGTAGGTCGTCAACTCGCCATAGTACACCGCAAAGTGTATCCCAATAGCGGTAACCGAAGCTGCCCACACGGCCACCAGCGGCGTGTCGCGGAAGAAAATACCGAACAGAATGGGAATAAAAGCGGCAGCGAAGTAGGCATACACGCCATTTTGGGCGAAAACGGCCACGCTCAGATTGGGGTGCTCGATCTGGTAGTACGACAGCGCAATGGCCACCAGCCCCAGGACGGTAATTACCGAGCGGTTTACCACGATTTCGCGCCGTTGCCCCCGCTCCCCGCCGAAATAGTCGGCCCCGACCCAGGGCTTAACGATGTCGGCCGTGATGGTCGTCGACATGGACTGAATCAACCCTTCCAAAGTGGAAATACCCGAGGCGGCCAGCCCCAGCACTACCACTAGCGTGAGGTACACGGGAAACTCACGCAGCACGTAGGCCGGGATAATGGCGTCCATCTTCAGCGCCTGCCCATCTACCGTCAGCGTCGGAAAGGCCAAGCGAGCGTAAAGGCCGGTGAACACCACCAGGAAGAACAAGGCCAGCACCACCACGCTGGTAAGCAGGTAGCGGTTGACGTCCCGGTCGTTTTTCAGCAGCAGCGACTTGGTGATGGTGTGCGGCTGGCACACGATGGCCACTCCCACCACCACTTGGCAGAAGATGATTTCGAAGTAGTCGCGGAAGAAGTAGCTCTGCGGGTTGACGGAGCGAACCAAGGCCGGATCGATAGCAGCCAGCTGATCCAGGAAGCCGTGCACGCCCTGGCTGAAGTGCCGGTAACCCGAGGCCAGCAGCACCACGGCCACCAGCAGCTTCAGGCCCACCTGAATGGTGTTGGTGTACACCATGGAATTGGCCCCACCAAACATCATGTAGCCGAAAACGAACATCACCAGCCCCACCAGCACGTACAACGGCTGCACGTCCAGCGCCTGGCTCAGCACCCGCGTAATGCCCACGCAGATGAGCACAAAGAAGGTGATGAGCAACAGCGAGAGCACCGCGAAGTACCGCGTCAGGCCCACACTTTGGTAGCGGGAACCCATCCATTGCGCCATAGTCAGCGCCTTTACCGTCTGGCCATGCTTGCGGAAGCCTTTCGTGAAAAACACCAATGACACGAATGCCGCCAACGGCAGCACAATACCAAACGACAGCACCCCGCTCAGCCCGTACAGCGCTACGAAGCCGGGATTGATGATGAATGTGGCCGCCGAGGTCATAGAAGCGGCCAGCGACAGGCCCACCGCCACCGGCGAGAAGTTCACCGAGCCCACGGCGTAGTCGGCCATAGAGCCGGTGCGGCGCGCCCCTCTCACCACAAAATACAGCGTGGCGGCGGCGTACACGGCTAGCAGGACGGCGGTAGCTAGAATGGTGGTTGGGGAGGTGGTGTTCATGTCTTTGGGTTACTTGGCCGTCATGCCTGGCCACGCCTTTTTTGGGTTCGACAAGCTCGACAGGACGGACTGAATTGAATCGTTCTGAAAAAGGGTCAGAACCGAAACGCTGCCCCGGCAAAGGCCAGCCCGCCGCCGGAGCCTATCAGGAATACCAAGTCGTTTTCCTTGATCTGACCTTTCGTTACGGCGTCGTCTAGGGCCATCGGAATGCAGGCTGAGCCGGTATAGCCGTACTGCTCCATGATGATGGGTGCCCGCTCCCGGGGCACTCCGAGGCGGTCCAGCGTCTCGTAGATACCGTTGATGTTGAGCTGCGTCAGCACGTAGTGGTCCACGTCGGGGGGGCTAACGCCGATGGTTTGCGCCATTTCCTCGGCCATCTGCGTCCAGATTTTCGGGTTGAGCTCCTTCGGAAACTTGTGCACGAACTTCAGTTTGTGGTCGTTCTGGGCCAGCACTTCAGCCGTGAGTGGCTGCCGCGTAGCACCGGCGTAAATGCCCATCCACGAGTGATACTGGCCTTCGGTGTGCAGGGAGCTAGTCAGAAAGCCGCGGTCGGTGCCTTCGGCGGAGCTGAGCAGCACGGCACCGGCTCCATCGGCAAAGAGCGTGGCGGTTTTCTTGTCGTGCACGTCCAAGTACTTGCTCATGGCGTAGCCACCGATGACCAGCACGTTGTTGTAGCGCGGATCAGCCACAATGTACTTCGCGGCTACGTCCAGCGCCGTCACAAAGCCAGCGCAGGCCGAATTCAGGTCAAACGTACCCGCACCGGTAGCGCCCAACCTGTGTTGCAGAATAGCCGAGGTGGAAGGCGACACGTACTCGGGAGTGTCGGTAGCCACGATGATGAGGTCCAGTTGCGTGGGCTTCACACCGGCCCGTTCCAGGGCAGTCAGAGCCGCCCGCTCGCAGAGGTCGGCTACCGATTCTTCGGCTGAGCACCAGCGGCGGTTCCGGATGTTCAGATTGGCTTGCAGCCAAGTGTCCACATCCTCCCCCAGCAACTCATTGAAGTAAAGGTTGGATACCTCCATGTCCGGCGCGTAGGCGCCCGTAGAAGCAATGATTGCGCGGCGTGCCATACCCTCAGATGGTTACGGCTCCGTCTACGCTCAGCACCGTGCCGCTCACGAAGCTAGCCTCGTCCGAAGCCAGAAACAGGTAAGCGTTGGCAATATCCTCCGGCGTACCTAGCCGCTTCAGCGGGGTCCGTTCCTTCATCATGTCGATGACCTTTTCGGGAATGGTCCCGATCATGTCGGTGGCAATAAAGCCCGGTGCTACGGCATTTACGGTGATGTTGTACTTGCCCAGCTCCTTGGCCAGCGTCTTGGTTAGCCCGATCAGGCCGGCTTTGGTAGCGGCGTAATTGGCTTGGCCGAAGTTGCCGTACAGCCCCACCACCGAGGCTGTGTTGATGATGCGGCCCGCCTGCTGGGCTTCCATATGCGGCGTCACGGCCTTGGTGCAGTTGAATACGCCCGTGAGGTTCACATCGAGTACCTGCTGCCAGCTCTGCAGCGTCATCTTTTTCAAGGTAGCGTCGCGGGTGATGCCGGCATTGTTGATCAGCACATCGATGCGGCCGTACTTCTGGCGCACGGCTTCGGCGGCGGCCTCCACCTGCTCTGGGTCGGTGGTATTGACTACCTGGGCCTCGGCCCGGCCACCGGCGGCTTCTATCTCACGGCGAGTAGCTTCGGCCTTTTCCTGGTTGATGTCCCAGATAACGACCGTAGCGCCTTCGGCCGCAAAACGGTGGCTGGCTACGCGGCCGATGCCGTTGGCGCCGCCGGTTATTACTACGACTTTGTCCTGTGCTCTTTTCATGGTGGCTTACTTGCTCTGGCTGAAAGTAGCCGAGGCAGCAAGTGCGACATGAATGAGCACGAAGAAAACCAGGGTGGACTTAAGGCCTTCCCAGCCAAGCAAACAATCATTAAATGCTTGTATATAAGTACATTACACCAATCAAAAGAGTATATGACTCTCCGCGTACATTGATCTTATTGGATATCATATAAGTGCAGTAACCTCAGCCGGCTTTCAGTAGCCGAGAAGCATACTGCAGCCAAAGACCTAGGGCTCAGTCTGAACTGCCGGAGCTTTGATTCCGCTTAATTTCGCGCCAACTTGCTTAACGGTGCCGCCTTCAGCGGGCGGTGCCCCATTGTTTTTGCACCTGCTCACCTATGCTGAAAATAAATAAGGAAGACGCGCTCAACTACCACGAACAGAACCCCGCTGGGAAAATCGAAGTGGTGCCCACCAAGCCCGTCAGCACCCAGCTCGACCTAGCCCTGGCCTACTCGCCGGGTGTCGCCGAACCGTGCAAGGAAATTGCCGCCAACCCCGACGACGTCTATAAATACACCGCCAAGGGCAACCTCGTAGCCGTTATCAGCAATGGCACCGCCGTATTGGGCCTCGGCAACATCGGTCCCGCCGCCTCCAAGCCCGTCATGGAGGGCAAAGGCGTACTATTCAAGAAGTTCGCCGGCATCGACTGCTTCGACATTGAAATCGACGCCAACGACCCCGACGAGTTCATCCGCATCGTGAAGGCACTGGAGCCCACTTTCGGCGGTATCAACTTGGAAGACATCAAGGCGCCCGAGTGCTTCCGCATCGAAACGGAGCTGCGCGAGAAGATGAATATCCCGCTGATGCACGACGATCAGCACGGCACAGCCATTATCTCAGCCGCGGCATTGCTCAGCGGCTTGGAGTTGGTCGGCAAGAAGATTGACGAAATCAAGGTGGTGGTGAGCGGCGCCGGCGCCGCAGCCATCAGCTGCCTGCGCCTCTATCTGGAGCTGGGCTTGAAGCGCGAAAACGTGGTGGTGTTTGATAAGGACGGCATCATTACGCCTGAGCGCACCAACTTGGCCGAGCTGCAGATGCAGTTTGCCACCACGCGCCCCATCAGCACTCTGGCCGAGGCCATGGAAGGGGCCGATTTCTTCCTGGGCCTTTCGGCTGCCAACGTGTTGGCGCCCGAGCTGCTGCTCAAGATGGCAAAGGACCCTATCGTGTTTGCGCTGGCCAACCCTGACCCGGAAATCGTGTACGAAGTGGCCATGGCCACGCGCGAGGACATCATCATGGCCACGGGCCGCTCCGACCATCCGAACCAGGTCAACAACGTACTGGGCTTCCCCTACATCTTTCGCGGGGCGCTTGACGTGCGTGCCACCGAAATCAACGAGGCCATGAAGTTGGCCGCCGTGCGCGCATTAACTGAGCTAGCCAAAGAGCCGGTGCCCGAGATGGTAAACAAGGCTTACGGCGACAATACGCTGAGCTTTGGCCGCACCTACCTGATACCGAAGCCGCTGGACCCGCGCCTCATCACGGCCATTTCGCCGGCCGTAGCCAAAGCTGCCATCGAGAGTGGCGTAGCCCGCCACATCATCACGGATTGGAACGGCTACGAAGACGAACTCCGCTCCCGCCTGGGTGTCAACCAGAAGTTGATGAACCGCATCACCTCGCGGGCCCGCTCGGCCCCGAAGCGTGTGGTGTACCCCGAGGCCGACAACTACAAAGTCCTCAAGGCTGCCCAGATCGTACACGACGAGGGCGTGGCCATTCCGATTCTGCTCGGCAACCGCGAGAAAATCGAGCAGATTGCCCGCGCCAATTCGCTGGATCTGGAAGGCTGCGAAATCATCGACATTCTGCAGGACGAAGCCAAGCGCCATGAATACGCGGAGCTGCTGTTTCGCAAGCGGCAGCGCAAGGGCATGACCCTGTACGAAGGCAAGCGTCTGCTGCGCGAGCGGAATTACTTCGGTGCCATGATGCTGGACCAAGGCGAAGCCGATGCGTACATCACCGGCTTAACCAAGGACTATGGCAAAAGCATCTTGCCTGCCCTGCAGATTATCGGGGTGGAAGAAGGCGTGCAACGGGCTGCCGGCATGTACATCGTGCTGCATAAGAAAGGCCCGTTCTTCTTCTCCGACACCACGGTTAACATCGACCCTACGGCTGAGCAGTTGGTGGATATCGTGGGCCTTACGGCCCGAGCCGTGCGCTTTTTCGATACCGAGCCGCGCATCGCGCTGTTGAGTTACTCCAACTTCGGCTCCAACGTGGGCCCGCTGCCGGACAAGATGCGCCGCGCCACCGAAATGGCCAAGCGCCGCTTCCCCGATCTGATTCTCGACGGCGAGATGCAGGCCAATACGGCCCTGAGCACACAACTCCTACGCGAGCATTACCCCTTCAGCGAGCTAGCCGAGAGAGGTGCTAACACCCTGATTTTCCCGGGCTTGACCTCCGGCAACATCGCTTACAAGGTGCTGCAGGAAATCGGCGGTGCGGAAGTAATCGGGCCGGTGCTGATGGGCATGCGCAAGCCGGTGCACATCCTGCAGCTTGGTGCAACGGTTCGCGACATCGTAAACATGACGGCCATTGCGGTGGTAGATGCGCAGACCTACAATCATCCGTTGTAGCGGAGAAGCAAGGAGGCAGGAGCAAGATTTTTTTAGCTGCTTACTCCAAGTAAATTAGCAACCATCAAAGGCGCAGGGCGTGGAATTCCTGCCCTGCCCTTTGTGTTGCGATTATCATGCTTTCCTGGAAGCGTAGCCTGTTTGGCCTGCACTTCCTCCTCCTAACTTCTTTAGCAAACCCATGATTGCCTACCTCGACGGTAAACTGGCTTACAAAGATCCCACCATGGCCATCATGGATGTGCAAGGCGTGGGCTACGAAGTAAAGATTTCGCTGGCTACGTACTCCAAACTGCCGGCCGAAGACGAAAAGGCCAAGATTTATACCTACCACCACGTCAAGGAAGACGCGCAGGCGCTGTACGGCTTCCTCGATCCAAACGAGAAAGCGCTGTTCATGCACCTGATTTCGGTATCGGGCATTGGGCCGGGCACGGGCATCGTGATTGTATCGTCCATGTCGGTGGGCGAGATTCGGCAGGCCATCATCCAGGAGGATGTGCGCTCCATCCAGGCCATCAAAGGTGTGGGGCCCAAAACGGCTCAGCGCATCGTACTGGACCTGCGCGACCGGTTACGCAAAGATGAATTATTGGCCAAAGCGGGCGTAGAAACGGTACCCTTGGCCAAGCAACACAATACGAATCGCTCGGAAGCGTTAGCCGCGCTAGTGACCTTGGGCTTCGCGCGAGCCGCTGCCGAAAAAACTCTGGATCAGATCCAGCAAAAACACGGCAACGAGCTGAGCGTCGAGGAATTAATTAAATTTGCTCTTAAGTCAAATTAAGTTTCCGCGGGCCTTCGGGCCCTTTTGTTTCGCGTTTGCTTGACCACCGGTACTAAGTCCCTCACTACCCTTTCCTCCGTCGTTGTAGCATCGCTGCTGACTTGGTGGACGCAGGCCGAACCGGCCGGCGGCCGACAGTTTGCCTTTGCTCAGCTTTGGAGCTGGCTCCAGACGCCCCGCTACAGCCCGCTGCTCGCGCCGCCTGATACCACACGCCCTGTGGCGGGCGACACGGCGCGCTACCGCACCAGCCGTCGTCCCAAGGTGGCTCCGCGCGACCGGCAGGGAAACTTCCTGTCCGATCGGCGACGCCGTTCGCCCTTGGTGTTGCCGTTGCCTACCAACGTAAAACCAAAGGTAACGGTGAGCGACAGCCTTGATTACGTGGACATTGAGGAAACAGTTGGCGACGACATCAGTTTTCGCGACCCAGCCCGGCTGTCGTACACCGAGTACCAACGCCTGCAGCAGCAGCAAGCCATCCGCAACTACTTCCGCACCAAATCCGACGGTGGGGTGGCGGGCGCTACCGGCAACGAAACGGCGGCCAAGCGCCTGATTCCCAAGATTTACATGGCCCCGGGCATGGGCCGCATCTTTGGGGGGGAGTTTATCGACATTCGACCCAATGGCTCGGCGACCATTGCGCTGGGCTGGCGTCAGAACTTCAACGACAACCCGGCCCTGACGCTGCGTCAGCGCACCAACGGCGACTTCAACTTCCAGCAAAATTTCAACCTGAACCTGACTGGTCAGATTGGGGACAAGCTGCGCATCCTATTCAATTACGACACCCGCGCAGCGTTCGACTTCGAAAACCAGATCAAGGCCGACTTCACGGGTTACGATACAGACATCATCCGCAAGGTGGAGATGGGCAACGTGTCGTTGCCGCTGAACAACTCCCTGGTACAAGGCGGGCAAAACCTATTCGGCATCAAAACGCAGCTACAGTTTGGCCGCTTGAGCGTAACCGGCGTAGCCGCTCAGCTACGCGGTACGGCCGACGAGGTGCGGGTGCAAAACGGGGCCCAGAGCCGCAACTTCGAAATCAAGGCGTCGCAGTACGAGGCCAACCGGCACTTCTTTCTGTCGCAATTCTTCCGCGACCGGTACGACGCGGCCTTACGCAACTTGCCTACCGTGCAGAGCGGCGTCGAAATCCGCCGCCTGGAGGTGTACATCACCAACGACAACCGCACCACCGAAACGCTGCGTAACGTGGTGGCGCTGCAGGATTTGGCCGAGCCTAACCGTTTCCTGTACCGCAACACGTTCATCCGCCCCACTCGCGCCAATTTCCCGGCCTCGAACGACGCCAACGACGCGCTGCAAACTGCGCTTCGCTCCGGTAGCCGCGACCTGCAAACTGTAGATAACTATTTGCAGACTAGCGCTGGCCTGACCAAGACCATCGACTACGAGTTAGTTCGTTCGCGCAAGCTCGACCCACGCGAGTACACCTTCAATCCGCAGCTGGGCTACGTGTCGCTGAACACGCCACTGCTGCCGGAGCAGGTGCTGGCCATATCGTGCGAGTACATCTTCAACGGTCAGACCTATAAGATCGGGGAACTGGCCGACGACTATGCCAACGTGTCCGATGATGGGGCCATCTTCCTGAAACTGCTGCGTGCCACCAACCCCGGTGTGGGCCTGGTAAATAGAACTGAGCCGACAGTGAACCTGCCCGGTCCCGGAAACACCGGTAACCCGCGCCTGCTGACCGGTAACCTGCCGGTGTTCGACCTGATGATGAAAAACATCTACTCGTTGAACGCCTCGCAGCTCAGCCGCGACCAGTTTCGCCTCGATATCGTGTACAAGGACGACGCCACCGGGGTCGATTTGTTGTCGCTGAAGGAAGGCGAGCGGATTGCCAATATCCCGCTGACGCAGGTGCTGAACCTGGACAACGTCAACCCCAACAACGACCGACCGGCCGACGGCAACTTTGACTTTTTGCCGGGCATAACCATCGACCCGGAACTGGGCAAGATTATCTTCCCGGTGGTTGAGCCTTTCGGCAGTTACCTCCAAACGCAGTTTAACCCAGCCACCGAGCAGGACCGGATTCGCCAGTACGTGTACCAGGAGCTGTACACGCAGGTGCAAAGCGACGCGCAGCAACGGCAGGAGAAAGACAAATTCTTCCTGAAAGGCCGCTACGCCGCCACCGCTACCGACGAGATTACACTGCCAGGCATCCGCATTCCAGAGGGCTCGGTGCGGGTGTACTCGGGCTCTACGTTGCTACAAGAAGGCGTCGATTACCAGGTGTTCTACGACCAGGCCAAAGTGAAGGTGCTCAACCCGAGCTACCTGAACTCGGCCAACGAGTTGCGCGTGCAGTTTGAGCGCGACGCCGTGGTGCAGGTGCTGCCGCGCAAGATGCTCGGCGCCCGTTTCGACTACAAAGTCTCGGACGACCTAAACTTAGGCGGCACGGTGCTGCACTTGCTGGAAAACCAGGCCCCCGGCATCAACCGCGTGAACCTGGGCGAAGAACCCAGCAACAACACCGTGTACGGCCTTGACGTGAACCTGCGCCGCGAGTCGCGGGTGCTCACGAAGTACCTCGACATGCTGCCCTTCGTGAACACCAAGGCCCCGTCGTCGGTGGCTTTTAGCGGCGAGTTTGCGCAGTTTGTGCCGGGTCAGTCCAAGCTAGGCCGCGGCGAAGATGGCGCTTCCTACCTCGATGACTTCGAGAATGCCCGTACACCCTTTACCCTGGGCGGCCTGAACTCTACCTCTACTTGGCGCCTGGGTTCCACGCCACTTCCCTTGGGCGGGAGCCAGCAGGGTCTGGCTTATTCGTATCGCCGTGCCAAGCTGGCCTGGTACACCATCGACCAGACCTACTTCACCAACGGCCGCTCCAAGCCTAGCAATATCACCACCGAGGTACTGCGCAACCACTATACCCGTGGTGTGGCGCGCTCCGAAGTATTCCCCAACCGCGACAACGGCGCCTTGGGCAATACTTATGAAAACACCTTTGATCTGGCTTACTTCCCTCAAGAACGTGGTCAGTACAACTACAACCCAAACCTGCAGCCCGGCACGAACGGACGCAAGCTCTTGGGTGACCCGAAGCGCAACTACGGCGGCATCTCGCGCGAAATCACTTTCGACACGGACTTCGACAACGCCAATGTGGAGTATCTGGAGTTTTGGATGATGGACCCCTTCATTCAAAGTGCCAACGGAAACGTGGACGACTCCGAAAACCCGCCTAAGTCAAACACTACCGGTGGTGAGTTGTACTTCAATCTTGGTTCGGTATCGGAAGACCTGCTGAAGGACGGCACGTACCAGTTCGAAAACGGCTTGCCCGATACGGACGACCCCGCCGCCGCCAACAACGTGCAGCAGACCCCCTGGGGACGGGCTACGCGCCTGCAGTTCCTCACCGATGCCTTCTCTACTGCGCCCGGTGGCCGTACCCGCCAGGACATCGGCCTCGATGGTTTCACCAGCACCGAGGAACAGAGCTTCTTTAACAGCATCCCCGGCTACGCCAACCTCGAAGACCCCTCGGCCGACGACTTCCGTCATCACCTAGATCAGGTGTACGATCAGAACGACGTCAAAATCCTGGGCCGCTACAAAAACTTCAACGGCATGGAAGGCAACTCGCGCACCGATGGTACGCAGAGCTCTACCGCCTTCCCCGACAAGGAAGACCTGAACCGCGACAACGTCATCAACGACACGGAACGCTACTACGAGTACCGCGTGCCGCTGCAGCCGGGCGACCTGCGCGTAGGCGAAAACTTCATCGTGGACAAGGTAACCAACACCTTGAACGGCGACGAGGTATCGTGGTACCAGTTCCGAATTCCTATTCGCCAGTACACCGGCATTCAAGGCTCCCCCACTGAGTTTGGCTTCAAATCGATTCGCTTTATGCGCATGTACCTCACAGGCTGGGAAGAACCGGTGGTGCTGCGCATGGTGCAATTCCAGTTTGTGGCCAACCAGTGGCGCCGTTACCTGGGCGTTATTGCCCAGCCCAACAGCGGCCAGCCCATCAACGTGACCAACGACGCTGACGCCTTTGCCATTTCTACGGTGGGCGTGGAGGAAAACGGCGCCACCAATAGCGCCAATGGTGGCATTCGCTACGTAACGCCCCCTGGTATCCAGCGCGACCGGGAATACGGTTCCAGCACCGTCAACCGCCAACAAAACGAGCAGTCCTTGCGCCTATGCGTGGAAGGCTTGAAAGACGGCTACGCCAAAGCAGCTTACAAAAACGTCAGCTTAGACCTGCTGCGTTACAAGCGCCTGAAGCTGTTCTTGCACGCCGAAAGCGAAAACCGCAACCTGCAGGATGGCCAGACCCAGGCCTTCGTTCGCTTCGGCACCGACTACACCCAGAACTTCTACCAATACACGCTGCCGCTGGTAATCACCCGCCAAGGCGCCAACACAGCCGAAGAAATCTGGCCCGAGCAAAACCGCTTGGATGTTCCCCTGCAGGCTTTCATCGATGCGAAGGCCCGCCGCAACCAAAACGGTTCCAGCCTACTAGTACCCTACTCTGAGAATTATCCCGTTACGTTACGCGACGGCCGCGTAGTCAACGCCACCATTACCATTCTGGGCAACCCCGACCTGAGCACCCTGCAAGGTCTGATGATCGGTATCCAGAACCCTTCGGACAACGGCCAGGGTCCGGATCAGTCCTTGTGCCTCTGGGCCGATGAACTGCGCGTGCAGGACTTTGACCAGACCGCCGGTTGGGCCGCCACTGCCCGCTTCAACACGCGCCTGGCCGACGTGGCCAACATCACCGCCACTGGCAGCTTTACCTCGGTTGGCTTCGGCGCCCTGCAGGACCGGCCGTCGCAACGTTCTTTGGACAACATCGCCCGCGGCGACGTCAACGCCGCCGTGGCGGTGGAAAAGTTCCTGCCCGAGAAGCTCGGCCTGCGCGTGCCGGTGTTGCTGCAAGCCGGCCACGAAAGCCGCTCGCCTAAGTACGACCCCCTCGACCCAGATACCGAGCTCAGCCAGTCGCTACAGAAGTTTGCCTCGGAAGCCGACCGCGCCGCGTACCGCCGCGAAGTAACCGACCAGACGCGCAGCCGCTCCATCAGCCTGCTCAACGTGCGCAAGGAACGCACCAACACCGAGCGCCCCGTGCGGCCTTATGATGTGGAGAACCTCGCCCTGAGTTACTCGCTTACCGATCGGCTGCACACCGACATCCGTACCGACCGCGACTTCACCCGCACCTACACCGGCGCGCTGGCTTATACCTACCAGCCCACGCCTAAGTCGTTCGCGCCGCTGAGCAAGATGCAGGCGCTGAACTCGCCGTACCTCAAGTTCCTGCAGGAGCTGAACTTCACGCCCTTGCCGTCGCGCTTCGCTTTCCGGGCCGATCTGGACCGCCGTTACAACGAGCGGTTCCTGCAACGCACGCTGCTTCCCGGCCAGGTGCCTTCTACCGATGGCATTCCAGGTGTATTCCAGAAGAGCTTCTTCATCAACCGCATCTACGACCTGAAGTGGGACCTGACGAAGAGCCTGATCCTTGACTATACCGCCACCAACCGCAGCAGCGTAGACGAAGGCGAAGGCCCAACCAAGGGCCCAACGGTAGCCACCAACGACCCGCGAGCGGAAATCAACCGTGACCTGCTGCAGCGCAACCTGCAGCGTGGTGGCCGTACCACCAACTTCAACCAGACCGTAGCACTGACCTACCGACTGCCGCTCGACAAGTTCCCGCTCACCGACTGGCTGTCGGCCGATACGCGTTACGCTGCCAACTATAGCTGGCAGGCGGCGTCCACAGCTATTCAGGCACCTGTTCTGAATCCCCAGCCGGGCGGCGAGGAAACGGAGTTTGTCAACATTGGTAATACCATCCAGAACAGCCAGGAAATGAGTGCCAACGGCCGTATCGACCTGGTGAAGCTATACAACAAGGTTCGCTTCCTGAACATTATCAACAACGCTCCCCCGCCGGGCCAGAAAGGTCAGGGTGGCAGCGAGTTTGACCGCCTGCGCCGCGGCAACGAAGCCGAGGGCCGCAAGGGCCAAGCCGCTGGTGCGGCCACTGCTAATGCTGCCACCGATACCGCAAAGGGTCCCGAATTGCGGGCGCTCAAAGCCGTGCTGCGCTCCTTGATGACGGCTCGCTCGCTTAACTTCACTTACACTCAAACTTCGGGCACCTTGCTGCCGGGCTACCTGCCAGGTACGCGCTTCTTCGGCCTGAACAGCGACTTCTCAGCTCCAGGTGTACCCTTCATCCTGGGCCAGCAGTCTGATCTGAACAATCTGTACAACCGCGCCAATGCGCGCGGCTGGTACACAGAGCGCAGCGACTTACTGAACACTCCGCTTAGCTCGCTCCAAACGACCAACCTGAATATTCGCACTGCGCTAGAGCCTTTCCGCGACTTCAATATTCAGCTTGATGCCCGGCGCCAGCAAGTGCGTAACCGCGAGGTGTTCTACCGGGCAGCAGTGGACACCTTTAGCCTGCAGCCCATCGTCGATCCGCTGACGGGCACCTTCGTAATGGCTCCGTCGCTGCCCTTAGGCTCCGGTTCGTTTAGTACATCGTTCTTCTCGCTGCAAACGCTGTTTGGCGACTTGCGCCGCAACAATACCTCTGCGGCTTTTGAACGCTTTGTCAACAACCGAATTCCCATCCGTGACCGGTTGCAGGCAGCCAACCCGTTGATTGATAGACAAGGAGACACTACCGGCGGCCTTTACGGTTATAACTCGCAGGATGTGCTAATTCCGGCTTTCCTCGATGCTTACCGCGGTCGGTCTTCAGCTAATTACAAGGCTAAAAGCTTCAATCCATTTCGCCCAGTGCGGATACCGCTGCCCAACTGGCGGATCGATTACAATGGCCTTTCTAACGTTCCTTTTGTGCAGCGGTACCTGCGCTCGGTGGCAATTACTCATTCCTATTCGTCGGAGTATCAGATCTTGGGTTACACTACTTCAACCTTGTATAAGGAAGAACCGGAGGGCTTGGCAACCGTCACCAACCGAGACAAGCTGTACATTCCGTACTACGTGGCCAACCAAGTGGTCATCACTGAACGCCTCGCGCCGCTGGTTGGCATCAATTTCCAGACCCTGGAGAAAGTCAACGGCCGCCTCGACTATGGCCTCGACCGTAGCTTGGCACTGAACGCCACCAATGCCCAAGTGACCGAGCTACGCAATAAGACCATTACCATCGGTCTGGGCTACACCACCAACCGGTTCCGCATTCCGTTCCGCATTGGAGGTGAGCAGCGCATCCTGCGCAACGAGCTGAACGCCCGCCTGGACCTTTCCATCCGCGACAACATCACCATTCAGCGGAGCATTGTAGATGCCGTGGCTCCAACGCGGCGCAATCCGAACGGGGCCGAACCGGGCCGGCCCGAACAGCAGGTAACCAACGGCAACCGCCAGTACCAACTGCGCCCCACGGTGGACTACGTGGTGAATCAGCGCCTGAACCTGCAGTTCTACTTCACCCGCAATGTGTCGCAGCCGCGGGTGAGCAACTCCTTCAAGAATGCCGCAACCGAAGGCGGCGTCCAGTTGCGCTACAGCCTGTCGCAATAGCTGCTGAACTAGTTGAAATGGCCGAATGGCTAGAGGGTTGGTTGTTCCGTCAGCGGAACCACTGACCATTTAGCCATTCGGCCATTTATCCATTCCTCTTTTGCCTTACCTTTGACCGCCGCACCGCGGCTTTTCATCCCAATCCTGTTTTAGCCTCTTATGAACCTGCCCAGCACCCTGAAGTACACCAAAGAGCACGAGTGGATTCGCATCGAAGGCGATGTGGCCTACGTAGGCATCACCGATTTTGCCCAGAAGGAACTCGGTGACATCGTGTATGTAGACATTGACTCTGCTGATAAGGAAGTAAGCCGGGACGAAGTATTTGGCACGGTAGAAGCCGTTAAGACGGTTTCGGACCTGTTCAGCCCCATCACCGGCACGGTGCTGGAAGTAAATCCCAAGCTGACCGATGCCCCCGAATCCGTAAACTCGGACCCCTACGGCGACGGTTGGATGATCAAGATGTCCATCCAAGATCCGTCGGAGCTGGAAGCCCTGCTGTCGGCTGAGGCTTACGGCGAATTGGTAGGCGCTTAAGCAGAGGGTTTGGCTAAGATCCTACGGTCCACCTTTTTGGCTGGCAATCGGGTCTGGCCGCTGCTGGCCGCCGCCTGGACGGCCTTCATGCTCTGGGGTACGCTGAGCCCCCTGGATCAGCTACCGCCCCTCCCCCACTGGGAACTGTTTGCATTTGACACGGCCGCCCACGCCGGTATGTTCGTGGTGACGGCGGTGCTCTACATACTGTTAGCCCGGCGGCAGCGGCTTTTCCCAAGCCTCTACCGCCGGGCTTTCCTGTGGACGCTGCTGATCTGCCTGGCCCTGGGTGCCGCCATCGAGCTTATTCAAAGTTCAATGGAGTTAGGCCGCATGGGCGATTGGACCGATGTGCTCAGCGACTCCATCGGCGCGGTGGCGGGCGTTGGCTTTATGCGTCTCACCCAGCGCTGGTGGGATGTACCTGCCCCAAGCACTTTTTGATTGATGCCGCGCCGGAGCTACACAAGCGTTGCTGCTTGCCTGATCTGCGCGGTGGGTGTGGGTTACGGCTCACCGGGTACAGGGCAGGATATGACCCGGGCCCGAAGCACCATTGAGCAACTTGCCGGCCCTCGCATGCATGGGCGCGGCTACGTCCGCCAAGGAGAGCGGAAAGCAGCCGACTTTATTCGTAAGCGGTTCCGGCAGTTGCAGTTACAGCCCCTCGCGCCCAATTATTTTCAATCTTTCCAGTTAGACGTAAACACGTTTCCTGGCAAGCTTGACCTATGGGCTCATAAGCAAAAGCTGCGCCCTGGCGAAGATTATATAGCAGAACCCGGTTCCGGCCCGGGTAATTTGAACGGCGCACCCGTTTACCTCGACTCGCTAATTTTCACCAACGAGGCTGCCGGCCAGCGTTTCCTGTCAAACTCGCTTACGGGTCGCATCATAGTTATGCATCAGCGCGACGCTGAACGCTTGCGCAACCTTCCCGCAGCCTTTGAACAGGCGGTAAACCAAGCGGCAGTGCGCATTACCTTGGTGTCCGGTAAACTCACTGCTTCGGTAGCGCAACAACAACATCAGCAGGTTCGCTTGCAGGTGCTGGCTGAGCGGTGGCCTGCTGCTCCCCCTCCTACGGTCCGCATCAAGGTCGATGCAACGTTGCAGCGCGCTTATACTACTCAGAACGTAGTGGGGTTCATACGCGGCAGTGCTCAGCCTGATTCTTTCCTAGTAATTACGGCGCACTACGACCACTTGGGCCGCATGGGCCGCCGAACCTATTTTCCTGGAGCCAATGATAATGCCAGTGGCACCTCTCTACTCCTGGAATTAGCCGCTCACTATGCACGCCCCGAAAACCAACCGCGCTACTCGATTGCGTTTCTCGCTTTCAGTGCTGAAGAAGCAGGGCTCATTGGCTCGCGTTATTTCGTGGAGCACCCTCTGTTACCACTAGAGCGCATCCGTTTCCTTATCAATCTTGACTTGGAAGGGACCGGCCAATCCGGCGCTACGGTTGTAAATGCCCGACTGCACGAATCGGAGTATCGGCAATTAGTACATGTAAATGAGCAGCATCATTATTTGCCCGAGCTAGCCCCTCGCGGCCGTGCTGCCAACTCTGACCATTATCCTTTCTCCGAAGCTGGCGTGCCTGCCTTCTTCATCTACTTACGTGGCACCCCCACCCACTACCACGATGTGCATGACAGGGCAGCCACTTTACCTCTGACTGGTTTCAGCGGCATGTTTGGATTGATAGCAGATTACTTTCAGCTATTAACCAAAAGGGCTGATTAGCTTGCTATAGTACAACCGTATTATTATCACACAATGACGTTTAGCTAGGCAATAATCGACCTGACTTTACGTCCTTGGTAAAAAGCAATCATCCCGAAATCGTCTGGGTGGATTCAGACAATTCCGGGATGATAGAAAAACAGCGGGATAAACCGCGCTGTTTAGCTGTTGCTGCGCAAAGAGCCCATTACTTGCTTAGCTACCGATTCCCACTCCGGCTTCTGACGGTCGGGGCAGGAGAAGGTGCACATCAGCAGGCGCCCTTCCACGTCAGTGAAGAAGATCAACTGGTAAACCTGGTGGCCCAGTTCGGGCTTCAACATTTCGATGAAACCAACTTTACGGCCGTTAATTTCTTTGACGCCGTCGGCGAAGAACGTAGCATCGGAGTATTGCTTCCGGTACGTCTTCATGAAGTTAGTAGCGTACATGCTAACCATGTCCTGATCCGCCGTATTATCGGTGTAAGAGAAAGACAGGCTGGCGTGCGACGTGTTAGTGTAGATGACGCTCGGACGGCTTTGAGCCTTAGCATACAGGAAATCCATCTGCTGCTCGCTCATCACCTCAAATCCTTTCGGAATCAGGATTTCCACACGTTCGCTAAGAACGCGCTTCTTGATCAGCTCCACTTCGGCGAAGGGCCGAGCGGCCATAAGCAGCACTGCCAAGCAGAGCAACGGGGCGAGTAGAACTTTCTTCATGATTATGACCGAAAAAAGGTGAAAATTCTTTCTGGGTATATTACCGTACAGAGCAGTGCACTCTGTTTGGATAACACAATTTAGGAAGAAAAGCTGGCCGCACAAGAACTTTATACAAAAATAATTTTGTCCAAAGCCTGTGGCAGCTCTTTAAGGACGCAAATCCTGCTTTATAGGCCTGTAGCAGCACTTTCATGCAACCGTAACCTTCCTGTTGAGCTTACGGAAGATACGAAAGGCATTTGAAAACAGTTTTACTTCTATGTATAAAAATTATTCAATTGGCCTTTTTGTAGCCAACCAAACAAGTGTTAGGACTTAGAGAATGTTATTGAGCTGTTCCTTGATTTTTTCGAGCTCTTCCTTCATTCCTACCACCAAGTGTTGGATGGTTGAGTCATTGGCTTTGGAGCCGATGGTATTAATTTCCCGACCTATTTCCTGCGAAATAAAGGCCAGCTTTTTACCGGTGGGCTCGGGTAGGTGTACCGTTTCGGTAAAGTAATGCAGATGGCTGACCAACCGAACTTTCTCCTCGGCGATGTCTAGCTTCTCTATATAATATAGTAGCTCCTGCTCGAATCGGCTGGGATTGAACTGGTCGCTTTGAGCTATTTCACCCAACCCTTCGTTCATACGGCGGCGCACATTCTCCAGTCGCATGGGGTCGTGGCGTTCCACGTCGGCCAGCAGGATACGAATGCGGTCGATGTAACCCAGAATTTCGTTAGTGAGGGTTTGTCCTTCGGTGCGTCGGAAATCCAGCGCACGGTCGATGGCTTCTTGTACTAGCGGCAGCAGATCATCCCAGGTCAGGGCCAACTCTTCTTCTGAAGGGGTAGCAGCTTCGGTGGGCGACTGCACTACGCCTGGAAGCCGCAGGGCCAGCTCCATTAAGTTATGCGGTTCGGCGCCTAACTCTTGGGCAGCGGCTTGCAGTTCTTGGTAAGCGGCAGCAAGAGCTTCTCGATTAAGGGTGGCGCGGGAACGGGTGGCTGCCGGCCGGTTAATATCAATGCTGACGTTAACCTTACCGCGAATCAGTTGTCGGTTCAACAGGTTGCGCAGTTCCAACTCGTGTGCTACCAGGGAGCGAGGCATCCGCAGCCCAAGATCCAACCCCTTTGAATTCAAGGACTTGATTTCGACAACAACGGTATATTGCTCGGTTTCGCGATGGGCGACGCCGTAGCCGGTCATGGATTGCAGCATGGAGGTAGCGGTAAATGGAGCGCAAAAGTAGTAGGTCTATTCAGATGTTCAGCTACTTGCATATTGCATAACATAAGCATAACGACAGCGTCACACTGGCATAACGGGGCGAAAATAGCTTTGCACAGCCAATCAGAGCAGCGTTATGCATCGTTCTTTTTTACTCTTTTTGCTACTGACTATCAGTAGCTTGACCTTCGCCCAACAAGGCTCCATTGTCGGCAAAGTGCTTGACAAAAAAACCAGTGAAGCCGTCATCGGTGCAACCGTAGTAGTACCGGGCACCACGCAGGCCGCGCCCGTGGATGTGGATGGCCGATACGAGCTGAAGCTGCCGGCTGGTACCTATAGTATTATGATGACCAACATCGGCTACAAACCCGTGAATTTTACGGGCATTGTGGTGACGGCAGGTCAGAAAACCACGCTTAACGGTACGCTCGAAGAGAACGTGCAAGCGTTGAGCGAAGTAACCATTACGGGTCAGAAGCAGACGGGCACGGAAGTAGCCCTGATCCAGGATCTGAAGAAAAGCGAAGTGGTGGTCAGCGGCATGTCCAATGACCAGATAGTAAAGACGCTGGACCGCGACGCTGCCGAGGTGGTGAAGCGCATTCCGGGCGTGACAATTCAGAACAACAACTTCATTGTAATCCGCGGGCTGGCCGAGCGCTACAACACCGTAATGATGAACGACGCCCTGACGCCGTCGGCGGAGGTGGATACGCGTTCCTTCTCGTTTGACGTGCTGCCCTCGTCGGTTATCGACCGGGTGCTGATTTTTAAGTCGGGCTCCCCGGAGCTGCCGGGCGAGTTCGGCGGTGGTGTGGTAAAGGTGTACACCAAAAACTCGGTGCTTGACAATAGCACCAGCTTCACGGCCTCGGGCTGGGCCCGCTCGGGCACCACTTTCAAAGGTGGCTACCAAGAAAGCAACCCCAGCAAGACGGACTGGCTGGGCTTCGACGGCGGCGAACGGCAGCTGCCGGGCAACGTGGGCGAAAGCTCGGCGCGCATGCGCAACCAGTGGACCCCCACGCTGGGCACGGCCCGCCCCGATATGCGTTTGTCGCTAGGCTTGAACCGCCGCTTTGAGGTGGGTTCGGCATACATCAGTAATGTAACGTCGATATCCTATTCCAACACGCGCGAGCAGTACCAGCAACTGCGCCAGCGGGCGGGAGCTTTCCAGGAGGAAGACCAGACCTACCCGATCCAGTACAGCTTCCAAGACACCCGTTCGCTGACGGCGGTTCGCCTGGGCGTGATTCATAACTGGCAGGTGCGCCTGAACGACCACAACCGTCTAGAATTCCGCAACTTCCTTAACCAGTACGGCACCGACGAGGTCATCAACCGTGTGGGCGTTGATAAAATCGAGCAGCAGGAGCGCAACGACAACGCCCTGCACTATCAGAGCCGCACGATCTACTCGGGTCAGCTGCAAGGCACGCATGACTTGGGGGCTAGCCGGCGCAGCACCGTCACTTGGACCGGCGGCTACAACTACGTGTTCCGCGACGAGCCCGACTACAGCCGCTACCGTGCCACCCGCCCGGAAGAATCGACGCGTCCGTTCTACGTGTTTGTACCGAACGGCGCCAACCCCTTCGATGCCAGCCGCTTTTTCTCCGAGCTGAAGGAAAACACCTACATGGGCAGCGGTCAGTGGGAGCAGCGCATCATGGGCCGCGATACCACCAAGGCCAACGAATACAAGATCCGGGTAGGTTTTTATGCCGAGCACAAGGAGCGTAGCTACGATCAGCGCTACTTCTCCTATATGATCAGCAACCCAGCCGTATTTAACCGTCGTCCCGACCGCGACGCCATTCTGACGTCGCCGATTGACCGGATTTTCGCTCCTGAAAACCTAGACCCAGTAAACGGCTTCCGACTGGACGAAGGCGGTCAAACCGAATCGTACAACGCCGATAACACCTTAGTGGCCGGTTATGTGGGCTTAGTAGCGCCGATATCGGATAAATTTAGTGTATCGGGTGGGGTGCGCATGGAGCACAACCGCCGCTTTTTGAACACGCCGCTGAAATCGGATCTGTACGAAGAAATCAAAACGGTCGCGCTTCCCTCGCTAAACGCGACGTACAACTTCAACATGCGCTCCTTGCTGCGCCTAGGCGGCAGCATCTCGGTTAACCGTCCGGAGTTCCGCGAAATTGCTGACCTGTCCTACTTTGATTTCGGCAACAACGCCATCATCACCGGCAATCCAAACCTGCGCACGGCAACCATCTACAACGCCGACCTCCGTTACGAGTTCTACCCCACAAAGTCGGAAATGCTTTCGGTGGGCGTGTTCTACAAGGATTTCCGCAACGCCATCGAGCAGACCACTCAGTCGGTGGGCACCTCGCAGCTGTACCTAACCTACCAGAACGCGGCTAAGGCTTACGACATGGGTGTAGAAGTGGAAGCCCGTAAAGGCTTTGCCGAAATCACGGACAACCCCTTCCTGCAGAAGCTAGGTATGGTGCTAAATGCCTCATTTATTCGCAGCCGGGTAAACTTGGCTGAAACGCCGGAAAACCTTGGCTTCGCCTTGTTCGACCGTCCGTTGCAGGGCCAGGCGCCTTACGTGGTGAACACCGGCTTGTTCTACCAGGATGAGGACCGGAAGTGGCAGGTATCGGCGCAGTACAACGTGGTAGGCCAGCGTATCAGCTTTGTGGGCGACCAGACGCAGAACTACTCCGCCATTGAAATGCCGCGCCACGTGGTGGACCTAGCCCTGACCAAGGGCTTGGGCAAGCACCTGCAATTGCGCGCCGGTATGCAGGACGTAATGAACCAGCGCTACCGTTACTACTACGACCTGAACCGCGACGGCAAAATCAGCCGCGACGAACCCCGTGTGTCGTTCAACAACTACTTGCGCGGCCGCTACTCTACCTTGGGTTTGACTTACAATTTCTAGAGTCAACAATAACGTAACACCGCGCTAACGAAAGCATAACGCCTACCCTGACCGGGTGGGCGTTATGCTTTCGGACCTTCGCAGCGTCGAATCAGAACATCTTTTTCCATTCCATAGACAATGAAAAAGCTTCTACTTCCCGCTCTGCTTGCCTGCGCCGTAGCAGTAGCCACCCCGGCTACCGCTGTACTGGCCCAAACCACCTGCCCGGCTGCTCCGGCTCCGATTGTGGTATCGGGCTCGATTACCAGCAACACCACCTGGACCAGCAACAACATTTATTTGCTGGACGGCTTCGTGTACGTAGAAAACGGTGCCACACTGACCATTCAGCCCGGCACCATCATCAAGGGCAATAAGGCCACCCGTGGCACCCTGATCATTAAGCAAGGCGCGCGCATCGAGGCCAACGGCACAGCCGCCCAGCCCATCGTGTTTACCTCCAATGAGCCGGCTGGCTCCCGCGCCCGCGGCGACTGGGGCGGCGTGATTCTCTGCGGTCGTGCCCCGGTAAACCAGGCTGGCACTCCTACCATTGAGGGTGGTGTGCAGGCCGTGTACGGCGGCAACGACCCCGCTGACAACTCCGGTACGCTGCGTTACGTGCGCATCGAATTCCCGGGCATTGCCTTCCAGCCCAACTCCGAAATCAACGGCCTGACCATGGGCGGCGTGGGCTCGGGCACCACCATCGACTACGTGCAAGTTTCATACTGCGGCGATGACTCGTTTGAGTGGTTTGGCGGTACCGTAAATGCTAAGCACCTGGTGGCCATTGCGGCTACCGACGATGACTTCGATACCGACTTCGGCTTCCAGGGCAAGATTCAGTACGGCCTGGTAATCCGCGACCCCAACTCGGCCGACGTATCGGGCTCGACGGCTTTCGAATCAGACAACGACGCCAACGGCTCGACGCTGACGCCGCGCACGGCTCCGGTGTTCTCCAACATCACGGCCATCCTGCCGAACCCCATCGGGGCAACGGCCAATTTCACCCGCGCCATGCACCTGCGCCGCAACACGCAGATTTCCATCTTCAACTCGGTGCTAACGGGCTGGCCCCAAGGCCTGACGCTTGACGGCACTGCTGTGCAAAGCAACGCGACTTCGGGTGCGCTCGTGCTGAAGAACAACGTAATGGCCGGCATGACCAATGCTTACACCCAGCAGTCGGGCGGTACGTACGACGTGGCCGGTTTCTGGACCAGCAACGGCAATACCACTTACGCTACTGCTGCCGAGCTGAACCTGAACGCCAACAACTTCCAGTTTGAGCAGAACAACGTACCAACCCTGAACCTGCCGGCCAACTCGCCGCTGGTAATGGGCGCGGCTTACACCGATGCCAAGCTGGCCGATGCCTTCTTCGAAAAGACCGGTACATACCGCGGCGCCTTCGGCCCCGCCGGCACGGCCAACTGGGCTGCCGGCTGGACAAACTTCAACCCGCAGTTCACCTGCTACAACCGCCCCGGCCAGACGCTGGCGGCCAAGTCGGCTAGCGACCAAGTGCAGAGCCTGGCCGTGTTCCCGAACCCGACCGCCGGTACTGCTACCCTCTCGTTTGAGCTGCGCCGCGCTGGCACGGCCACGGTGCGCGTGCTGGACGTAACGGGCCGCGAGGTAGCCGTGGTAACGGCAGGCCGCAAGCTGTCGGCTGGTCAGCAGGAAATCCAGCTGCCGACTTCGCTGAAGGCTGGCCTGTACACGGCCACCATCCAGACCGAGGAAACGAGCGAAGCTGTACGCTTCGTGGTGGCGAAGTAATAACCCAACAACAACCTGATTTCCAATACGTATACCTCGATTACTTAGCTTGACTATTACTAGTGAATGCGGCCCGCTTCCGAAAGGAGGCGGGCCGTTCTGTTGCTGACTAAGGTGCTACTGCAGTGACAACCGGCAGCACCTGCCGATCTAGTCCGCACGGCTTCTCTTCCCCACATAAGCTGATCGAAGCCGGTAAAGAACTGCGGCAATTCCGCCGCTGAATACCGAACTTGCCCTTTCCGCGCTCCTGCGGTCCGCCTCGCTATTGATGAATCACCCGCCGCTGCCCCGCGTGCTCATGCTGCCCAAGTGGTATCCGCACCGCTACGACGACCAAGATGGGGACTTCGTGGCGCGGCACGTAGCGGCCATTGCGCCGCACGCCGAGGCCGCGGTGCTGTTTGCCACGGTGGCTCGCGGCCCGCTGCAGCAGCTGGTGGAGAGCGAGGCTGACTGGGAACAGCCCGTACCGACGCTGCGCTACTACTACCGCGCCCGCCCTACGGGCCTCGGCCTGATCGATAAGCCGCTGAAGTTGCTGCTGTATTTTGGCTGCCTGTGGCATGGCTACCGGCAACTGCGGCGGCACTGGGGGCAGCCTCACTTAGTGCATGTGCACGTGCTGTTGCGCACGGGCCTGTTTGCCTGGTGGCTGCGTATGCAGCAGCATATCCCCTACCTCGTTACGGAGCACTGGACGCTGTACCTGCCCGAACGCTCAAATCAGATTGGCTGGCTACGTCGCTGGCTCACGCGGCTGGTGGTAAGGCGGGCGGCCGCCTTGCATACCGTCTCTCAGGGCCTGCGCGACGCCATGCACAACCTCGGCTTTGTCAATGCGCAATCAGTGGTCATTGCCAATGTAGTTGATACTGAGCTTTTCCAGCCAGGGAATCATGGCCGACCTACCCCGGGCCCGCTGCTGGTGGTATCGGCTTTTCACGACACAGTAAAGAACATCTCAGGCATTCTGCGTGTGGTGGCCCGGTTGCGTGAGCAGAGGCCGGGCGTACAGCTGCGCATTGCCGGATACGGGCCCGATGAGGCCGCATTGCACCAACTAGCCACCGACTTGCACCTCGTAGCCGATGGCACTGTGACGTGGCTAGGTAAGCTGCCGCACACGGCCGTGGCAGCCGAAATGCAACGGGCGGCGGCACTGGTCTCCTTCAGCCGCGCCGAAACGTTTGGCTGCGTGCTGCTGGAAGCCCGGGCCTGCGGCTGCCCGGTAGTAGCCACCTACACGGGCGGTGTGCCGGAGCTGTTTGAGCCGTCTGGTCGGTTTGGCATCTTGATAAATCCTGACGACGAAGCTGCCCTGGCTGCGGCGCTGATAGCTGTGGTATCGGGGCAGCTGACGCTGGATGCCCGGCAGCTGCGCTCCGATGCCGTGGCGCGGTGCAGCCCGGCCACTGTGGGCCGCACTTTCGCCGATTTGTATTACTGCCTGCTGAAGTCTGCCCGCCCATGAATTTGCGTCGCGTACTGCTCACCTTTTCCACCCGCTTGGGCACTGCACTGCTGAATTTCGGCATCGTGTGGCTGACGGCGCGGTGGCTGGGGGCGGCGGGCCGGGGCCAAGTGAGCTTGTTTGTGACCGATTGCGCGGCTTTACTGCTGTTCATTGGGCTGGTAGGCGGCTCGTCGCTGATGTATCTGGTGCCGCAGCGGAACCTGTGGCACCTGCTGGTGCCAGCCTACGTGTGGGCCGCCGTGGTTTGCGTATTGGGCACAGTAGGCGTTTATTTCTGGCGTGATACCAGCCTGGCCTACGCGGGCTATCTGCTCGCCACCACGGTTTTTCAGGCGTGGTCATCCATCAATTTGCTGCTGCTGCTGGGGCGTCGCCAGGAAAGCCTGTTCAATAGCTTCACCCTGCTGCAAAGCCTGCTGCTTGGAGCGGGCCTGGCACTGGCATTTTTCAGCGAACAGTGGCGTAACCCGGAGGCTTATTACAGCATGGCCTTGCTCACTTTCGGCACTACTTGGCTGGCCTCCGTGCCCTTGTTATGGCGGCAGCCTGAGCGCCCAACAGGGCATCGCCGCCGCTGGCGGGCCACGGCGCGGGAATTGGCGCGCCATAGCCGCGAGGCACACTTCTCCAACATCGTCGCTTTTGCCAACTACCGCCTTAGCTATTACTTCATCGCGGCCTGGACGGGCACCAAGGCCGTGGGGGTGCTGTCGGTGGGCGTAGCGCTGGCGGAGGCCATCTGGCTGATTCCGCGTAGCATTTCGCAGGTGCAGTACGTCGACATCCTCCACCGCAGCAGTGCCGATGCGGCCGTGCAGGCTACCGTGCGGGCCGTGCGGCTCACGTTGGCCCTCACCACGCTGGCCGTAGCCACATTGGCGTTGCTGCCAGTACCGCTGCTAGTCGCTGTTTTTGGACCGGAGTTTGGCGCCGCCCAACGCATCATTCGGCTGCTGGCCCCGGGGGTGGTGGCGCTGAGCATCAACATGCAGCTGAGCGCGTACTTTGCCGCGCTGGCCCGCTACCGCGTCAACAACGTTACTACCCTGGTGGGCCTGGGCCTAACGCTGACCGGGTGCGCCGTGCTGATTCCGCGCTACGGCCCGGCCGGTGCGGCCATTTCTACTTCCATTTCCTACTGCGGCTCTACTTTGTGGCTGCTGCTGCAGTTCCTGCTCACCACCGGCGCCCAGTTCAGCGACCTGCTACCACGCCGCGCCGATGTAGTCGGACTGATGGACACGCTACGACGCAAACCGGCCTAGCCCTTTCGTCCGACGCCGAGGCGCACCTTTCCGGCCGAGCTTAGCGAGGCTGTACTTGTACTTCAAAGGCCCGTGGCGCGGCGTATAGTTCGGGCACAACACTGTCCAACGGTGAAGGGCTATACAGCGCACACAAAGTATTGCGCACGGCGTAGAGGTATCCAGGAGCGTTGGCAGGCAGGCCATCCAAGATGCCGCTGAGCACTTCCCAGCGCGGCTGCCCAGGCTGCTTGGCGGCATCGTGCCATACCACCACTGACTGTGGGTGTAGCAACTCGGCAAACACCCGCTCGGTGTCGCGGCGCACGGCTTCGTAGCGGTGGTCGCCGTCGATGAACACCACGTCAAAGGGCTGCAAGGAACCGTAATCGAAGGTGGCGGAGTTGCCGTGCAGGTGGGTCACGTTGGGCAAAGGACGCGAAAAGTGACCGTGCAGGTCGATGTAGCCGGCGGGCAGGCCCATGGCGCGCATCTCCTCGGCCGACAGGTTCAGGGTGTGCACCGAAGCTGCGACTTCTGCCACGTTGGCGGCGCTTTCACCGCGCCACGTCCCAATTTCGAAGTAGCGGCAATTGGGTACGCGTTGTGTCAGCGTCCGCAACAGCAGCAGGTCGGTGGGCAAGGAGCCACCCTCACCGAAGGCGAAGGGTCGCACTACGCCACCATCGGCGGAAAGCATGTCGGTCAGCGGCGTTTCGGGCAGGCCCTGGGGTGTGAGCTGCCAGCGCTGGGCATGGCGCAGGGCCTGGCGTTGCCACTGCTGCTCATCGGCGGCCAGCACCACGTTCAGCAGCCAAGGGTTGCGTACCAGACTAGCTAGGGCCCGAAAGGTTTTGGAAAGCTTACTCATGAAATCAGCTTAGCTGATCGGCACCTTGCGCAGCATGGCTTCGATCAAATCCTGGGTGCGCACTCCGTCAGCCTCCGCTTCGTAAGTAAGCATGATGCGGTGATTCAGCACATCGGCGGCCACGTCCTTGATGTCTTCGGGCAGCACATAGTCGCGCTCGTCGAAGAAGGCTATTGTGCGGGCGGCACGGTGCAACGCGATGCTGGCGCGCGGGCTTACACCGTATTGCACATACTGGGCAAACTCGCTCAAATCGTATTCCGCTGGCTTGCGGGTAGCAAACACCAGCTCAATGATGTACTTCTCCAGCGTATCGGAAATCTGCACCTGATTGATCAGGCCGCGAATGCCGAAAATATCTTCCTTGGTCAGCACGGCCTCCACGTCGCTGGTGTACGAGAGATTGGCCATGCGCCGCATTACCTCCAACTCTTCCGCTTTCTTGAGGTAGTCGACGTACACTTTCATCATGAAACGGTCGACCTGGGCCTCGGGCAGCGGGTAGGTCCCCTCCTGTTCTACGGGATTTTGGGTGGCCAGCACTAAAAAGGGCAAATCCAGCGGGTACGTAGTGTCGCCGATGGTCACCTGCTTTTCCTGCATGGCTTCCAGCAGGGCCGATTGGACCTTGGCCGGGGAGCGGTTTACTTCGTCGGCCAGCACCAGATTGGCGAAAATGGGCCCCTTCTTCACCTCAAAGTCCGACTGCGTCTGGTTGTAGATCATGGTGCCCACGAGGTCGGAAGGCAGCAGATCGGGCGTGAACTGCACGCGCTGAAAATGCAGGTGTAGCACCTTGGCCAGGGTACTGATGGTGAGCGTCTTGGCCAGCCCTGGCACGCCTTCCAGCAGGATATGACCACCGGTAAACAGGCCAATGAGCAAGCGGTTGAGCATGTATTGCTGCCCCACCACCACCTTACCCACTTCGGCAAATACCTGCCGAATTTTCTGCTGATAGTGCTGCGACAGGTCTGTCTGCGAAATCGGATCGGGCATGAAGTATGGACGACTAGGCGAATCGTTAAAAGTACGATGCATTGCGGAAGCTCCGGCGAATTTCGCGGATAAGTTGTGGCTTTGTTTCAGGCCCACGAAAACATAAAACCCCGCCAGCAAGCTGCTGGCGGGGTTTCAAAAGCAAGCGAAGGACTCTATTCCTTCACGATGCGGCGGGTATCGGAGCCGCCCTCGGAGGTGGCGCGCAGGATGTACATGCCAGCGGGCAGCTGGCTCAGGTCCAGCGTGTGCTGGGCCTGGCCGGCGGGCACCGTGTGGCGGGTTACCACTTGGCCCACGGCGTTGAGCACAGTCAGCTCGACGGCGTGGCGGTAGCCCGTCAGCGCCACGGTCAGGCGGCCGTCACGCGTGGGGTTGGGGTAGAGCTGCAGCGAAGAGCCGGCCAGCGGCTTCACCGAAGAGTTCACCACCAGCGGCAGCGAGGCTTGCGAAGCGCAGCCCTGGGCCGAAGTCGTCACCACCGTGTACGAGCCGAACTGGGCGGCCGAGCTGACCACGTAGGTCTGAGCCGTAGCGCCGCTGATCGGCTGGCCGTTGAGCAGCCACTGGTTGCCCGTGGCGGCGCTCGAGGTCAGGGTCGTGGTCGGGCCGTTGTAGACCACCGACACGGTCGGACGCGCCGGCACCGCGTTGATGGTCACCTGGGAGGTGGCTGTGGCCGAGCAGGAGCCGCTCACGCTGTAAGTCACGGTGTAAGTGCCGGCCGTGGAGGCGGCCAAGTTAATGGCACCCGTCGTGGCGTTGATGCTCAGGCCCGTCGTAGAGCTGAACGTGCCACCGGCAGTGCCCGTGACAGTCGCTACCGGGTTGGTAGCCGACTGACAGAACGAGGCTGCAGGGTACGTGAAAGCTGCCGAAACAGCCGGGTTAATGGTCACTGTGGTGGTATCCACCACTGCTGAGCAACCGCCTGAAGCTGCAACGGTGTTGGTTACGATGTAAGTACCAGCCGTAGAGGTAGCCAAGTCAATGGCACCGGTCGTGGCGTTGATGCTCAGCCCTACCGTCGAAGTGAACGTACCGGCCGTGGCACCTGTGCCCAGCGTCGGCGTTACCGAGCCGGTGCTGCCGGCGCAGTAGCTGGCCGTCGTGGGGTAGCTGAACGTGGCCAGCGGCGCGGCGCTGAAGGTCAGCACCACCTGCGCCGTAGCCGGAGAGCAAGCGGACTGGCCAGTGGTGGTCAGCGTAAGGGTTACCGTACCGGCAGCTATGTCAGCAGCCGACGGATTGTAAGTAGCACCCAGCGTGGTAGCATTAGGCGAGAAGGTGCCCGTGCCGCTGGTGGTGTAAGTGCCACCCGTAGCCGAGCCACCTACTGTGCCAGCCATTTGGAAAGTGCCCGTGCTGCAGACAGTAGCCGTAGCAGCCGGTAACGTGGCAGTCGGCGTAGCGTCTACGTTTACCTGGATGGGCGTGCGTACACCGGCACATTCGGTCGACACCTGCCAGTTGTAGAAGTAGTAGTAGGTGTTGGAGGTGCCGCTGATGTAGCCATTGGTGATGGTTACGACACCGCTAGGCGTGGTGTAAGGATACGTAGCACCGCTGGTTTCCCGTACCATGGCCGGGCTGCTCACCGCAATCAGGCGCATGTTTGTGCCAGCCGGGATGTTGAAGTTCAGCGGTACCGTGAAGGCCGTGGTGCCCGTACCGGCCGGAATGGCTACCGTGGCGGCCAGGCCCGGAATCAGTGTGCCGGTATTGTCCTGTACCTGTACCACAAGGTTGCCAGCAGCACCGGTGGGGTACACTTCCACTGAATTCAAAGTGAAAGCACTACCAGCCGAGAATACCAGGCCGTAGTTTGAAGCGGCTACGCTGCTCGTACCCGTCGGGGCCGTGCGGCCCATGGTTTCGTTACCGCCGCTCACCGCCTCCACGAAGTACTGACGCGAAGCCGTAAGCGCAGGGGTGGTGAAGGAAGCACCGGTAGCCAAGGCCGTGCCGCCGGTGGCAGCCTCGTAGAAGCGCAGGGTGTTACCCGTAGCTGCCGTAGCGGTGAGGGTAGCCGTGCTGCCTTCGCAGATGGTCACCGGCGAGTTGGTGCCCGTTACCAGCGGGTTGTTCACCGTGATGGTGGCTACGTTGCTGGTAGCCACGTTGGTGTTGCAACGCACCTGGGCCCGGAAGTAACGAGTGCTGGTGAGTACTGTCGTAGTATAGGTAGCACTGGTGGCGCCGCTAATGTCGGTGAAGGTCGTGTTGTCAGCCGATTCCTGCCACTGCACCGTGCCGTTGGCGGCGCCGGTCAGCGTGAGGGCTACCGTACCGCTCACGCACAGCGTGGAAGCAGCGGGGGCCACGGTGCCGGCTACCGGTGCCGTTACCGTGCGGGTTACGGCCGGAGCCAGGGCATCGTTGGTGGTGTTCTGGTCGCCTTGCACCGTGCCCGTCAGAGCGAAGGAGTAGGCACCAGCAGCACTCATGTCCAGCGTGGGCGCGAGCGTCACGTTCAAGGTGGCGCCAGCGGCCAAAGTACCCGTGGATACAGTGGCAGTCAGCGTTTGCGGCCCTCCGGGCGTGGTTACCACGGCCGTTACCGTAGCTGGGTTCACGGCGAAGTCCAGTGTCTGGGTGCCTTCGTTGAGCACCGTTACGCTCACGGCTTCGGCAGCAGAGTAGCATGTTTGCCCAGCAGCGGGCGTTACCAAGGCGGTAGCCGCCAGGTCGATGCCTACCGGGGTGTTGAAACGCACGTTGTCGATGTGGAAATCGTAGTCGGGCGTATCGTCAACCGAGCCTTCCGAAGCAAAGAAGGCCACAATCACCTGCTGACCAGCGTAGGCGCTCAGACTGATGCTGTAGTTGGTCAGGCTGCCGTTGCTGGGCTGGTTGCTGGCGTTGAACTGCGCAAACGTCGGAATGCGGCTGAAGGTCTGGCCGCAGTCAGTAGAGATTCGTACCTCCACGATGTCGTCGGTGCCGGTCATGCCCGCGGGGTCGGCGCTGGTGCTGCCAAAGTCCGAAATACCGGCGCTGAAAGTCAGCACCGAAGCCGCACTAGCCAGGAACTTCGGCGATACAATCCAGTCGTTCTTGCTGGCTTGGTACAGATTGATTTTGGCCGTGGTGTTGCCCGTGGGCAACGTGCCGCTGGTCCAGCCCGAAGTTGTGCCCATAGGCAGCGTAGCTCCGGTAGCCTCGCTCCAGCCCGGGTGCACCGTGCTTAGGTTGGCACCGGTGAAGCCGGTGAACGTGAGCGTCTGGCCTTGCGCCGCTACGCCTACTACCGTGCGCGACACCGTCAGGCTGTTGTTGCTGGCATCACCGTCGCCGGTAGCCGTGGCTTCAATAGCAAAAGAATAGGTGCCCACGGCCATCATGTTCAGCGTACCGAGGCTCACGTTTTGCGAAGCCGAGGGCGCCAGCGTACCGGTGTTCACGGTAGCCGTGAACGTCTGGGTAGCCATGCCGCTTACCGTCACGGTTACCGTCACGGGATTGGTGGCGAAGTTCAGGGGCTGGGTGCCGTTGTTGCGGATGCTCACCGTCACGGCTTCAGCCGCGCCGTAGCAACCCGTAGCCGTGGGACTCACCAGGCCGCCGGCTGCTACGTCCAGCGCAGCGCCGCCCGGCGTGAAGTTGCCTTCGTCGGCGCCGATATCGGGCGTGGTGGCGTTGCGGGTGTCGCCGTCAAAGTCAGTGGTAATGCCGCTGATGGGCTGCGCCTTGGCTTCGGCCACGGTGGGCACGGTGGGGTCCAGGTGCAGGAAGTTGGCGTTGGTGCCGGTCGTGCTCAGGAAGGTAGGATTTTCCGTTGCCGAGGCCGACTCGCGGCCGTTGCCGATGTAGGCTACGTACGCGCCCAGCGTCTGCTGGGCGTTGGCCAGCGTGGTGGTGCCTTCCACGTAAATCACGCGGTTGGCGGCCGGCGTACCAGCGTAATACAGGTTGTTGTTAGAAGCCGCAGCGAAGTTGGTAGCCGTGGGAGCTGTGGAGTAACGGAAAGCCGTGGTGGCGCCGCCCGTAGCACCAGGCGTGGAGGTGTTCACCACGATGTTGTTGCGCAGGTCCACCGTCGGGGTGCTCGAAGCTACGTGCACGCCCGACGTGCCAAACGTAGTGGCCGAGCTGCTAGTGGCATTCACGTACACCGTATTGTAATACAGGTTCATGTTGGTGCCGCCGTTCACGTACAGGCCGCTGATGGCTGCCGCGCCCGTGGAAGCTGGGGCTTTCAGGTCACCGATCAGGTTGTTGGCCACCGTCACGGTAGTGCCCGAGTTGAGGCTCATGCCGTACACCGTGCCGTTGGCGCCACCGGCCGTGAGGTCATAGATCTTGTTGCGCGAGATGTTTACGGCAGCGCCCGTGCTGCTGGAAATGCCGTACGTGGTGCCGCTCAGCGCTAGGTTCAGCCCCCCGATGGTGTTCTGCGTCCAGGTTTTCGTGGTGCTGGAAATAGGGTTGCTGAAGATACCGTACAGCGAGTTGCTGGTCGAGGTAGTGGTACCATCGATGCGCAGGTTGGTAAAGGTGTTACCCGTAATGGTTTCCACCGTTGGCGAGCTGGCATCGTAGTAACCGTAAATCGAAGCACTGCTGGTACCGGCCGAGGTGATGCTGTTGTTGTTGACCGTGTTGTTGGTCACCGTTACCACCGAGGTGGTGGCGTAGATGCAGTACATCGTGCCGCTTACGCTCGTCGTGCTGCCCGACTTGCTGTTGCCCGTTATCTGGTTGTTGCTGATGTTCAGCGCGGTGGCGCTGCCGCTGCTGTACATCAGGTACATGGCGCCGCTGCCGGGTAGCGCGTTGTTGGTCACGCTGTTGCCGGTCATATTCAGCGTAGCCGGCGACGACGTGTTGTAAATGCCGTAGAACGTGCCTGTTGTGGCCGTGGCGTAGGTACAGCCCGTCACCGTGTTGCCGGTGATGTTCACGGTATTGCTGGCTGCCGTCGAGCCGATGCCGTTTTCGATGCCGCTCATCAGCGAGGTCGTAGCCCCGCTAGCCAGCGTCACGGTGTTGTTGGTGATGTCCACGCTGGCCGAGGTGCCCGTGTTGCAGTAGATACCGCGCAAGGTGCTTGTCACCGTAGAAGCTGCTACCGGTGTCGAGGCCGTAGCCGAGGTGTAGTTCAGCGTGCTGTTGATGGTGTTGCCGCTGATCTTGAAGCCAGTCTGCTGGTTGCCACCAATGCCCCATGCCGACGAAGTACTCCCGAAGTTGCCCACGGTGTTGCCGGCCGTTACACCGATTTCGTTGTTGGCATCGAGGAAGCCTGTGGCCGAGCTGCCGGTAAAATGAATACCCGTGGCCGCGTTGCTGACCACGTTGCCGAACACCTTGTTATTGGAGTTGGTACCCGTGGCGTTGGTCACTGTCAGGGCCGTGGTGGCCGTGGCCAAGGAGTTGGCGCCGTAGATGCCGATGGTGTTGGCGTTGGCTTTGTTCAGCGTCACCACGCAGTTCTTGATGACGTTGTGCTGGGCCCCATCCGTGGCCGAAGCCCGGAACAAGGCGTAGCCAAACTCCATCTGCGCAGCGGCCGTGGTGTTGACCGCATTCTCGGCCAAATCGATGCCGTCGAAAGTGACGTAATCGGAGCCGACGAGTTTGATGATAGCGTCCAGCGTGGTGCTGGTACTGCCCGCGCCCGCCGTAATCAGCGGGTTGGCACCGGCGCCGGCTTTTTGGAAGATGATGGGGTTGCCGGCCGTCCCGGTAGCCGTAATGCTCAGGTTGGCGGCTGTTTCGGTGTAGCCAGCGGCTACGTTGAAGGTTACTCCGCCCGCGCCTACGCCGCCCGCGTTCAGGGCCGTGACGGCGTCACTGAGCGAAGCGTAGTCGCCGGGAATAGATTTGGTGCCCGTAAGTTGGGCCCAGGCCGAGGAGCTGCCCAGCAGCAACAGTAATCCGACCGCCAGCAGCCGTCGCTGCCACGTCGCTACCGTTGCGCGCTGGAACAGGCCCTCGGGCCGTTCAGCACGTAAAGGTGTGTGCATGAAAAATGGGTTAGGGGTGGTTGAAAAGCTAGAAACCGATCCGCGGCGATAGGCTAGTCTTGCAAACCTTTCTCGCCTCGCTGGCTCTCATCCACCAGAAGCCAATTCAGCAACCTGATAAACAACAACTTATACAAGACAAAGACAAGGCTACTGACGCTGCTACTCAGCTGAACAATTTCTCCCTGAAATGTACTGAATGGTTTTCGATTCGGAATAGTATCTATCTTGAATACAGGTCATAAAATCCTTGTTGACATAACCCGGGCGTCAGCCAATGCCGGTGCCGCTGTCAGTGGCCTGTTACCATTCCTGATTCAGGCCTTACGATTACTGCCACCGGCCTCAATTTTGATCGGCGTTTGCGCCGTTGCCGGTAGAGCTTTCCAGCTAACCAGCTCCCACCAAGCACAGCCAAACGCTTTCCTTGCTAAGTTTACGTGATGCAATCCTACGCTTCTAACCCCCGGCAGCTGCGCCGCTTTTTGCTTACCGCTGTTGGGCTGTACCTGGTCTGGTTTTTTGGCTACGAACTGTGGCTGAAGCCTGCTGGCCAACTCGATACGGCTCTTTCGCTTAACATAGCCTCGGCCAGTGCCGCGGCGCTGCGCGTCGTAGGTATGAACGCCTCCACCCTCGATCGGGTGGTATCCGTGGATGGCCAAGCCACCGTGTGGGTAGGCGACCCGTGCAACGGCCTGGTGCTATATGCTTTGTTTGTTGGGTTTGTCCTGGCCTTTCCGGGCGGCGGATGGCGGCGTAAGCTGCCCTTCATGGCGGCGGGCATGGCAGCCATTTACGCGCTCAACATCGTGCGCGTGGGCGCCCTGGCCCTGAATCACTTGTACTCCCGCAGCACCGTAGACTTCAATCACCACTATACCTTCTCGTTTGTGGTGTATGGTTGCATCTTCCTGCTCTGGATGCTGTGGGTGCGCCGCTTTGCCATTCCCAACCGCGCTGCTCATGCTTGAGACAGGGGTGTTGCCCCGCACGGTTTCGCACTGGCTGCGGTGGGGAGCGGCCGCAGTATTGGCGCTGATGCTATTCTGGGTCGGTACTTACGACGTGGTCGTTTTTGCACTGCTGACCAAGTTCTGGGCTAGTGTCCTGCAACTCGTAGGCCTCGACAGCGTAGCTCAGCGCATTCAAAGCGGTATCAGCGGGCAGGTAACTACTCGCAGCCTGCCGGCCATGCTCAGCTATGGGTTGCTGTACACTGCTACTTGCCTGTTGCTGCTGCGTCTGCTCATCTTCCAGCCCCGCGCCATGCGCCTGGCCCTGCTACTTTATGGCGCTGTGTTTGTGGCCAGTGCCGTACTTCTGCTCGGCGGCAAACTCGGCGGCGATATTCAGTGGGCTTACAAGCTGGGTCGCCGCCTAATTGACTTTATCGTATCCCCGTTGCCCGTAATTATTCTGCTGCCGCTGCTGCATTGGTACTATCCTATAGAGCGCCGATTTTAAAGGTTGAGCTTCGAACTACTTTCTTTTGTTCAATAAAAAAATAGTTAAGGTCAACAGTTACATGTTGGCCTTTTTTCATTTTTATTTGAACTATCAATCCCTCCAAATAATATCAGCTAGAAATATTACAAGCTGAATATTTATCTGCGAGGTGGAGGTTGCTAAGCCTCTCGATGGGGCTTGGCGTTGTAGGGCAAGCATGGTTCCACCGATATTCCACCCAATATGTTTCAACGTTTTTACTTTACTTTTTTGCTGTTGATCTGTTCGCGGTTGGCAGTAGCTGATAATTCTCCCCAGTGGCAATGGGCCATGAGCCTCAACGCCCAGCCTACGTCCGTAGCAACGGATGCCCAAGGCAATAGCTACGTAATTGGCCGTTTTCAGGGCGTGGCCCAGTTCGGCAACGTACAGCTAACGAGCTACAACCAAAACCCTTATTACGGCGACACCGATGGCTTTATTGCCAAGTTCTCGCCGACGGGCACGGCCCTCTGGGCCACGCATTTTGGTGGTCCCGACGCCAACATTATGCCCAAGGCCATAACAGTAGACGCCACCGGCAACTGCTACTTTACCGGTACTTTGTTGGGTGCCGTTAACTACGGACAAGGCCAAACGCTGCCAGCACCCTATTCTTTCCCGCAGTGGAACGCCGTAATGGTAGGCCGCTGCAGTGCTGACGGCGAGGTAAGCTGGCTGCGCCGCAGCGGCAACGACTCCTACGCCAGCTTGGGCGGTGCTGCCATTACCACCGATGCCAACGGCAACTGCTACGTAACCGGCGGCATTACCAACGATACCAAATACCAGTTCTTTGTATCGAGCTATACACCGGCTGGCACCCTGCGCTGGACCCAGACGGCACAGAGCACTGGCATTGCCAGCAGTGGCCTGAGCGTTAGCCTCGATGCGCAGGGCAACGGCTACGTTTCGGGGTATTTCAACCGGGACCTGACGTTGGGCGGCACTACGCTGTACGCCCCCAATGCTACAGCCTTCGTGACGCGCTTTCAGCAGCAGTCGGGTGCCCTGCAGTGGGTACGGCTGGTTGGCTCCGGCGTGGACTTTGCCAGCCGCCTCGTAGCCAACGCCTCCAACGGCTACCTGCTGCTTGGTCAGTTCCAAGGCACCACGACTATTGGCAGCCAAAACCTAGTATCAACGGGAGGCTCCGACACGTTCCTGGCCAGCTACGACGAAACGGGCCAGCCACGCTGGGTGCGCCAACTGCCCAGCACCGCACTCAATGAAATGCCTGCCGCGCTGGCTAGCACCACCAATGGCCACAGCTACGTGCTACTCAACCGCGAAGGCGGCTTCGGCAGCAGTTACACGGCTGCCAGCACCCTGCTGAAGCTCAATGCTGGCGGCCAGGTAGACTGGAGCGAAGACCTGACCGGCTCCCCTACCCTCAGCAGTTCAGCCCTAAGCCTGGATGCCGCCCAGCGTGCCTGCGTGGTCGGGCGTTTTGATCAGAGCGCCCAGTTTGGGTCTGTGACCTTGAGCGGCGGCTCTGCTGCGGGCTTTATTGCGCGCATGGGTTCTGCCAAAAGCAAAGGCCCCCGGGAATTCGTCAGCGTACCAGCCAGCATCTTCAACGACCAAACGGTGGCACTGTATCCGAACCCGACCATTGATGGACGCTGCACCATTCGCCTGCCGCAGGAGCACCTGCAGCAGCCCGCTCAGCTTCACCTGATTGACCGTTTCGGCAAGGTGGTGCTGCAGCAGGCCCTGACCCACACCGAAACGACCCTGGCCACGCATGCCTTGCCCGCGGGCCCCTACACCATGCGCATCACCACGGCCGATGCCGCCATCAGCAAAGCGTTGGTTGTGCGCCCGTAAATCATAGCCTTTGATATCAGTTCCAAAGCCTCACGCCCGATGCGGTGTGGGGCTTTGGCTTGTTTGCTGGATCAGGAAGCTGATTGATCGATTTTGGATAAATAAGTAAGTTGCGCGAATTCGCCCAACTGCAGCCGGCTACATGGTGCGTTGCACTCGCCTTAAGCGTTTCTCACTACCACTTTTTGCCATATGCCTACTCCTGGCCCTTCCAAGCTGCGCTGCCTGATCATCGACGACAACGAAATCAACCGCCTTACGCTGGAGCATTTTGTGGACATGACCGACACGCTGGAGCTGGTGGCTTCGCTGCCGGATGCAGTGCAGGCGCTGAACCTGCTGCGCGGCGGTACCCAGGTCGATCTGCTGTTTCTCGACATTGAAATGCCCCAGCTCAGCGGCCTGGAGCTGGTGAAGGTGCTGCCTGAACCGCAGCCGCAGGTGGTGCTGGTTACCAGCCACGCCAATTTTGCTGTCGATGCCTTTGCCCTGCAGGTGCTCGATTACCTGGTCAAGCCCGTGGATTACAGCCGGTTCAGCCAAGCCGTAACCCGGGCTTTGGATCAGCGCCAGACTGCAGCCGAGGCCCCATCTGTAGCGCCTAGCATCGAGGCCAACGACGCCACGCTGTTTGTCAAGACCAACAACAAACTGCTCCGGCTCGACTTCAACGATGTACTGTTCATTGAAGCCATGTCCACCTACTCGGTGCTGGTCACGGCCAAGCAGAAGCACATCGTCTACATCACGCTGAAAGCCCTGGAGGAACGACTGCCCTTCAGCCAGTTTATGCGCGTGCACCGCTCCTACATGGTCAATATGCACCGCATCGAATCGGTGCAGGACAGCATGCTGCAACTGGGCAGCTACGAGGTACCCGTGGGCAAGTCGTACCAGGACGAGTTTTACCAGCGCCTGCGCAGCCTCTAGGGCTGGGCAGGTTTAGGCTGGCAATTCGGCTGGCAGCTCCTGCAGTACCTGTTCGACTACGGTGCACAGGTGGCGCACCATTTCGTCGTTCAAAGCCCGGTTTAGCAACACTTGCGTGTGGCGGCCCTCCTCCAGGCGCCGCACGGCTTCGTCTACCTGCTGCACGCCTAAGGACGCCAGGGAAGGCTTGATGTGGTGCACCAGCTCGGCCACTTTCACCCATTCCCCGGCGGCGGCCGCGGCCTGAATCTGCTCCATGCTGGCCGGCATGTTATCGAGGAAGGAACGGATGATGCGGTGCACAAAGGCGTCTTTGCCGCGGGCCATTTCGCGCAGCTTCGTCAGATCGTAGCTGCGCTGAGGCTTTAACAGCAGGCCTTCCAATTTGGCATACAGCTCGCTTTCTTCGAAAGGCTTGGCGAGCGTATCGTTCATGCCCGCGGCCAGGTACCGCTCGTTGTCGGAGCGGAAGGCGTTAGCCGTCAGGGCCAAAATGGGCACCTGCGCCTTGCCAGCATCGGCGTGGGCCCGGATGGCAGCCGTGGCTTCCAGACCATTCATACCGGGCATCTGAATGTCCATCAGCACGGCGTCGTAGGGGTGCTGCTCAAACAAAGCCAGCGCGGCAAAGCCGTCGGCGGCTTCATCTACCTCCACACCCCATTCCTCCAGCAGCATGCGGGCAATGTCGCGGTTTATGTCATTATCCTCCACCAGCAACACCCGTGTGCCGGCCAGTCGGTGGTCGGCGGGGGTAGGTGCTTCTTCTGCCGGTACCACGGCCCGCGTTTTGGGCAGCGTAACGGTAAAGGAGAAGGTACTGCCGCGGCCTACTTCGCTTTCGACGCGCATGGTGCCGCCCATCTGCTCCACCAACGCCCGGCTGATGCTCAGGCCCAGCCCAGTGCCGCCAAAGTGGCGCGTGGTATCGGCATAGGCTTGGGTAAAGTCCTCGAAGATGCGCTCCAGGCGGTTGGCCGGAATGCCAGGGCCCGTGTCGCTCACACTGAACTCAGCCGTGAGGGTGTCGTCCGTTTCGCCGATCATGCGTCCGGCTACCGATACGGTGCCCTTCTGGGTGAACTTCACAGCGTTGGCCACCAGGTTGATGAGCACCTGATTCAGGCGGTGCGGGTCGCCGATAACCCAGGGGTACGGGCAGGTGAGCTTAAGGGGCTGCGCCAGGAAGGTGAGACCTTTTTGGGCGGCCTGTAAGGCCAGGCCCTGCACAGCTTCGCCCATGGAGTCGCACAGGTTGAAGGGGGTTTGCTCAAACTCCAGCTTGCCAGAGTTGATCTTGGCCATGTCCAGCACATCGTTGACGATGGCCAGCAGGTGCTGCCCCGAAGAACGAATCACGTTCAGCTGCTGCTGCTGCTGGGCGGTGAGCTGCGTTTTGGCCAGCAAGTTGGCGTAGCCGAGCACGCCGTTGAGCGGGGTGCGAATTTCATGGCTCATGTTGGCCAGGAAATTTTCGCGGGCTCGGGCGGCAGCTTGCGCTGCTTCGGTGGCCCGCTTGAGCTCAGTAATGTCGGTGCTTACGCCCAGCACGTGCACGCTGCCGTCGGCGTGGTAGAGCGGGCGCTTCACCGTCTGAAACCAGAGCACCTCGCCCGTATCCAGGGTCAAAGAATCTTCGGTGCGAATTTCGCCGCCGGTGGCCAGCACATGGGCATCCACGGCTGCGTACTTAGCCGCTTCCTTCGCCTGCGGGCTTTGCGGGTCCTTGGCCAACTCGGCCCGGTAGCTGGTCCCTGACAACAGCTGCGTCGTGGCCGGGTTCTGGAACAGCATCTGCCCCGCGGCATTTCGCACGTACACAAGGCTGGGCAAGGTGCGGAATACCTGCTGCGTGAAGGCCTGCTGTTCGCGCAACTGATGCTCACTGGCCCGCAACCGCTCTTCGGTGAGGCGGCGCTGCGTGATGTCGCTGCCGTAGCCAATAACCAAGTGCACCTCGCCAGCTTCGTTTACCACGGGCTCGAAGTGACGCAGGGCGTACTCCACACGGCCATCCGGGTGCTCAAATTTCTCTTCCCAAGCTACCCGCTCCCGCGTGGCCACGGCCTGCTGAAACAACTCGGCGCGGCGGGTTGCCAAGTCCACCGGGCGCTGCCGGTATTCGCAGTATTCGAAGTCGTTTTTGCCGATGATCCACTCCCGGACCTCAGCGTTTTTGACAGCGCCGGGATTGACGAAGCGGTAGCGGTGCTCGGCATCGAACACGACCACATCGGCCGGCAAATGATTCAGAATGGTTTCGTAGAACTGACGTTGGGCAGCCAGTTGGCGCTCGGCTTCGCGTTGGGCCGTGGTATCGAGCCCGTAGCCGAGCATCATGTAAAAAGTACCGCTGGGCTGCGTAATGGCTTTAAACGCCCGGCGGTGATAATGCACGCCCGTCGGGTGGGGCGTAGTGTCCTCCCACTCGATCAGGCCTTGCTCAGCCGCCACCCGATCAAACATGCGGTGACGGTATTCGGCTAGCTCGAGCGGGTAGCCAAACCGCTCGCAGTAATCCATCACGGTACGGCCGATCAGCCACTGGCGGGCCTCCGGCTCAGGCACGGCGTGGGGGTTGGCATAGAGGTAGCGCCGCTCGGTATCCAACGTAACCACCTCCACGGGCAGCTCGTCCAGAATGGTTTCGTAGAAGTGGCGCTGCTCGG
This sequence comes from Hymenobacter sp. FMD4, assembly GCF_058932745.1. NCBI lineage: Bacteria > Pseudomonadati > Bacteroidota > Cytophagia > Cytophagales > Hymenobacteraceae > Hymenobacter > Hymenobacter sp. FMD4. Next base: position 120,500 of record NZ_JBZYWH010000013.1, read on the forward strand.
CCAAGCGCTGCTCGGCCAGGCGTCGCTCCGTCACGTCCACCAAATACACATTGACGAAGCCATCGACCGGATCTGCCACTACATATAGCGTGTACTGCCGTCCCAGCGCCTCTACTTCGAGTTCGGTCTTGCCCTCTTCCTGCAGCGCCCCCCGCACTACCTCGCGCAGCCGCACACCGATGGCGCGCTTGTCGTCCGCCGCCATAGTATGCCACAGGCGCTGGCCGGCAGCGTTGCCGTACACAATCCGGCCCGTCGCGTCAAGCCGCAGGATGGGATTGGGGTTGCGCTCCGGAATCCGAGCCAGGGTTTCCAGCTCTTGAATTCGGGCTTCGGCCCGGGCCAGGGCATGCCGTAAGGCTTCTACCGAATTGTTGTCCACCCCGGGGTTGTGATGAGAATCGAGCATAAGTAGTGAGAGCAGCGCACGCCACGATGCAAGCAACACCCAAGTAGCATAATGTATTCGGGAGGCCTGCCGAATACATTAAAATACTAGCCAGACAAAGCCGATTACTCGCTGAAAGTGTCAGCGGTATTTGCTCGTGTGCCGAGTCGGCAGCAACAAGTTAGCCGCAGGAACAAAGCTTCGGGGTAGCTCCGATTTACGAAGCCGCATAACAGGCTGCAAGCAATGGCCATTGCTGAAAACAAACGCGGCGCATCACATCATCATGTGGCCTTGCGGCCGGGCTTAAACCCAAATATGTCATTGATCAGTGCAAGGCATAATGGGTCCTTTGCAGGGTTCTTTCTAGGAGTGCCCGCCTCCGCTGCGGCCCTCGAGAAGCAATGCTTCCATTCCGTCCTTTTTCTCTGCTATGAACAAGAGTTTACCACTGTTTATCCTGCTGGGTAGCCTGGCTGCCAGCGCCCAGGCGCAATGCCCCGCTCCCCCTGTGGTGCCCGATGGGTCGGCCTCCGTGTGCAACGGGCAGGTGAGTCTGAGCACCACCCTCAGCAGCACCCCCCTGCGCTACGCCTCTTCGGTGCTCCGATTCAGTTCGGAATACAACAACACTTCTTGGGCCGCAGCTCAGGCCCTTGGCGCCCCGGATGTATACCCGCGGCACGGCGACATCAGCGGCGCCTGGGCCAGCGGTACTGCCGACAATTCGCGCGAATATTTGGTACTGCGCTTCGATAACCCGCGACCGGCCAAGCGCATCCTGATTTGGGAGACGAACAGGCCCGGTGCCATTGACACGGTGTATGTGCGCAACCCCAATACCCAGGCCTGGGTGCCGGTGTACACGGCCACGGCGGCGTCCGCCGGCTCCAACTCGCGCATCCTGAACATCAATTTCCCGCAAACGGCCTTCGCCGTGCGCGACGTGCGCATTGCGCTCAACTCCCAAGCCGTGTCGGACTGGAATGAGATTGACGCGGTAGCGCTGTCGGAAGAGTCGGCGAGCTACCAGTGGGCCCGCAACGGCGTGGACCTGGCCGCCAGCGTGACCGGCGCCAACGGCCCGGGCTTGTCCAACATCACGACCAGCGGCGCCTACTCGGTGCGAATGACCAACGATGCCGGCTGCACGGCCACTTCGGTGCCCTTCAACGTGATGGCCGACGTGGTACCCACCTTATCGGTCTCGCCGACGAATACTACCATATGCGCGGGCGGCTCCACTATGCTCACTGCCACCGGCAGCAACGGCACGGCCTCCGTGGCCGGCCGCGGACTGCAGTTTGATGGCACCAACGACCAGGCAACCATCGCGCACAGCGCCAGCCTGAATTTGACTTCGGCCCTGACCATCGAGGGTTGGATCAATGCCAACGGCGCAGGCTCCAGCATCCAGAATGTGCTCAGCAAATCGAACAACAGCGCTAATACCGGCTACATCTTTCCGCGCACCGACAACCGCTGGGACGACCTGAGCCTGTGGATGCACATCGGCGGTACGTGGCGCGTGTTCTCGTTGCCTTACACCGCCTTTAAGGGTACTTGGCACCACGTGGCAGCCACTTACGACGGCGCCACCGTCAAGATTTTCATCGACGGTACCAAGCGCTTTGAGCAGGCTATGACTGGCACCATCGCGCAGAATACGAATGCACTGATGATGGGCACGCAGCCGGGCTTCAGCGAGTTCTACAACGGCCAGGCCGATGAGCTGCGCGTGTGGAACGTGGCGCGTTCGGAAGCGGAGATTTTGGCTGATTACAACAAGACCGTACTGGCCACGCAGCCCGGCCTAGTAGCGTATTTCCGCCTCGACGAGGGCTCAGGATCCACGTTTGTGGACTACACCGGCAACGGCAACAACGGCACGCTCGGCGCCAGCACGGCGGCCCCTACCTGGATCAACAACCCCACCAACATCCGCCAGGGCCTGGCTTACAGCTGGACGCCCACCGCGGGCCTCAGCGCCAGCAACGCGGCCTCGGTGACAGCCAATCCCACCACCAGCACCACCTATACAGTGCGCGCTACCAACGTTAACAGCGGCTGCTATACCGAACGCAACGTAACGGTGAACGTGGGCGGTGCCTTTACCTGGAGCGGCAGCGTCAGCACCGATTGGAACAACGCGGCCAACTGGGCCTGCGGCGCCGTACCTACGCACAGCGACAACATCACCATTCCGGCCGGCATGACGCGCTACCCTGTCATTAGCGCCAATGCTACGGTGGGCAGCATTACCATCCTGAGCGGCGGCCGTCTGACACTGACCGGCGGCACCTTCTCCGTCATGGGACAGTTCCAGAACAGCGGCTTCTTCGACCAAACTGGCGGCACCGTGAGCATGGCGGGTGCTACCATGGATGACATTGGCGGCAACAGCGTTACCGAATTTGGCAACCTGACCATTGGGGCCGGTGGCGCCCAATTGGTAAGCCCCATCCGGGTGCATGGCCTGTTGATGCTCGGCGGCAATCTGAACACCAATGGCCAGATGCTGACGTTGATTTCGGATGCTACCAGCACGGCCTCGGTGTACAACAACGGCGGCGTGGTACAAGGCAATGCCACGGTGCAGCGCTGGATCGACCCGAGCCTGAACGCGGGTGCCGGCTACCGCCACTTGAGCGCCCCGGTAAGCGGCAGCACCGTAGCCGATCTGCAAGCTTCTGGCTTTACGCCGGTGGTAAACCCGGCCTTCAATGGCGCTGCCAATCCAGCCCAGGTAACGCCCTTCCCCACGGTATTCGGTTACAACGAAATGCGGTTGATGCCGGGCGGCGGCAACACTTTCGATGCCGGCTGGGAATCGCCGAACAGCCTGAACGATGCTCTTACGCCAGGCCGCGGCTACACCGTGCAGCTCGCGCCGCAGATGGTTGATTTCGTGGGTGCGCTGAACAACGGTACCATCAACATTCCGCTGATGCGCGGCAGCGCGGGCCAAGGCTGGAACCTGGTGGGCAACCCCTACCCCTCGCCGCTGAACTGGTCGGCGGTGACGCTGCCCAGCGGCATCGACGCCGCGGCTTACGTGTACCGCTCCACCGGGCCGTACGCGGGCGGCTACGTCAGCTACGTCAATGGCGTGGGCGCACCGGGAGCTCAACTGATTGCTATGGGCCAGGGCTTCTTCGTGCGGGCCAACAGCGGCTCGCCCACGCTGGCCCTGAACAACACGCACCGCACCACGACGCTGCAAAACCCGGCGCTGAACCGCACCCAGGAGACGCGCCCGCTGCTGGCTTTGGCGCTGCGCTCGGCCAATGGCCCGGCTACGGCCGATGTGCTGTACGTGTATCAGCAAGTTGGGGCCACCGTGGGCTTCGATAGCCAATTCGACGCGCTGAAAGTGCAACTCAACGGCGGTCAGCAGCCGACGCTGTACCAGCAAGCGGGCGCCGACATGCTTTCCATCCAGGGCCTGCCCACCGGCACCCAGACGATGAGCCTGCCGCTGGTTGTCAACGCTCCGCAAGCGGGCAACTTCACCTTTGCGCCCGAGCAGCTTGTCAACTTCCCGGCCAGCGCCACGCTGTACCTGGAAGACCGGCAGACCGGCACCTGGCACGACCTGCGTCAAGGAGCATATTCGGCCCAACTGGCGCAAGGCCTGCAGCCCACCCGCTTCGTGCTGCACCTAAACGCGCAACGTCCGCTGGCTTTGCAGCCCAACCGCCTGAGTGGTGCCGAGCTGCAAGTATTCCCCAACCCCGCTTCGGGTGACCAGGTGACCGTATCGGCCGCAGGCCTGACGGGCAGCAGCGCCGAACTGCGCCTGGTGAATAGCCTGGGCCAAGTACTACGCACCGAAAACGTGGCGCTGACTGGCCGCCTGCTGCAGCGCCCCTTCGCGGTGCAGCACCTGCCCGCCGGCGTGTACACCCTGCAGGTACGCACCGAAGCTGGCACGCTCACGCACAAGCTCGTGCTGAACTAACCGACCTTCCCTCCCTTTGCCAACACCAGCGGCTCGTCTACCCCAGACGAGCCGCTGGTGTTTTATATGCGTCCCTAGCCGGGTGGAAAACGCCGTATCCGCGAATTGTGACGCGGCTTTACATCAATACACATCCAATCAACCACTGGTGTCCGAATGCTCGTCGCTTCTGCGGCACCTTATCCTTAACGAAATACCACTCGGTGCGTACAGCCAGAGTTTGCGTGCAAGCCGCAAAACAGGGTCTGCATATCCGCAGATCCATTTCTTAGCACCGATTCCCCTAGCCATGGAAAACGAACAGCCTCCGCAACCGTCACCCAGCGGCTGCGGCCACAACGAAGCCCGGCGCACCTTCCTGAAGCAGTCGTCGCTGCTGACGGCGCTGGCCCTCACGCCCGGCCCCATTGTGCAGGCCGCGGCAGCGGAGTTCGACGAAAAAGTGGCAGCCGCTTTCGAGAAGATGCCGCTGCGCCTGGACGTCAACGGCAAGAAGTACAAGCTCTCGGTGGAACCGCGCACCACGCTGCTGGATTTGCTGCGCGAACAGCTAAACCTCACCGGCACCAAGAAGGGCTGCGACTACGGCCAGTGCGGTGCCTGCACCGTGCACGTGGATGGGCAGCGCGTAAATAGCTGCCTGACGCTGGCCGTGATGCAAGAGGGCAAGAAAGTCACGACCATCGAAGGCCTCGCCGACGGCGACAAACTGCACCCCATGCAGGAAGCTTTCCTGAAGCACGACGGCTTCCAGTGCGGCTACTGCACGCCGGGCCAGATCATGTCGGCGGTGGCCTGTATCCGGGAGGGGCACGCCAACTCGGAGGGGGAAATAAAGGAGTTTATGAGCGGCAACATCTGCCGTTGCGGCGCCTATCCCAACATCGTGGCGGCCATTCAGGAAGTCAAAAACGGCGGTCAGAAGGTATAGCACGCAGCTACTATGAACCAGTTCCAATACGTACGCGCGACCAAGCCGAAAGCCGCCATCGACGCGCTGGCCCGCGACCCGCAGGCCCAGTTCATTGCCGGCGGCACCAACCTGCTCGATCTGATGAAGCGCGGGGTGATGACGCCCCAAAAGCTTATCGACATCAACAAGCTGCCGCTGGCCAAGATCGAGAAGCAGAATGGCAGCATCCGGGTGGGGGCACTAGCCCTGAACGGGGCCGTGGCGGAGGACAAGCTGGTGCTGGAACGCCAGCCATTGCTGGCCCAGGCCCTTAATGCCGGCGCTTCGGCCCAGCTGCGCAACATGGCCACCGTGGGCGGCAACATGCTGCAGCGCACCCGCTGCCCCTACTTCTACGACACGGCTATGCCCTGCAACAAGCGCGAACCGGGCTCCGGCTGCGGCGCCCTGGAGGGCCACAACCGCATGCACGCCATCTTCGGCTTCAGCGACAAGTGCATTGCCGTGCATCCTTCCGACATGAGCGTGGCCCTGGCCGCCCTCGATGCCACCGTGCTGGTAAGCGGCCCCAAAGGTGACCGGCGCGTGGCCTTCACCGACCTGCACCGCCTGCCTGGCGACACGCCGCAGCGCGACACCAACCTGGAACCCGGTGAGCTGATTACGTCCGTGGAAATACCCGATGGGCCGTTTACGAAGCACGTACACTACCTCAAAATCCGCGAGCGAGCGTCTTATGCCTTCGCGCTGGTATCGGTAGCGGCGGCGCTAAGCCTCGACGGCAGCACCATTCGCGACGCCCGCCTGGCCATGGGCGGCGTGGCCCACAAGCCCTGGCGCCTCACCGACGCCGAGAAAAGCCTCGTCGGCAAGCCGGCTACGGAGGCCACTTTCCGGCAAGCCGCCGACATAGCCATGCAAGGCGCCAAAGCCTTCAAGCACAATGCCTACAAGCTGCAAATGTCGCCTAATGCCATTGTGCAAGCCTTAAAAAACGCCGCTTCCGTGGCTTAAGCCCTTCCGCCGATGAAAGACGAACTTCTGCAAGACAAAGCCACCGGCGACCGGATGAACCGCGTGGACGGCCGGCTGAAAGTAACGGGTGCGGCCAAGTACTCTGCTGAGTACGAGCTGCCGGGCCTGGTGCACAGCGCGCTGGTGGGCAGCACCATTGCCAAGGGCCGCATCAAAAGCATCGATACCAAGGCGGCGGAGCGGGCGCCGGGCGTGCTGGCTGTCATCACCCACCTGAATTCGCCCAAGGTGCCGGGGCATGCCGCCCGCACCAATCCCGACGAGCCACCCACCATTGGGCAGCCGCTGCGGGTGTTCTTCGATGACAAGATTTACTTCAACGATCAGCCCATTGCCATTGTGGTGGCCGATACGCTGGAGCGGGCCCGCTACGCCGCGCGGCTCGTAAAGGCGCAGTACACGCCGGAGGAGCACCGCACCAACTTCGAGAGCAACAAAGAGCGCGGCTTCCTGCCTACGCAGGCCAAGCGCAACCCCAAATCGGCGCAGAACGACTACGACCGGGGCCAGAAGGACGGGTACAAGCAGGCGCCGGTGAAGCTTGAGGCTGAGTACCGCCACCCCTCAGAGATGCACAACCCGATGGAGCTGCAAAGCATTATTGCGCATTGGGAAGCGCCCGATCGGCTGACCGTGTACGACAAGGTGCAGGCTGTGAAAGGCACTCAAAAGGCTTTTGCGAAGGACTGGGGCCTGCCCGAAGAAAACGTGAAAGTCATTGCCACCTTCGTAGGCGGCGCTTTCGGCAATGGCCTACACAACTGGCCGCACGAGACGGCCGCCATCATCGCGGCCAAGGTGGTAAACCGCCCGGTGAAGCTTATGCTGACGCGGGAGCAGATGTTTACCATGGTGGGCTACCGGCCCTACACCTGGCAGCGTATCGGCATCGGGGCCACGCCGGACGGCAAACTGGTGGGCATCACGCACGAATCGGTAGGCCAGACGTCGAGCTACGAGGAGTTTACCGAATCGACCTTGCAGCAGACGCGCATGATGTACCTCAGCCCTAATGTGTCGACGCGCTACCGCATCGTGGGGCTCGACATCAGCACGCCCATCTGGATGCGCGGCCCGGGCGAGGCCACCGGCGCCTTCGCCTTGGAATCGGCTATGGACGAGCTGGCCTACCTGCTCAACCTGGACCCCATTGAATTCCGCCTGCGCAACCACACCGACAAAGACCCGGACAATGGCAAGCCGTGGTCGACGAAATACCTGAAAGAATGCTTCCAAATGGGTGCCGAACGCATCGGCTGGAGCAAGCGGCAGCTGAAGCCCGGCACCGTGCGCGACGGCGACTGGTTTGTGGGCTACGGCATGGGCGTGGGCACCTTTGGAGCCAACCGCCGCCCGGCCAAAGCCCGCGCCCGCCTATTAGCTAACGGCCACGTGGTGTTCCAAAGCGCCACCACCGATATCGGCCCCGGCACCGCCACCGTGATGGTACAGATAGCGGCCGATGCGCTGGGCGTGGCGCCGGAGCAAGTCAGCTTCGAGCTAGGTAACTCGCTTTTCCCGGAGGCGCCTTCGCAGGGCGGCTCGGCCACGGTGGCCAGCGTGGGCTCGGCAGTAGTAGCGGCTAGCACTGCCTTGCGCCAAAAGCTGCAGCAGCTGGGCGGCGCAGCCTTCGCCGCAGCCAAACTGGAGGATATCCGCTTCGAGAAAAACCACCTTACGCTGGTCGGCAACAGCGGTGCCAAGCTCAGCTACGCCGATTTGCAAAAGCAGAACAATGGCCAGGAAGTGGAAGTAGTGGGCGAAGCCCGCCCCGGCAACGAGCGGCAGCAGTACTCCATGTACTCCTTTTCGGTGCACTTCGCGGAGGTGCGCGTACACGCCCTCACCGGCGAAGTGCGCGTCTCGAAAATGGTATCCTGTGCCGATGCGGGCACCATTGCCAACCACAAAACCGCCGGTAGCCAGATGATTGGCGGCGCGGTAGGCGGCATCGGTATGGCCCTGACTGAAGGGGCCGTGATGGACGACCGGTTCGGCCGCTACGTGACTAAGGACCTGGCTGAATACCACGTACCCGTGCACGCCGACGCCCCGCACGTGGATGTAGTTTTCGTCGATAAACCCGACCTGCTCGTGGACCCCATGGGCACCAAGGGCATTGGCGAAATTGCCATCATCGGGGTGGCGCCGGCTATTACGAACGCCATCTTCAACGCTACGGGCAAGCGCATCCGGGAGCTGCCCGTCACACCGGATAAGGTGCTACTGGCCTAAGCCTTATGCTTCAGGCCAATAATAAGGGCCTCTCATGCTGAACCCAGATGCGGCATGAGAGGCTTTTGGCTGAGCGTTTTCTACCAGTAGGTCATGCGTTCATCCCTACTTCCTATCTTCTCGCCGCCCGCGGCACCAGCCGCTGCTTTCACAACATGACCAATCGTGATTGGCTGAGCATTGCCCAGCAGCTGCAAGCCATTGCCCAAACCGGGCTTACCTACAGCGAAAACGTTTACGACACCGACCGCTACGAGCAAATCCGCGCCTTGAGCGTAGACATCCTGCACCGCCTAACCGACGAGCCAATTGAGAGAATTGGCCCGCTATTCACCAACGAAACCGGCTACCAGACCCCCAAGGTGGACGTGCGCGCCGTGGTATTCCGCGGCACGGAGGAAGTACTGATGGTGCAGGAAAAGGTCGATGGCAACCGTTGGACACTGCCCGGCGGCTGGGCCGACATCGGCCTTACGCCCAAGGAAGTGGCCGTGAAAGAAGCCCGGGAAGAAACGGGCCTGGAAGTGGAAGCCGTACGCCTGCTGGCCCTGTTCGATAAAAAGCTGCACGCCCACCCCGTAGAGCCGTGGTACGTTTACAAATGCTTTATTCTGTGCCGCGCAGTGGGCGGCGACATTCAAAGCAACACCATGGAAACTAGTGAAGTCCGCTGGGTACACCAACGCGAAATTGCCGAGCTGTCCCTTTCCGAAGCGCGTACTACGGCCGCGCAGTTGGCTACCATGTTTGCCTTCGCGCGCCAGCCCGACCTACCTACGCTTTGCGACTGAGCCGCAATAAGAGCATCC
>NZ_JBZYWH010000014.1:0-127422 GCF_058932745.1 Hymenobacter sp. FMD4
CTTGTCCGCAACCTTCCGGCGCGCTCCGCAGTAATGTAAGTCATTGATCTACCCCTCCAACCATAATTCCAAAACATCATGGCAACCGAAAACAACAAAGCGCTGCACAGCGTGCTGAACGAGCTAGTGGAAACCCTGAAAGACGGCGAGCGTGGCTATACCGAGGCCCTGACCGACGTAAAGGATCAGGACCTCAAGGACGTATTCAAGCAATATGCCGTGCAGCGCGACGGCTACCTGACGGAGCTGGAAAACGCCATGCACAACCTGAATCTGCGCCCCGCCGACGCCAAGGAAGATAAGCTGGACTCGGTAGTGGGCACGGCTCACCGCGCTTGGATTAACATCAAATCGGTGGTAACCGGCAACGACCGCAAAGCCATCCTCGACGAGTGCGAGCGGGGCGAAGATTACGCTGTAAAAGCTTTCCAAAAGGCTGTGCAGTCCGATGCATTGCCCCACGACATCAAATCTATCGTTGAGAAACAATACAACGGCATCAAGCAAGCCCACGACCAGATCCGCAGCATGCGCGACTCGTCGAAGTAAGCTTGCCAGTTTCGCCGAGCTTTCCGGCAGCTCGAATCTGCCCCCTGGTTTAGGAAAGCCCGGCAAACAAAAAGGCCGCCTCGATCGAGGCGGCCTTTTTGTTGTTATAAACTCGTGGAGTGCTTAGTCCTCGAAGCCTTCGTTACGGTCCCGACGGGGCTTGTAACCGCCTTCGCGGTTGCCGCCTCCACCGTACCCACCGCTGCGCTGACCGCCGCCGTAGCTGCTGCCGCCGCGGTTACCACCGCCGTAGCCGCCCGAGCGTTGGCCACCACCGTAGCCACCACTGCGCTGCCCGCCACCGTAGCCGCCTTCACGGTTGCCACCACCGTAACCGCCTTCGCGGCGCTGACCGTAGCCACCTTCGCGGTTGCCACCGCTACCGAAGCCACCAGGACCACCCGAGCGGCGCGGACGACGCTCTTCGCCGCCGCCTTCACCACCTTCGGCGCCGGCTTCGCGCTGCGTAGCCAAGCTGAAAGCTACCGGACGACCGTAGAGCGAGGTACGACCCAGTTGCTCCACGATTTCGTTCACGTTCTCGTTCGGCACTTCCACGAAGCTGAACTTATCGTACAGCTCGATGTCGCCGACGCGGCCGGGGGCCATGCTCGTCGCGCCCACAATCAGCTCGACCAGGTCGCGCGGGTGCAGACGGTCCTTTTTGCCCATGGTCACGAACAGACGGGTGTAGCCGTCGCGCGGCGTGCCCTTCTGGCGGTCGGCTTCCAGGCCTTTTTCGGCCTGCTTGTTTTCCTTCATCACCATCTTGAGCAGGGCAGCGGCAATGTCCAGCGACGTTACCTCTTCTTCCTGGTCAATCAGGCGCTGCACGCGGCCGATGTACTTATCCAGGTTGCCTTTCTCGATGACCTCCTTGATCTGGCCGAGCAGCAACGTGGTTTTCACCTCCGATACGTCCTCAAACGACGGAATGCGCTCCTGCTTGATCTGCGCTTTGGTGAAGCGCATGATGTCACGCAGCTTGTAGATGTCGCGGCCACTCACGAAAGTGAAGGCTTTGCCCGACTTACCAGCGCGGCCCGTACGGCCGATGCGGTGCACATAGTACTCCTCGTCGGTGGGCAGATCGTAGTTGACTACGGCCTCCACGTTGTCCACGTCGATGCCGCGGGCGGCAACGTCAGTGGCCACGAGGATTTCCAAGGTAGCTTTGCGGAACTTGTCCAGCGTGTTCTGACGGGCCTGCTGGCTCATGTCGCCGTGCAGACCGTCGGCGAAGTAGCCGCGGGCTTGCAGGTCGCTCACGATGTCATCGACCATGCGCTTGGTGTTAGCAAACACGATAACCGACTTCAGGCTGTACATGTCGATTACGCGCGACAGCACATCTTTTTTCTGCGGGCCGCGCACCTCGTAGTAAGCCTGCTCGATGTTCGAGACAGTCATCTCCTGGTGATTGACCTTCACGATCTGCGGCTCCTTCTGGTACTTGCGCGTCAAGTCCATGATGGGCTTGCTCATCGTGGCCGAGAAGAACACCGTCTGGCGTTGCTCTGGCATCTGGGCCAGCACGGTCTCAATGTCGTCGCGGAAGCCCATGTCGAGCATTTCGTCGGCTTCATCGAGGATGATCATCTTGCAGCTATCCAGCTTGAGCGTACCCCGCTCCAAGTGGTCCATCACACGGCCGGGCGTACCGATAACTACCTGCACACCACGCTCAAGAGCCTTGAACTGACGGTCGTAGCTAGAGCCACCGTAAATGGGCACCACGGCAAGGCCGCGCTTGTACTTGCCAAGTTTTTGGATTTCGCCCGATACCTGTACTGCCAGCTCACGCGTAGGGCATAGCACCAGCACCTGCACTTCGCGGGAGTTGGTGTCGATGCTCTCGATGGCGGGAATGCTGAACGCAGCCGTCTTGCCGGTACCCGTCTGGGCCTGGCCGATTACGTCTTTGCCTTCAAGCAGTACGGGAATAGCGGCGGTTTGAATGGGCGAGGCTTCCTCGTAGCCCATTTCGGTAATAGCACGCTGCAGCTCTTCCGAGAGCTGCAGTTCTTCAAATTTTACTTTCTCCATGTCTTCGTAGGGAGTGATTAGAACGGCAATCGAAACCAGCGCGTTCCTTTCCCTACGCAACACGACAGGACAACGGACGACGACAGCAAACGAACTTCTTAACTCTTCAAGTAAAGCGGCAGACAACACTAACCGCCACGGCCGGGACGCGGACCGATTTACAATTGCGGGTGCAAAGATACGAATAATATAACGAAATAGCGAGGATTGTCCAATCTTACCTCAACTTCGCTACCCCCTGTCATTCACTTGCGACGCTAGGTTCGCTGCTATCTACCAGTTCGCTTGTGCAAGAGCAGCACCGCGGAAAGGATACTTCGGCCTAGCGAAAGGCACAAAAACAAAGAAGCCTACCTTTAGCAGGCAGGCTTCTCAATTACGGTATATCCGTGACGGATACGTCGTATTAGGCGCGACGTACTTGTACGGCATTCAGTCCTTTGCGTCCTTCCGACACTTCGAACTGTACTTTGTCATTTTCGCGGATTTCGTCGATGAGACCTGTTACGTGTACGAAGATGTCTTCGCCAGTCGCATCGTTTTTGATGAAACCAAAGCCCTTGGTCTCATTGAAGAATTTTACCGTTCCTGTCTGCATGGTAAGGAGGTGATGAATAAAATATTTAAGCCAAACCGCGCCGGAAAAACTGGGAAAGCACCGAGATGCACCACAGAGTAACGGAAGCATTTTCTCTTAAACGCTGGTAAAGATATGTTTATTTATTTATTCTCAAAGCAAATTTTATAACCGCAAAGCAATAATTCTTCTCTTTTAGCAACAGGCTTGCGGCGCTTACTTTCGAGGGACCAATCTGTTACCACTCGTTTTCCGGCCATGACTTTTTCTGAAACTTATGAGCAGCTTCGTGCTCTTGGCACCGAACAAACGCGCGCTATCTACAGCGGCACGGCTTCGGTTCGGCTGCTTTCGGCGTGAGTTATGCCCGTCTTGGCCAACTCAAGAAGCAATTTGTAGGCCGCGGGAAAGATAAAGCACATGCACACGTGGTGGCCAAACAGTTGTGGCAAAGCGGCAACTTTGAAGCTCGTACGCTGGCCACTGTGATTGCCGACCCTCAGCAATTCAAGGCTATCGAAGCCGATACCTGGGCTGCCGATGTAGACAACCACGCCATTGCCGACGCTTTGGCCTCCTTGGTGGCTGCCACTGCCTATGCACCCGCCAAAGCGGCTGAGTGGACAGCCGCCTCTGACGAATACAAACAACGCCTAGGCTACGCTTTGCTCGGAAGGCTGGCAGCCCTGCCCTCGCTATCGGAAGAATTCTTCGAGCCCTTCGTCCGGCACATAGAGCAAGCTTTGCCCCAAGCGGCAAACCGCGCTAAAGAGGGGATGAACAACTGCCTGATTGCCATTGGGAGCCGCAGTGAAATTATGCGCCAGCGCGTGGAAGCAGCCGCTGACCGCATCGGACCGGTAACCATTGACCATGGCAATACTGGTTGTCAGACTTTTGAGATACGGCCTTACCTAAGTAAGGTATGGGCACGAAAAATGGCCAATGCTTAATTCAAGATCATATTAAAACACAAAAGGGGCGCGGAGGTATACCTCCGCGCCCCTTTTGTATGGGCAGCCGCTAACTAACGGCAGGCTTATCGGCGCCGGTCGTTGCGGTCGTCATCGTCGTAGTGATACCGCCCGTCGCGGTCGTCGCGGGCCCGGTCGCGGCCGGGATAGTCCTCGTTGCGGCGGTCGTGGCTGTTTTCGTAGTAACGACGCGGGGCGTTGGAATCGTCGCCGTACCGCTCGCCGCTGTTCAGAGGCCGGACTCGCTCGCCAGGGGCGCCGTAGCCGGAAGGGCGCTCGGCGGGACGGCGGTGGTCGCCGTCGTACGGGTCGTGGAAGCGGCGATTCTCGGGGCGGTCTACTTCGCGGTTGCGGCGCCAGTCGTCGCGCTCTTCGTTGTAGTAGCCGCGGCCGCCGCGGTAGTCGCCTTCGTAGCGGTTGTTATTGGGACCCATGCCGCGGGGGAAAGCGCCGGGTCGCTGCACTTCGTCGGGCAGTTGGTTGGTGCCGCGGAAGTTAGGGTCGCGGAAGTCTAAGTTGCGGCGGTCGTCACGGCGCTCGTCGCGGCCGCGGGTGTCGCCGTAGTGGGAGGTGTCGCGGCGGGGGCGGTCGTCCTCACGGCGGTCATCGTCGTGCTGATTGCGGGGGCGGCGCTGGTCGCGGTCGAAACGCTCACCATCGTCGTAGGGGTTGTGGCCGCGGTGCCGCTCGCGGTATTCGCGGTCTTCTCGATCTTGTTCGTAAGGCATGAGAAACGGGTGCAATGGTTGGAAGTAAAGTGTACTGCCGCGCCAAAGCGAAGGTTTCTGCGTACGGTATTCTTCCTTTGCAGCTCAGTTATGGAACCGACCACTCCCCCTACTCTTGCTTTCCGCTTTTCGCGGCCTGTTACCGTGCAAGAATCCCACATCGACGAGTTGAACCACGTCAACAACGTGCAGTACGTGCAGTGGATTCAGGACATAGCCGGCTGGCACTGGCTTACGGCCTACCCCGTGGGCGAGCGGGAGCAGTACGTGTGGGTGGTGCAGGAGCACCACGTGCGCTACCGCAAGCCCGCGCTGCTCGGCGACGAGCTACTGCTTACAACCTGGGTTGGGGAGATGAAAGGCGCCATTTCGCAGCGCTTCACCCGTATTGAGCGAGTTTCTGATGGTGCTTTGCTCTGCGAAGCCGAGACAAAGTGGGCACTGCTTGATCCACATACCGGACGCCCGAAGCGAATCGAGCCGAGCGTGGTGGAGCGGATGCACGGGCCGGTGGGGTAAAGCGCTGGTTTGGCCGTATCTTTCCGGCTGATTTACCGCTATGAATTCTTCTCCTGCGCTGAGCTTGTTCAGGCTCTTCTCCGCTGCGGCCTTGCTATCAGGCTGTAGTTACGCCAAATCAAATCAACAGGTCCTGGTTTCGTCGGATTGCGGCATGAATTGGGAACAGGTGGAAGCGGGTAAGGCGGTTCCGAAGGGAACCATGAACCCCTGCTACATGAAAGTGGTCATTCCCAACTTTCCCATGCAGGGCGACAGCCGCTTCATCACCAATTTAAAAGACCGGGTCCGTGCCTCAGTGCTTATCGATTACGACTACACCATCGTTAATCCTCTGGCTTTCATACGGCAAGCTAAATATTTAGGAAAAGCCAACGCCCATGCTGATAGCCAAGAAGCTCTGCATCCCTCGGCATTCGAAGGCGCTGAAAACATGGTTATCGACAAGCGTATTCGCGACGTCAGCAAGGCGCTATTCCTAACGGAGGACATCGTGGAGTTAGATCAAGCCGAACTGGAGAGTCAGCTACTACTACTTTCTAATAAGCAACTTGAGCCTTTGGGTGTTCAATTGAATTTCCTGACACTCACCTTCGATCTGGACGAACAGACGCGCCAAGCCATTGACGTATCGACGGCGATGAAGATTTACGAGAGCCGCAACTTGGTGGAATTAGGCAAGCAGGTGATGGTTCAACGGGCCGGTGCTTCCCGAGTGGTAGTGGAGCAGCCTTCGGTACCTGCAAAAGCAGCCGCCGATGAGCACGCTGAGTAATTGAAGGTGTACTCTTGTGCATTGTAAGTCTACTTATTGAAAAGTATTTATGCCCGCTACCTTCCGCATCTATTCCGCTTCTGCCGGCTCCGGCAAAACCTATCAGCTTACCAAGGAATATCTGCGGCTGGCGCTGGGCGCCGATGAGCCGGGCTATTACAAGACCATTCTGGCCATCACCTTCACCAACGCCGCCGCGGCCGAAATGAAGGAGCGCATTGTAGGGGCACTGCGCGGCTTTGCTTACCCCGGTACCGATGCCAAAGCCGACCGTCTGCTGGCCGAACTGGCCGAAGAAATGGCAGCTGATGGTCTGCTGCCCCGCGTGCTGGATACGCCCGAGCAGCAACAAACCCTGCTGCGCAGCCGGGCCCAGCGCACCTTCAAGCTAGTGCTCTACCACTACGCCGATTTCGCCGTCAGCACCATCGACTCGTTTGTGCAGCGCGTGGTGCAGGCTTTCACGCGGGAACTAGGCCTGCCAGCGGCGTTTGAAGTAGAGCTAGACGATGAATCGGTGCTGCACTCGGCGGTTGCACTGCTAATGGACAAGGTGAATCGTGGCCCAGAGTACCAATTGCTCACGCGCACGCTACAGGAGTACGCCCTAAGCAAGGCTGAGGAAGGCCGCAGCTGGAACACCCTGCCCGACGAGCTGATGCGCTTCGGTAAGTTTTTGCTGAACGAATCGGTGCACGAGGCGGTGGCGCAGCTACAGCAAATGGAGCTCAAGGAGTTTCGGCAGCTGCACCGCACGCTCAAGAAGCGCAAGGAGGAGCTGGACGAGCTGACCAAATCCGTAGCCGACCGTGCCCTGGAGGCCATGGAGCAGCACGGCGTAACGCCCGATCTGCTGGCCGGCGGCGAGCGGGGCGTGTACACGCACTTCAAAAACTGGCACCGCTGGCTGGAAGACGGCGATACGCCCACCGCCACGGCCGCCAAGGTGGCCGAAAGCGGCGTGTGGGGCAGCGCCAACGGCAAGAAAGAGCCGGGCAAAAGCCGCGTGGAAGCGGTGCAGCCGGTGCTGCAGGAAGTTTTCGAAGAGCTGACGCTGATCCGCCTGCGCTACCTGAGCCAGTACTTGCTGATCGAAGGGCTGCTGCCGCACTTGTTTCATGTGTCCTTGCTAAGCGAGCTAAGCAAGGCCGTGCAGCAGGTCAGCCAGGAACGCAACGTGGTGCTCATCAGCGAATTCAACCGGCGACTGGCCAGCATTGTGCTGCGCGAGCCGGTCCCGTTCCTGTACGAGCGACTGGGCGAGCGGTACCAACACCTGCTCATCGACGAGTTTCAGGATACTTCGGAACTGCAGTGGAACAACTTGCTGCCGCTGGTGGAAAACGCCGTGGCCAACGGCAACCTCTCGCTGGCCGTGGGCGACGCCAAACAGGCCATTTACCGCTGGCGTGGCGGCGAGATGGAGCAGATCCTGCGCTTGTATCAGGGCCAGACGGCCGCGCTGGTGAACAAGGCCCAGGACGAAGAAACACGCGACTTGCTGGCGGGGCGCTACTTCACGCTGGAGCATGCCCTGGAACCGGCCTCGCTGCAAACGAACTACCGTTCGGGGCCGCAGATTATCGAGTTCAACAACGACTTTTTTACGCACGTCAGCAAGGGGCATCCGCAGTTGCCGCTGGTGCAGGCCATCTACGACAGCGAGTTCGGGCAGAACTCGCCCGTACCGGCTGACGCGGCCTCGCCCGCCCACGTCGAGCTCCTTTTCACCCAACCCGACGCTCCGGCCCGCATCTACGCCCCCGCCCTGGGTGCTTACCTCCCCGAGCCCCTGCCCGGCTACACCGGCACCGAAGCCCTGGCCTACGAGGAAAGCACCCTTTACCTGACGCTGACCTTGGTGGAGCAGGCGCTGAAAGATGGCTTTCGTCCGAAGGACGTGGCCGTGCTTTGCCGCCGCCGCGACCAGTCGCGGCGCGTGGCGAAGTTTCTGAAGGAACGTGGCTACGACATCATCTCTGCCGATTCCCTGTCGTTGGAATTTGCCGAAGTGGTGAACCTGCTGGTAGCTATCCTGCGCGTGCTGCACCAGCCGGCCGATTCGCTGGCGCGGGTGGAAGCCTTGCTGCTCGTGGATAAAGTGGTGCGGGCCATTCCGCCCACGCCCCGGCGGGCCCGCCAGATTGCCGACATAGCCAAGCAAGACCGCTCCCTGCCCTTCTTCGACGAGCTGCGCCGCCTTGGCTACGATGTGCAAGAGCGCCAGACCGGTAACCTGGACCTGTACGAGCTGAGCGAAAAGCTCATGGGCCTGTTTGGGCTGTTGCACCGCCGCGAGGAAAGCGAATACCTGTTTCGCTTCCTTGATCTGACGCTGGAATACTCCCTGCGCTTCGGCAACAACCTCGGCAACTTCCTAGCCTACTGGGACCAGCGGAAAAGCAACTTGAGCATCAATGCCCCCGCCGGCCGCGACGCCATAACCATCACCACTGTACATAAGGCCAAGGGCTTGGCTTACGGCGTGGTCATCGTACCCTTCGCCGATTGGAGCCTGGAGCCTCGCCGCGGCGAGTACCTGTGGGGCCGCCTGCCCGATGTGGACGACCGTCCCCTGCCCGATATGCCGCCCGTAGCCGTGGTAACGCAGCGCGAGGCATTGTACCAAACCACCCTCGGCGAACAGTACTTGGCAGAGCGGGAAAAGACCTTCGTGGAAGCGTTGAACCTGCTTTACGTGTCGTTTACGCGGCCACGCCACCGGCTTTACATCATCAGCCGCCGCCCCGAAGGCAAGAGCCAGAAGGACGACACCGCTCCCGCCACCAACGTAGCCCAACTGCTGCACCGCTACCTGCACGACCGCGGCCTTTGGAGTGAGGAACAGCTTACCTACGTGCTCAGCCACGGCACCTCCGCTCCTGCCTCCTCGGGCAGTTCTCTCCTACCGGAGCACAACGTGCTGCCCCTGCTTAACCTCGAAACCGCCGACTGGGAACAGCGCCTACGTCTGCGCCGACACGCCACCACGGTATTTGACTTTTCGGAGCAACAACAGCAGCGCGACTGGAACCGCAAGCTGCACTTCGCGCTGCGCCGCGTCATCTCGGCCCGCGACGTGGAGCGCGTGGCCGGACAGCTCACGGCCGAAGGCCTTATTAGTCGCCGCGAGCAGCCGGAGCTGCTGCAGCGCCTGCACCGCCTGGTGCAGCGTCCCGAGCTGATGCCCTATTTCCGCCCCGGCGTAGCGGCCGAAACCGAGCGCGAAATCCTAGTAGGTGGCGCCCCCCGCGAGGACTACAAGCCCGACCGCGTGGTGTTTGAACCGGAGATAGGGCCAGCGCCGGGACGCGTCACGCTAATGGACTTCCGCCTGCCACCGCCCGAGGAGCGGCACCAGCAGCTGCTACGGCAGTACGGGCAGCTGTTTAAGCGCCTGGGCTACACCGATGTGCGTGGGCTGCTGTACTACTTCGAGACGGAGGAAGTGGTGGAGTTTAGCTGTTGACTTGGTAACGGAGGCGGCCCGTGCGGGAATCCACGTACAGCAAATGGGCCTTGCCGGATACGCCATACAATTTGACAGCCCGCTCGGTGGGCCGGCGAGGAGCACGGAACCGCTCTAGGCGGTTCAGCTTGAGTTCCTGGGGTTTTTCGGGATGCCGCTGACTGATGAGATGCACGCTGTTGCGGATTTCGTCAATCAGGTAGTAAGTCTGGGTTTGCCACACGTACCGGCGCGGCACGAAATACCCCAGCTCGTTGGAAAAACCGTCGTAGCGGAATGCGGCTAAGGTTTTGCCGCTCAGGTCCAGCACCTGGGCATTGGCGGTGCGCTGCAGACGCGGGTCACGTACTTCTTCCCAGCTGGATTTCCCATCCTGTTGCACCTGTCGGTGCGTTACGTAATCGTACGCCAGGAACAGGGTACTGTCGCTAAGAAAAAAGGCCGCTACCAGCTTCGCGTTCTTCTTTTGCAGGCTCATGCGCCGCCCACCTGGCAAAATCAGTTCCTGGCAGGTCAGGATGGTAGCGCCGTTCGCAGCTTGATCTATTCCGCAGTCCGCATTGTCTCCACCCGCCCAGTTTCCTTCGGTCAGCATCCGCACCCGGCCATCCAGGCCCAGCATCAAAAAGCACTGGGTCCCGACGTCGGTGCCGTCGGGCACAAAACTTTGGCTGAACAGCAGGGCTTTGCGGGGAGCGTTGTACCCCACGAAATCCGGTCCGATGAGCAGGCTGTTGATGGTCAGGTCGTGGCCGGCACTCTGGTAATAATCGGCCTTGCGCAGCACGCGCCGAAACAGCCGCTTGCCCCGGGCATCAACCAGCTCGTAGGTGTACACCGCATCGACGCCGCTGATGGTATCAACCAGCTGCCGTACTTCGCCGGGCACGGGCTTCTGAACGTGCTGGAGCGGCGTACTGCTGTCGGTTTGGGCCGTTACGAGCAGGCGGTACGGCTGTCCGTCTATGCGCAGCAGGGTATCCAGCTGCTCCGGGCCGGCGCCCATTACCATGAAGCCGCCATGGCTGTAATCGGTAGTGTCCCGGCTGGACTGAACCGGGGGCAGTACCGTTACCAGTTTTGCCACCGAATCCGATGGGGTCGCCTGCCCCGTTTCGGCAGACAAAGCGGGGCGCGACTCGCAGGCGGATAGTGCTACGACGGCGGTAAGCAGCAGTCCGCTGATGTATTTGTGCATATTCTTATCTCTCCGGACGCGGAGCCGGCGGCAGGCGCACAAGATAGGTAAGCCCCTCAGTATTTCGGGGGGCAATGCGCGCCTATGGAGCAGCTTTACTTCCTGTTGTCCGTTGCCATGCTGCCCCAACTGCCTGAAACCTCCCGTCTCGCGCTGCGCATAAGCAAGCCCCGGCGCACCTGGACGTCAGGCGGTGCTGGTGCTACAAGATGTGGAGTAATTCGAGTAGGTCAAGTTTTTCGCTGATAGGGACAGACAGATCTACTCTGCGAGCTAAAAAAACGTGAATGAGCGTATCCGAATCAAATCAATCCGGCTTTTGCGCAGCGTCTGATTGAATACAGTTTGGCCGGCCGCGTCGCGCAGGTGAAACTGGTACACCACGTTGAAGCTCCGCAGCGTGTCGAGGCGGGTTTCGCGTATGTCGGCGCCCGTGGAATCCACATTCGTGACCCGGTACCGCGTGCTGAGCTGCAAGGGCCGGCTGCGGTCGGGGCGGGCGCTAGTGTAGAGCTGATAACCCGCCTCATCCAGCTGCACCGGCCGGAACCGCGCCCCGCCGATAGTATCAGGCAGGGCTAATCAAGGGCTGAAACGGTTGCCGGGGCGACGCAACTACCGCCGGCGGGGCGACTATGCTGGTATCCGCCTACACCAACGATGGCGCCTGCACGGTTGCGGCCTTCCTCGATTCGCAAACCAGCAGGCCCACCGCCATCAATCCATAAATATAACTGTGCATAAAAAAAGCCCCGACCCGCCTGAACCTCAGGCAGCGCCGGGGCTGCAACTTGCGAAGAAAACCTGGAAGCTCGGCCGTTATACCTGCGCTACGCTGTTGGGACCGGTGCCCTTGCGCAGGTGGTTCACGGTGTGAATCACTTCGGGCACGGCCAGCGCCAGGGAGGCCAGCGAAGCTACGTTGGCGAGCTGGCAGTAGAAGCACAGCTTTTTGTTTTCGGCCCACTCTTCCTGCGCCAGTTTCATGTTGGTAAGCACATCGGAGAAGATTTTGACGCCCATGGCCAGCGGAATCCAGGGCTTGGTGAGGGCGCGGCTTTTGCCACCGGCCGAAGCCAGGGCCGTGGTGATGCCGTAAGTGATGATCATGCCGGCCGCGTCGGGTGTATCAAGGCGCTTGTAGGCGTAGTTGGAGGCATCTACTTTGTCAGAATCGAACACATCCAGGGGCGGATCGGGCAGGTGCTTAATGATGCCGGTCTGGTAGAGCGTCACGATCTTTCCCAAGGCCACGCCGAGTAGCGAAAGGCCGATGATCCAGCGGCGGCGGGTGAGGTCGGGCGTCTTGACAGTGCGGAGTTCCTGACTAAGCTGATGCGGGTCCATATGGCAGGATTTGGTGAACAATACAATGCATTGGCGTACGCGCGGCAGCGCGGCAGGTTATGTGGCTGAATTGGCGAAACGGCCGCGAATCGCGTAGTTTTAAGCCGATGGCAACATTACCCGAAACCGCACGTCTCAGTCTCCGACCCATCACCCCGGCTGATTTTGACATCTACTACCTGCTGAACAGCGACCCGCAGATCATGGAGCACATGGGCCCGCCCAAGAGCCCGGAAGCAGTGCGCCAGTACCTCGACAACATGGCCGCCGACTATGCCCGTTGGCCCGGCATGGGCCGCTGGTTTACCGTCGAGAAGGCCACCGGCGACATCGTAGGCGTGCACCTGCTCAAGCCCCTGGACAACACCGAGCAGATTGAAGTCGGCTACCGGCTGCTACCGGCTTACTGGGGCTGCGGCTACGCCACGGAAATGAGCCGGGCGCTGATCCGGTACGGCTTCGAACAACTCAAATTACCGCAGATTGTGGGCATTACTTCTTCTACCAACGTGGGCTCCCAGCACGTGCTGGAGAAGTGTGGTCTTAAGTTTCAAGGCATGGCTCATTACTACGGAGCTGAGCAGCGCTTTTATACCCTCGACAACCCCGCCTTGGCCTCACAAGCCCAATAGCTTCTTATGCCGCATCAACTGCTGATGATTGTGGAAAAAAGCCTGCGGCTGCCCGGCTTGGGCACGCTGGCTTTATCTGCAAAGCACGAGGCGGGGCTGCGCCGTTTGCCTATTCACGCCAACCTGGAAGTGGAGCTGCACTTTCGGGACGGCGCCACGTTGACCGTGCCTGCTACCGTGGAGGAGTTACAGCGCCCCGCCGATAATCCGGAAGCTGATGCCTCGGCCGACTACGTGCTGCTGCTCGATTCCGACGCCGTAGCCGAGCTGCCCAGCGGCACCGAGGTATGGCTGTTTGAAGTGTGGGCCGACATCTACAATCTTTAGCGCGCATGGCTCCTTCACTGCCCGAAACCGAACGACTCCGTCTACGCCCCCTAATGCTCGACGACCTCGATACCGTATACCGCCTCGATTCCGACCCCGAGGTGATGCGCTACATCATTCCGCCGCGCACCTACGAGGGCACCCGGCAGTACCTGCAGGAGCTTATCGCCGATTACGAAAGGTTTCCGGGTTTAGGGCGCTGGGCCGTCATCGAGAAAAGTACTGGAGCTTTCGTGGGCATTCACCTGCTCAAGCACTTGGATGCTTCGGGGCATATTGAAGTCGGCTACCGCTTCTTTCCGGAGTTTTGGGGCCGCGGCTACGCTACCGAAATGACGCGGGCGCTGCTACGCTACGGTTTTGATGAACTCGGACTGCAGCAGATCGTGGGCGTGACCAATCCGAAGAATTACGCCTCGCAGCACGTGCTGGAAAAGTGTGGGCTGCAGTTTCAGCACCTAGCGGAGTTTTACGGCGGGGAAGTGCGGTTTTATACCGTGGAGGCTGTCGATTAGCGTTCAGCCCAAAACCCATCGACAGAGCTTTGAACAAGCCTCAATCCATAATCCGCCAGCAAGTCAGGCAAAGCGGAAGACGGCCGGCAACCAATTACCACCACTTGCTGGTAAACAGGTCCGGCAGATCCTTCCCCATGATGTTCGTCTACCAATTCCAGCAGGCGAACTAGCAAATCATCTTGCGAATAATGGGAACAATGAGCCACTACCGTCAGGTTTAGTCCGGGCTGCTCTTGCCACAAGCGACGCACCAGCGGACGATTGGCTTCACTACCGATGACCCAAACTGCCATTGCCTCTGGAACTGCTATGGCCGCTTCCATAGCGGCTGGGTCTAGGATGATGCGAATCAGGCGCTTGCTCATTCCTGGTACTGGCAAATACTGCGGTCTATCCACTTCTACTCCTCTACAAGCCGAAGCCGTAGCTGAGTGGCAGAAATACGGTTGTAGCCGATGAGCGAAGCTGCATCTAGTTCCGACTTGTAGAGCATGAAATCACCGATTTCCTCCACTTCCCGCCAATTCAGCGTTTCGCCATCGAGGTAGATCAGCCAAGAGCTACTGCTGAGCAAACCCTCCAAATTGTGGCTGCCTTTTACAAGCTGCAACAGGACGCCATTATCCCAACTCTGGTAGAAGCCTGTGGTTAATTGGCCATGCAATCCAGCCAGTTGGGGGGAAGTAGAAAGCGTAAATAATTCGGCGTCGTCGTCAAGTACGTTTTTCAGCCAGAGGTCGATCAGGTGCTCTTGTTCTTGCGAAGCCTCTTCCCTTACCTCTGTTAAGCATACCAGAACCTGGGGCGAATCAAACACCTGAATAGTTTGAATTGGCTTTGTATCGGCTGTACGAGTATTTGTAGAACTGCTCCCAAACCCACGTAGCCATCTATAAACAAACGCGGCCAATAGGCACAGTAAAAATAAACCCACTACGGCCAAAAGCAGCACCCCTGCTGCAACCACCAGAAACAAGAATAAGCCGAGAACAGGAACGAACAGATTTAGCAGAAACAAGCCTACCCAGAGGCCCCATCTTTCCAACCAATCCTGCTTACGCTTTTCGGATTCGGGAAACACAGAAGCTAGTGGCACCAGGGTCTTTTCAACTCGAAGCATGACACTAGTGTCAACAAAAAACGAAATAGATAACAAAGCCAGGTAAAGATAAGAGTGGCTGTAGCCGCTCGTATCTTTACCCTTGATGTCACTCCAAGCTTCCGCCGCTCCGCTTCCCTTCGCCACCACCGACGACTCTGTTGCCCTGCAACCCTTCCTGCGCCAAGCCGCCCAAGACCTGCTGCGCCGCTTCAGCGGCGCCGAGCTGTCCGACCTCGTGGTAGTGGTGCCCACGCGCCGCGCGGTGGTGTACCTGAAGAACGAATTGGCCTTGGCCGCGCCCGTGGGCGAGGCCGTGTGGAGTCCGCGCGTGGCTTCCATGGAGGATTACATGGTAGATCTTGCCAGCGTGCAGGTAGAAGAACCTATTGCGCTGCAGCTCTTGCTGTTCGACATCCTACGCGAAATCGACCCCAAACTGGACTTTGACTTGTTCACAGGCTGGTCGAGGCTCTTGCTGGACGACTTTTCGGCGCTTGATCAGAACCTGGCTGACCCGACTGGTCTGTTTGAATACCTTTCCGAAGCCAAGGCCCTGGAACGCTGGGACCTGTCCGATTCGCCCGCGCCGGCTTCGGCCACGGCTGCTTGGTTCCGTTTCTGGGACGACCTCGAGAAAGTGTACCGCCGCCTGCGCCGTCGGCTCAAGGACCAGGGCCTCGCCTACCCCGGCCTGGCTTACCGCCTCGCTGTGGATGCCATGCAGAAACGTTTGGAGGACGACCCCACCAAGGTACCGCAGCACATCTTCCTGGGCCTGGGCACCCTGTCCCGCGCCGAGCAATACCTGCTGCGCCTGCTACTGAAGCAAGCCAAGGCCGAAGTTCGCTTCGATACCGACCGCTTTTACCTCGATGGCGAGTCGCCAAACCGCGCTGGCCTGCCCTTCCGCCGCATTGCCGATTACCTGGATCTGGCGCCCACTTCCTTTGGCTTTGCCGAAACCGGCTCCGAAGACCTGCTGCGTACCTTGCCGCGCCAGATTCGGATGATTGGGGTGGCCAATAACTCCATGCAAGGCAAAGTGGCTGGGCAACTGGTGGTGGAAGGCCTGCAAACTGCCCCCAATGCCTCCGTGGCCGTGGTGCTGCCCGACGAAACCCTGCTGCTGCCCGTGCTGCACGGCCTGCCGCCGGAGCAGGTGCCGCAGTTCAACGTAACCATGGGCCTGAGCTTCCGCAGCACCCCGCTGTTCAACCTCATCGACCTGCTTTTTGAGGTGCACCTGACAGGCGTGCGAGAGGGCGAAACCGGGCCCGACTACGGCGTGCGTCGTTACCACCACCTCACCGTAAGCAAGCTGCTGGCGCACCCTTTCCTGCGCCGCTACGAAAACTGGCTTGATCAGCAGCCCGAACAGGAGAAGTACCACGGCGTGCTCGACGATATCTGCCGCCAGATCATCAAGCGCAACGCCGTACTGCTTTCCGAGCAGGAGCTGCGCGAGCTAGGCCGCCATCACCCCCTGGTAGAAGCCCTGTTTCGTCCCTGGCGCAACTGCGACGACGTCATCAAGGCTTGTTACGAGGTCATTGAGTTGCTACGCGACGTGTACCGGCAGGAACACACGGCCATTGAGGCGGAGTACCTGTATCTGTTTTACACCTTGGTGCGTCAGCTCGATTCGGCCTTTGACTGCCGCGAGCAGCGGCCCTCGGTGCGTTCGTTCCGCCGCTTTCTCTACGAGCAGATGGGCCGCACCCGCCTGCCCTTTTCCGGCGAGCCGATTGCGCAGGTGCAGGTGATGGGCCTGCTCGAAACCCGCGCCCTGGATTTTGACCACATCATCATCCTGAGCTGCAATGAGAACATCCTGCCCGCGCCCAAGCGCAACAACTCGCTTTTCCCCTACGACGTGCTCACCAAGTACGGCATGCCCACTTATGCCGAGCACGAAGCCGCTACCAGCCACCAGTTTTGGCGCCTGCTACAACGAGCCCGACGCGTAGATCTAGTGCACATTCTGCCCGGCTCGGAGGGCGTGCAGGCCGGCGAACGAAGCCGCTTTTTGCTGCAGATTGAGAATGACTTGGCCGTGCAAAACCTCAATTTGCAGGTGCTTGACCTTACGGCTTCTGCCACGGCCATGCCCGATGGCACGGAGGCTGGCGGCGAAGTAGCGCGCGGCTCTGCCACTGCGCCATCGGGCCAAGCTAATTTGGGTGCACAGCCAACAACTAGAAGCCAAAAGCCAACCACCAATCAGAAGTACGAAGGCGACCTGGTACTGGAAAAGGATTTCGAAATGCTCGGGGCCATCCGCGGATTGCTGGAGCGCGGCTTGTCGGCCTCAGGCCTGAACCAGTTTTTGAACTGCTCGCTGCAGTTTTACTTTTCCCGCGTAGCCAAGTTTCAGGAGCAGGAAGGCGTGGCCGAAGAGCTGGGCGCCGACGTGTTTGGTACGGCTGTGCACTACGTGCTGGAGCAGCTGATGAAGCCTTTTGTGGCCGGGCAGCGCGCCATTACGGCTGATGACGTAGCCAGTTGGAAACCGCAGGTAGCCGAGCTGCTGGAGCGCGGCCTGGCCCTCGAAGACGGCGAAGAAACCGACTCGCCGCGCCAGCAGCTGCCCGACGAAGGCCTTAACCACGTGCTGCGCGGCGTGGGCCGCCACTTAGTGGACCGCTATCTGGATTCGCTGATTAAGCAGATCGAAGCCGATGGCCCGCTGCGCGTGGTGGGACTGGAAGAGCAACTCTTCGGCACCGTATTCGTGGAAACCAAGGCTGGCGACCGGGTAGCCGTGCGCCTCATCGGCTTCGCCGACCGCATCGATGAGCTGCCCGATGGCCGGCGTCGCATCATCGACTACAAAACCGGCTCGGTGCACGGCGCCTCGCTGAACCTGATGGGCGGCAGCCGCAGCAAGCGCACCCCGGCCGAGGCCCTGGAACGCATGGTAACGGAAGCCGGTGGCGGGGCCGATAAAGTCCGGCAGCTGTGGCTGTACCGTCTCATGCTGGCCCAGCTAGGCTTTCCCGCATCGGAAGCCGCCATTGTGCCCCTGCGCAGCCCCGACCCTTCCCCGCTCGCCGCTGATCTGTCGTTTATGACGGCCGAAGGCCTGCTGTTTGAAGAATCCAGTCAGGAAGTCCTTACCCGCCTCGTCGACCGCATGCTGGACCCGCAGGAGCCCATCCGCAAAACCGACGACTTGAACGTGTGCCAGTGGTGCGCCTACCGTGGTATTTGCGCACGTTAAAGCACAAGAGCTAGCGTGTTCGTTGGCTTTTTTGTCCCGTTGGCAGCGCTATTACTGGATGTGTTGTTTATCTGCTTTTTCACCCTCATTTACCATATCACTACTCGGCCAGCACAACGGATTTACCCACTTATCCCTCGTGCATGGCGACAAGCCCTCATCACTGTCGGTGTTCAATTAGCCTTGCTCATACTAATTATTGGGGCCGAAATCATGCTGGGTTTTCAGAGCTCCGAACACCAAGATTTATTACTGATAGCTGTCTTTACCAGCACTTTTTTGACTCCCCTTCTACTCTTGTTCCGGCAGTATTCACAAACACCGGCATAACCCTTACCCCATCTACTACGAACCGGGGCCTTACTCTATGCTGCTCGTCGAAGGTTGAACTCTCCCCCTTCAACGGCGTAGTAATGACACGCGGAGGCGCGCATTTCCCTCTGCTGCTCCATGCCATGTTCCGAGCCGTTGATCATCCCGACCTGAACCTGCTGACGCTCATCGTTGATGGTGCCATCACCAAAGCCGACTACGACCAAGCGGTACCGGTGCTGGAGCAGAAAATAGCTCGTGTGGGCAAAGTCAACGCCGTGGTAGAAATTCGCAGCTTCGACTCTATTTCGCTGCGGGCCCTGTACGAAGATATCAAGCAGGATATCAAGCATTACAAAGACTTCAACCGCGTGGCCGTGGTCAGTTCCGACAACGCCTTGGTGAAGTCGGCCGTCGGCTTCGCCTCCTCCGTGACGCCCGCTCAGGTGCGGCATTTCATGCCCGAGCAACGGGAAGAAGCGCTGCGTTGGGCGCAAGGGGCGGCTTAGCCGCTACCTTTGTGATTCATTATTTCTCCTGACAACTCCATGGACGAATTCATGCAAGCTGCCATAGCCGAAGCCCGTTTGGGGCGTTCGGAGGGTGGCATTCCCATCGGCTCGGTGCTCGTGCGCAACGGCCAGATCGTAGCCCAAGGCCACAACAAGCGCGTGCAGGAAGGTTCCGCCATCAAGCACGGCGAGATGGACTGCCTCACCAATGCCGGCCGCCAGACCACCTACCGCGACACCGTTATCTACAGCACCCTGATGCCCTGCTACATGTGCGCTGGCACCATCGTGCAGTTTAAAATTCCGAAGGTGATTGTGGGCGAGTCGCGCACCTTCGACGGGGCCCGCGAATTCATGGAAAGCCATGGCGTGGAGGTCGTTGATCTGGACCTGCCCGAGTGCGTCCAGATGATGGAAGAATTCATCGAAGCCGAGCCCACGCTCTGGAACGAGGACATCGCCGAGTAACCCCTCGGCCAGCCTCGCGTACCTTTTAGGGTGAACGAAGCATCCGAACAACCCACTTTCACGGGCCAGAAGCGTTGCCCCAACTGCGGCCAGTGGTCGGGGCACCACCAGCAGTCCGACGACCGGTGCGAGCATTGCGGTGAGTTGCTCGACCCGCAAGCCACGGCCAAGGAAGAGGCGCTAAAGAAGGCTTGGAAGTGGGAGCTGCACAAGACGGTGCTAATCAACATCAAACCTGATGAGCCCTGGCCGCTGCGCATGATCAAGTACCTGATCCGCGGGGGGCAGATTGCGTTTGCTGCCATTCTCTCTTTTATCCTATGGCTGATAGCAGTGGCCGCCGGCTAGCGCTGCGCTCCTTACTGGGGCCAGAGCTGCGGCGGCCGCTCTTTTTGGCAGCGGCGCTGCTTTATGCCGCCCTCAAGTGTTGGCAGCTGCTAGCTCCGCACTCGGTGCCACCGCTCCTTTCGGCTTATCTGGCCGATATACTTTGCATGCCGGTGGTGCTCTCCTTGGCTCTTTGGGCGCAGCGCCGCCTGGGTTACCCCGTCACTTTTGTATTTCCACTTACCTGGCTGATAGGCGCTTGGCTGTATGTCTCGCTCTTGTTTGAGGGGTGGCTGCCCTACTGGTCGGACCGCTACAGGGCCGACTGGCTTGACGTAGTAGCTTACGCTGCGGGCACCTGGGCGTTTGCCCGTTGGCTGAACCGCCCCTGACGGCCCAGCAAACCCTCACCTGCTGCTGTACCGTAATACCTCCCTATTGACCGCCGCGCCGCCGCGCGGCGGGTTATTTAGTTTTCGCCTTCCACCTTTTCGATGCTGCTTCACAACATTCGGCAGTCTTTTGTTCACTACTGGGAACATCTGCTCGAGCTGCTGCCCAATCTGGCCTTGGCTATTGTACTGCTGGTCATTGCCATTTTTCTCTCCAACCGCATCAGCGCCTTAGTAGGCGGGCGCCTACATGCCCGCTCCCACGACCCGCTGCTGGCGGATTTTCTTACCCGCTTGATTAAGTGGGCACTGCTGCTGCTGGGCCTGACTGTAGTGCTCCAAGTGCTGGGCATGACGGGTCTGGTAGGCGGTATGGTTGCCGGTGCCGGCCTCACGGCTTTCGTAGTCGGCTTTGCGCTGAAAGACATAGCCGAGAACTTTTTGGCCGGCGTGGTGCTGGCTTTCAACCGCCCCTTCCGCATTCACGACACCATCCAGATTCGCGACAGCCAAGCGCTAATGGGCCGGGTGGAAGCCTTAAACCTGCGCACCACGCTCATCAAAACCTTTGACGGCAAGCATATCTTTCTGCCCAATGCGATGGTGCTGCGGGAGCCGCTGACCAACTACACCCGCGACGGTCACATTCGGCAGGATTTTCAGGTTGCCATCAACATCGAGCAGGACGGCGGCCCCAAACAGGTGCAGCAAAAAATCCTGGATTTTGTGTGCAACTACCGAGAGGTCAACAACGAAGAGCCGCACACGCCCTATATCATCCTCGAGAAAACCGATGGCCAGGTGGCGACCCTGCACGTGTACTTCTGGACGCTTTCGGAGGAATATCGCCGCGGTACCCAAGAACTGAAAGGCGACCTGATGCAGGATATTCGGCAACTGCTGATCCGCGAAGGGTATCCGCAACCGGCGGCCGTGCAATAAATTTCTTTGCTTGAAGCGTAGGTGCCTGCATTAGGAGAAGCCATCCAGCCTTTCCCAATCAATCATTCCAGCGGATCTTCATTCAATCATTGCTATTTATCCGTATCATGCGGGTAGTCAAAACGGCCGGATGTTTGCGGCAATGCAGCACCGGCCGTGGAGCCGCGCTTACTGCATGCCAAAAAACGTCGTTCACCGCATCTTAAGTCCCCTGCTGCTCTGGCGCTTGCGTCACATGAGCGACCGGGTGTACTTGATTCTGGTAAGCGTGCTGGTAGGTGCCTTAGCCGGCTTGGCGGCCGTACTGCTCAAAAACGGTGTGCACTACGGCCAGCGGCTGCTTTATGGTTGGGTACCGGAGCAAAACCGCGTGTTTGCGCTATTTCTCTACCCCATCATCGGCATTGGCCTCACGGTGCTGTTTACGCGCTACATGCTGCGCGGCAACCTCGGCCGCGGCATCGGGCCCATCATTTACTCGGTGGCCCGGCAAGGCAGCGTGGTGCCGCGCTCCAAAATGTACTCGCAGTGGGTCAGCTCGCTGCTTACGGTCACCTTTGGCGGCTCGGCGGGTCTGGAAGCTCCTATTTCAGTAACGGGCTC
Source organism: Hymenobacter sp. FMD4 (assembly GCF_058932745.1). Taxonomy (NCBI): domain Bacteria; kingdom Pseudomonadati; phylum Bacteroidota; class Cytophagia; order Cytophagales; family Hymenobacteraceae; genus Hymenobacter; species Hymenobacter sp. FMD4. The sequence continues at coordinate 21,538 of NZ_JBZYWH010000014.1, forward strand.
GGCCTTGGGCTCTAATCTGGCCCGCATCCTGCGCGTAAGTCGTCGCGAGCGGCGCCTGCTGGTGGGGTGCGGCGCCGCGGCGGGCGTGGCGGCCATCTTCAACTCGCCCATTGCGGGGGTACTATTTGCGGTGGAAGTGGTGCTGAGCGAGCTGTCGGCACCGTTTTTCATTCCCTTGCTGATTTCCTCAGCCACGGCTACGGTGGTATCCAAACTGCTGTTCTCGGGTCAACCATTCGTGCTTATCACCACCAGCTGGTCGCTCGATACCATTCCGTTTTACCTCGTACTGGGGCTGGGCACTGCCCTGCTGTCGGTGTACATGATTCGCATCTACTTTGCCGCCGAAAAGTGGTTTGAGCGGCGGCGCGGCACCTTCCGCAAAGTGGGAGTGGGCGGCATGGCGCTGGGCATGCTGGTGTTCTTGTTCCCCCCGCTCTACGGCGAGGGCTACAACATCGTGCAGCATTTGCTCAGCGGCGAGCCGCAACGCCTGCTCGACGCCAGTATCTTTTCCGTCTACCGCGACGAGAACGTGTGGATTCTGCTCATGGTGGCCGTCAGCTCCATGCTGCTGAAGGTATTTGCTACTTGCATTACCATCGGAGCGGGCGGCAACGGCGGCATGTTTGGCTCTTCGCTCTTTTCGGGTGCCTTGCTGGGCTTCTGCCTGGGCCGCCTAATCAACCTCAGCGGCTTGTTTGTGGTGCCCGAGGTTCACTTTGTGGTGCTGGGCATGGCCGGTACGCTGGCCGGCGTGGTGCACGCGCCGCTCACGGCCATCTTCCTTATCGCCGAAATTACCGGCGGCTACGCCCTGTTTGTGCCGCTGATGTTCGTGACGAGCTTTTCTTACCTCATCACTCGCTACTTCGAACCCTACTCGGTATACACCCGCAAGCTGGTGCAGCGCGGCGTGTACGTGCACCAAGACCGCGACCGGGGCCTGCTGGCGCAGCTGGATCTGGCCCGCCTGGTTGAGACGGATTTCGAGCCCGTGCAGCCCAATGCCACGCTGGGTGAGCTGGTCGACATCTTCCGCCACGCCACGCGCAACCTGTTTCCCGTGGTAGACGAAGATGGCGCCCTGGTGGGCATCATTTCCCTGGACCAGGTGCGCGACGCCCTTTTCGACGAGGAGCACTACACCACCACCCGCGTCAGCGACCTGATGACCGAGCCGCCCGCCACCGTCAACGTCGACGACACGCTGCTCGACACGCTGCGCTGTATGGAGCAGCTGAATGTGTGGGCGCTGCCGGTGCTGAAAAACGGGCGCTACGTAGGTTTCCTGCTGAAGTCGGCCATCCTGGCGGGTTACCGACGGCAGCTTATCAAGGAAAGCGAATAAGGGACTGGCAGGTGCATGGGCTACCTTGGAGTTGCTCTCCTGGCTGAGTTTATCCCGTGCTGAATTCTCTCACGTCTTGTTAGTACTCACCGATTGCGGCTGGCTCTTTGGAAGGCAGCTGCAACCCGATGAGCATCAGAATGCCCGTCAGTAGGATTACCACGAACAGGATGTTTTCGCTGACCTGCCCAATGAGGTGCTTTTGCGGGATGCTGTAAAACAGCAAGATGGTAATCAAGCCTTTAGGCGCGATGAATACTTCGGGCACGAGGCTGGTTCGGGCAATGTAGCGCAGGTATATGTAGCGGATAAGGGTAAGGACGGCCACGATGAGCGCGCCTTGCATCATTAGGCTGCCGCTGAGCACGTTGCTGAGGGTGATGGAGAAGCCAAACAGCAGGAAGAAGAACGTGCGAATGAGGAATGCCGACTCGGCCGTGATACTCTTGAGTTGGTGCAGTTCCTCCTGCATGCGCTCCAGATTCAGCCAACGGCGTACCGGCCCCCGCAGAAACAGGTCGGCGTTACGGATTGTCAGGCCGAATACCAGTACCACCAGCAGCGACGACAGGTGCAGCTTCTTGGCCAGACTATAAATCAGAATCAGGAAGGCCAGAATCAAGAAAAATTTGACGTGCAGCCGGATACGGTCAAGCAAAAACGCCAGCACAATGGTGCTCAACACCGACACGACCAGGATGGCCAGCAGGTCGCGGGCGAAGGTGACGGCTGAAATACCCTGCGCGAAGTTGTCCTGGGCCACGAAATTGAAGAACATAATGCCCAGAATATCGGAAAACGTGCTTTCGTACACGATGAACTCCTGCTTCTCCCCACCCAGGTTGGCCACGCTCGGAATAGCCACGGCGCTACTGATAACGGCCAGCGGAATAGCATTGAGCAGACAACTCTGAAACGGTGCGCCCAAATACCACTGCAACAGGTACGCAATGGCGAAAGCTTGAACCAGCAGCATAACAATGGCCGCAGTGAAAGACCGCCGAACCAGTGGCCCCTTCTCCGGACTGATTTTTAGGTTCAGCGACTCTTCCAGCACAATCATGATCAGCCCCACGATGCCCAACAGCTGTAAGGTGACGCGCGGCAGTATGATGGCGGTTTCGGTATAATCCACCGCTTGTTTTAGAGCAATACCCGTGAGCAAGAGCATAAGCACCGACGGAATTTTGGTAGCCCGGGCAGCAATGTCAAACAGGTACGAAAGGATGATAGCAACGCTGAGGTAGATCAGGATGGAGTACGGTCCCATGCGGCCAACTTACGTAACTCAGCCCAAAAGCGGCCAGATGCAGCGCGTCAAACGCCTATTTTTGCTTGCTATATGTTGGGCCTGTGGCTCTTTTAACCCGCTTTGTCAATGCAGAATCCTACTGTGGCCATCGTTGGCGGCGGCCCTGCCGGCTTGCTGGCGGCCCAGCGCTTGGCCGAGGCCGGAGTGCCCGGCGTGGCCGTGTACGAAGCTCAAGCCACGCCGGGCCGTAAGTTTCTGGTGGCGGGCCATGGCGGCTTCAACCTTACCAACGGGGAGCCTGTCACTGCATTCGGGCCGCGCTACGGGGCGAGGGCTATGCATTTCGAATCGTACCTCACACACTTCGGGCCCGATGCGCTGCGCCAATGGGCTGCCGAACTGGGCATCAGCACCTATGTGGGCAGCAGCGGCCGCGTATTTCCTACCGACGAGCATAAGCCCGCCCATTTGCTGCGTGCCTGGCTGCAGCGCCTTGCTGATCTGGGCGTGCAGGTACACACCCGCCACCGCTGGCTGGGCTTTGAAGGCCCCACTGGCCTGCGCTTGCGCGATGAGCGCAATGGCGAAGAATTCTCGATTCAACCCCGAGCTACGCTGTTGGCCCTTGGGGGTGCCAGTTGGGCCAAAACCGGCTCCGATGGCCGCTGGGCCGAGACACTCACGCAGGAACTGGGCATTACCAGCGTGCCCTTCGCACCCAGCAACTGCGGGGCTGAAGTGCCGTGGTCGACTTTTTTTCGAGAGAAAGTGGGCCGGGTTCCGCTTAAAAACATAAGCCTGCGCTGCGGCACGACCGAAGCTGCGGGTGAGATAATGCTTACTGAATACGGGGTTGAGGGTACGCCCGTGTACGCCCTCACCCCTGCCATCCGGCAGCAGGTGCAAAGCGCGGAATCGGCCACGCTATACCTGAATCTCAAGCCCAGTGTAGGGGCCTCTGATACAGAAGCCCGGCTGCGCCAGGCCCGCCGCGGCCGCTCCCTACCCGACGTACTCCGGCAAGCACTGCGACTAGGGCCACCCGTGCCCACCTTGCTACGCGAAGTAGCCCCCACGGCTTCGCTCAACGCCCCGGCGGAGCTGGCCGCACTGTTGCACGCGTTACCGCTACCCATTATTGGCTTTCGCCCGCTCGATGAGGCCATAAGCACTGCGGGCGGAGTGCCTTTCGAAGCGGTAGATGAGCATCTGATGCTGCAGCAGCGGCCGGGCACTTTTGTGGCAGGTGAGATGCTGGACTGGGAAGCGCCTACGGGCGGTTACCTGCTGCAAGGCTGCTTTAGCACGGGGGCTTGGGCAGCCCGGGGTATCCAGGCCTGGCTTACCAGATAAAGTATTGGATTAACGCAACAGGCATAGTTAGGCTAACCATGAAGCTTAAACTACCCGCTTTTATCTGTTAGCTCCTGCTACGGTCCTTATTGTTGGTGATTTTTCACCACCTGTCGCCGGGCACTCCTTCGTGCGCCTCGGCCTCTTCCAGAATGCGGCGCGCTTCTTCCAGCAGGCGGTTGCCAGGGTTGCGCTCGGCGCGGTAAATCAGCCCAAAGAGCACGAAAAACGAGATAATAGGAAAGATGCAGCCCAGCGTAAACCACATCCAAAACGACCTATTATAACTCTGTGCGCAGTATCCCGTGACGAGGGGCAACCACATTAGCGCACAAAAACCGCCCAAAATCAGATCCACAAGCATACCACGGCAGGGCTAAAACTGAAAGAAGCATCCCTTGCCTAAGTTACGCTTTGTGGGCGCCGGAAGCAAGATTAACCGCTTTCCTCTCCGAACCATACCACGCTAAAAAGGTTTCATTTGCGCTGCTGCTTCGGTCACTAACATTTTCGCGCTCTTGCAGGCCTAAGCCGGACCTTTCTTGCATTTTCGCGTACGTAGGCAACTACCGGCCGTTTCCGTGGGAGCCGCTGTGTATTTTGTGCGCTTCATGTGGGAATACCAAAGTCTGTTTCGGGTTTCGGCTCAGCTATTTGCCGAAGGCATTTTTAACCTCCTCGACCGCAACCTGCGGCCGGAGGTATTCTTGCTGGGTCTGGCGGCCGCGCGCGAGCTGTCGGACCCGGGTGCGGTACGCATTGAGCCCACTTCGCAGCTGTTCAGCACGGAGCACTTCGTCAATGTAAAAGAGCGTGCCTCGCAGTTGGAGCTGGACGGGGCCCGCGAGCTGGTGTACCACTTGCACCTGGATGAGCAGGACCGGTTTGAAAAGCTGCGCTGGTACGGGCTGATGCGCCGGGCCGTGGAGCTGGAACTAGAGCCGCTGAGCACCGCGCAGGGCCGGGTAGCGTTTTGCTCATTGCCGGTGCTGCTGAATGGGCACCTCATCATGGCAGTGCTGCTGCTTTCGAAAGAAGCGTTTGAGAGCTACTACGCCTTGCCTGACGACTCGGGCTACGACCTGCGGCCTACTTCCCTGCTGTACTCCGTGGTCCGGGAGTTTCTGCTGGACTGCAGCAAGGCCATGCGCGGCACCGACCTCGATCAGGAGGAAGACCGCCCCATCCTGGACCGCGACTACAACGAGTTGCTCCGTGCTGCCGGCCGCCGCTTTATGCACGCGCCTTCGGGCGGCAACCACGGCTTGTACGATGCCTGCAACGGCATTGCGGCCTTGCGCCACGAGGGACTGGAAGGCAAGGGCACCATGCTGGTGGCCCGCCGCAACCACCCGGCCGTGGTGCCGGTGCTCACGCTGGAAACGCCCGTTCCGCTGCGCGACCACCGTTCTATCCGTAAACTACTGGAAATGAGCGAAGGTCGCACGGCCCTGGTTACCGATGCCTCCCATATATTTGGCCTGGGTTATTTGGTAGAGCCTTCCGATCCGCAGTTTGAGCCGCTTTTTATGGTGCGCTTCACCACGCACCACAACTGGGAGCTCAGTCACGCCGATCAGCTGATGATGCGCGTGGTGTCGGCTACGCCACGCCTGCCACAGGGCCGCATCAATCAGCAGTACTTCGCCACTACCATCCGCCGCCTGTGGCCCGACCTCACGGATGCCGCCGTCGATAACCTATGGGAGCTCAGCATCAAGGCCACGGGGCAGCCTACGGGTACCATTCTCGTCATTTCCGAAAATGCCCAAGCGGAGGCTCGACGCCTTACGCGGCAGAGCTTCCGGGTGGCGCCACGGTTTATCACGCCTTCGGTGCTGCGCTTGGTTACCAACATCGACGGGGCAGTGCTCATCGACCCGCACGGCACCTGCTTCGCCATCGGGGCCATTCTGGATGGGTTGGCCACCGAGAAGGGTGACTCCTCGCGCGGCTCGCGCTACAACTCGGCCCTGCGTTACGTGGAAAGTGCCCGCTACCCCACTCTAGCGGTGGTAGTCAGCGAAGACGGCTGGATTGATCTGCTGTCGTCGAAAAAATAGCAGCCCTTGCGGAGTCTTCACAAGGGCTGCTGAATCAGTACTGCAGTAAGAGGGACGCTACCGGTTTATGGCTTGCATCATTTCGACTGGGTAGCGCTGGCCGGCCGCCGCGCCTTTGGGCGCTATTTCATCGATTTGCCGCAGGTCGTCGGGCGTGAGCTGCACTTGCAGGGCGGCCACGTTTTCTTCCAAATACTTCACCCGCTTGGTACCGGGAATGGGCACAATGTCCGGGCCCTGAGCCAATACCCAGGCCAGCGCCAGTTGCCCCGGCGTGCAGCCTTTCTGCTGGGCTAGCTCGTTGATGCGGGCTACGAGGTCGAGGTTCTGCTGAAAATTCTCGCCCTGAAAGCGCGGCGTAAAGCGGCGATAGTCGTCTTCGGCCAAGTCTTCAAAACGCTGAATATGCCCGGTGAGAAAGCCGCGGCCCAGCGGCGAGTACGGCACAAACCCGATGCCCAGCTCGCGGCAGGTTCGCAGCACTTCGTCTTCGGGGTCGCGGCTCCAGAGCGAGTACTCCGACTGCAGTGCCGTGATGGGATGCACCGCGTGCGCCCGCCGAATGGTTTCGGCCGATGCCTCGGACAGGCCCAGGTAGCGCACCTTGCCAGCCTGCACCAGCTCGGCCATGGCTCCCACCGTTTCCTCGATGGGCGTGTTCGGATCGACGCGGTGCTGGTAGTACAGGTCGATGTGGTCGGTGCCGAGGCGCTGCAGGCTGCCCTCGCAGGCCTGGTGCACGTACTCCGGCCGACCGCTGATGCCGCGCTTAGTCGGGTCGTTGGGGTCGCGCTGAATTCCGAATTTGGTAGCAACGACCACCTGGTCGCGGCGGTTCTTCAGAGCCTTGCCCACCAGTTGCTCGTTAGTGAAGGGGCCGTACATGTCGGCCGTATCAAAAAACGTGATGCCCAGCTCCACAGCCCGGTGCAGGGTACGGATGCTTTCCTGGTCGTCGCGGCCGGCGTAGAAATCCGACATACCCATGCAGCCCAAGCCCAGGGCCGACACGCGCAGCCCTTGGCTTCCCAGGGCGCGGCTTTCGAGAGTACTCATACAGGTAGGGGTTTGGTTTAATATCAGAAAGCAATGGTTACGTAACCGACGCAGCCGCATATTGATTGGGACGCTGCTTTATACCGCTATGTTGCCAGTGCAGTCGCATGGCTAAAGGCTTAGGTGGCTCATTACCGACATGTACAACCAACAGGGTGCCTGCGAACGAATCAAAAGCTTCTCCCTGCCGCGCCAATACGCGTTCTTCAGCCCGGTGTTTGCGTGGTTGTTTGTGCTGCTGATGCCCTTTGGCCTGTTCGGCGAATTCCCGCGGCTCGGCAGGTGAGTATAGCTGGCTGATGATTGTTTTTCATCTCCTGATCAGCTGGGTGTTTCTGACCATGGAAGTCATCGGCAACAGCAGCGAAAACCCATTTAAAAACGGCATCAACGACGTCCCGATAACGGCCATCTGCCGCAACACCGAAATTGATTTGCGCCAACTGCTGCAGGAGGCGGAAGTGCCAGCCCGCGTAGATCCCGTGGCATTTATCCTGCTTTAAGCATTATGACCAGGTGCCAGCACCGGGCATGAAGTAGCTCGTCGGCAGGGATTTGCGTACACTATGTATCACGCTATTTTCCTTCCCATGGCCACTCTCTCCAACGCCGCCTCGGCCCCCCGCTACTCCCGGCGCCCCGATACCGATGCCACGGCCTCTGACGCCCGCCTGCGCTGGATCGATCAGATAGCCCACCTCATGGACAGCCAGTTCCGCGTCCCGGGCACCAACATGCGCTTCGGCCTCGACCCCATTCTGGGCTTGTTGCCAGTGGTGGGCGACTTGGGCGCTTTTGCCGTTTCGGCTGCGCTCATCGTTACCATGGTGCGGCACGGCGCCTCGCGTAAGGTGGTCATTCTAATGGTCCTGAACGTCCTGGTTGATACCATCATCGGCAGCATTCCCATTATCGGTAACATCTTCGACTTCGCCTTTAAAAGCAACGAACGCAACGTACGCCTGCTGCGCCGGCACTACGCTGAGGGCCGCTACCAGGGCCGCGGCACCGGGCTGCTCGTGGCCGTAGCAGTGGGTTTATTGGCTCTATTCGGGCTGGTGTTCTGGGCCTTGTGGAAAGTAATGCTGTGGGTGTGGCAATACGGCCAACAGCATTGGGTCAACTAAGTGCCTTCGCGCCAGGGACACCGCGACGGGCTGCATCATTGCGGCCTGTAGGTTACCTTTGTGCCCGTGAATACCCCCCAACGTAGTACCAAAAGCTGGCTGCGGGCCTTGCCCTTGCTCGGCCTGCTCACCGTAGGCTGCCTGCAGCTTCAAGACGACAAAGAGAAACAGACCTTGGCCGAGCAAAAGGTGATGGCGCGCCACGACGAGCTGATGGCCCGCATGGACGAGATTTATAACCTACGCCAACAGCTTGCCAAGGCCCCTGACACGCTTACTGCTGGCCGCTACCGCCGCTCCCTATTGGCCGCCGACAACGCCATGATGCAGTGGATGCGCCAGTACCACAAGCCCGCTGATTCCGTGCAGCACGCTCAGGCCATGGCTTATTTTGAGCGTCAGCAGCACCAGATTGACTCGGTAGGTGTTCTGATGCAACAGAGTATCGATTCGGCGCGGGCCCTGCTCCAACCTGCAGGCACCCCAACCGGTTCTTCCCACTGATGATGTTCCGTACTTCGTATTTCCGCCCGGCACTGGGTTTGGCACTAGCCGCCCTGCTGCTTTCCGCCTGCCAGTCTTCCTCCGACTCCGCTACCACCCGTTTGCCCATGCTGGGCGAGCCGGAAGTAGTGGCCCCCGGCGATACGCTGTATCCCAAGGTGCCCACCTTTACGCTCACCAATCAGGACAGCGCCACCATCACCCCGGCCACCTTTGCCGGTAAAGTGTATATCGCCGATTTCTTTTTTGCCACTTGCCCGAGCATCTGCCCCAAAATGCAGAGCGAGATGCTGCGCGTGTACGAAAAGTATAAGGACGACCCGCGGGTGGCGTTTCTCTCGCACACCATCGACCCGGAGCACGACACCGTGCCCGTGCTACGCGACTACGCCCAGCGCCTCGGCGTGAACAACGCCAAGCAGTGGCACTTCGCCACGGCACCGCGCGACACGATTTACGCTCTGGCAACCAAGTACATGGCGGCCGTAGAACGCGACTCCACGGCCCCCGGTGGCGTGGTGCACAACGGCGCGTTTACGCTGGTGGACCCGCAGGGCCACGTCCGCGGCCTGTACGACGGCGTGAATTCCCGAGAAGTCGACCGCCTGCTGAAGGAATTGCCTGTTCTGCTGGCTGAACTCGGCCCGGCGCCGGCCACCGCTTCCAAGTAGCTTTGGTAAGGGCCAGGCCGGCCGCTTGGTGCTCATGTGCCTGTCCGCGCCGGCTTGGTTTTGATTCATCTTGCACTTTACCTGGGTAGGTCTACGCCACGCCATGCTCTCACGCTCCGCCTTGTTGCCTAGCTTGCGCACTGCCGCGCTGCTCGCCTCCGTGGCGCTGGTGTTGCCGGCGTGCTTCACCGACCGCCAGAACGAGGGCCAGCGTCTGTATGCCACGCACTGCGCCAGCTGCCATGGCGAACAGGGCCAGGGTCTGCGCCGTCTGATTCCGCCCTTGGCCGGCGCTGACTACCTGACCAAAAACCGGATGCAGCTCCCCTGCCTGATCCGGCGCGGCCAGAATGGTCCCATCGTCGTCAACGGGGTGCACTACGACCAAGTAATGCCTGGCCACGAAGACCTCACCGATTCCCAGATTACCAACCTACTTAACTACGTGCAGACGGCTTGGGGCAACCAAGGCGAAAAGTACACCATTCGGGAAGTGAGCGAGCTGCTGCAGCCTTGCCACGGCTCCGATGGCCAATGATAAGTACCGGACGGGCTATAATCTTCGGCCAAACCTGATTAGTTTGCAACTTCATTCGCTTACCGAATTATGGGTCTATTTGACTTTCTAAAGAAGAAGCCCGGCGACGAGCCGACTACCACCCCGCCGTCGGCCGCGCCGCAGCCAGCGGCTCCTGCTGCTCCTGCGCAAAGCACCGCTCCAGCCGAGGCACCCAAGCCCGCCGGTGGCCCTCGCTACCAGCGCCCTGCTTTCGCGGCGCAGTCGCCGGAGCAGATGCGTCCGGCCATGCCCGCGGCTATGCCGGAGATTCCACCGATGCCCGAAATGCCGCAGCTGCCGCCCTTTGAGCCGCAGAACAACCTGGAACAGGTGCTGTTCTTGGCGGCTCAAGACCCGCAGTACCGCCTTGCGTTCTACCACGAGCTACTGCAAGCCCAACTGCTGGTGCTCACGGCTACGCCGGAAGGCGCTGAGGCCGGAGAAGTTACCGTGGCCGAAGGCACCGAGGTACAGCTCCAGTTGCTGCACGACGGCCGTATTCCGGTATTCTCCTCCGAAGCGCGCATCTTTGAAAGCGGTGCCCCCGAAGGCGAGGTGTCCTTCCTGCGCGTCCCAGGCGAAGGCTTTTTCCGCATGACGCAGGGAGCCGAGTGCGTGCTGAATCCTTTCTCGCCATACGGCAAGCTGCTCGTAGCGCCTGAGATTGAGGATTTGTTGACGGGCAAGATTTTCTCGCAGCCGGAAGGCGAGCAAGCCGGTCCGCAAGCCCAACTGGTGCCGATGACCGAAATGCCGACTGAACTGGTGGCAGCGCTGCAGAGTTTCTGTGCCCAGCATGCTCACATTCAGGCAGCCTTCCTCTCCCACGTCCAAATCGAAGGCGATGAAGCGCCCTCCCGGATGCTACTGGCCTTTGCCGTTGATGGCGAAGACATGGACTTCCTGCAGGAGCTTGGCCCCGTCATTCAAGGTCATCTGCCGCAGCAAGAAGCCATCGACGTGGCCCGTCTCAGCCCCGACCCCAACGAACCGCTGACGCAGTACTTCAGCCAGCAAGAGCCGGTGTACCAGCGCATGCAGGCTTAAAAGCCAAGGTTTGCTTCTGCCCTCGCCATACAAAGAGGAAGAAACCACAACAAAAAGCCCCGCGCTATACAGCTGCGGGGCTTTTTGTTGTCTTAGTCTAAGCAGGTTTGCCTTATGCCTGCGTCTGTTGTTGCTCAAGTTGGCGCCGGGCCACGCGCCGAAACACAGGCAGCAGCCCCGCGTAAAGCGCCAACACCACCGGAATCGAACCGATAAGCCACAGCAGCAGGGCCCCTACTTCAGCTCGCCAAAACAGCTGAAAAGCGGCGGCCCAGTCGTTGGTGAGCAGGTATTGCACTCTGGCCAGAGTAATCTGATTGCCGCTGGGACCACCCAGCAGGCCGGCGCCGTGGCGCAGCAAGGGCAGCAGCAGCAGAATTTGCACCGGGCTCAGCAGGTGGCTGATTAGCAGCATGGCTCCCACGTTCAGGCGCAGCCACACGGCCACCGCGGTACCCAGCACCGACGTAACGCCCAGCATGGGTACGAGGCCAAAGGCAGTGCCCAAGGCAATTGTCAGCGCCAACTGCGTGGGCGAAAGGCCTTGACGCAGCTGTCCCATCAGCGGATCAACGACGCGGCGCCGGAAGAACCCGGGTTGTGGAGAAGACGAAGAAACAGTAGATGACATGCCTATAAGAGCAACGCGGAGGCCAAAAGGTTGGTTGAGAGTAACAGCAAAGTACCGGCCCGCGTTTCAAGCAACATTCGCGCCGCAGCCGAGTTGGGATGCAGCGCTTTAGCTATTACATGACAAAAATACGCCCTACTGGCCGGCTGCACCACCGTTGGCTTGACTTATTTACCCTCTTGCGCCGCGCTGCCCGGGAACTAACCGCCCATGACCCGTTGCGTTTAGGCGCAGCCACCGCTTTTTTTACCACGTTTGCCCTCCCACCCATCTTGCTATTGTTTATTAGCCTGATTGGTTCGCTTTACCCGGCCTCGCAGGTACGGGTGTTGCTGCTCCAAAAAATTGCAGATCTGCTGGGCGCCACCAGCGCCGATCTGCTGGAGCAAATCGTCACAAATGTCACTAATATTCAACGCAATCAGTTGGTCACGGTCTTTGGCTTTGTGTTTCTGACCTTCGTGGCAACCACCCTGTTTGTCGTTATTCAAAACTCCCTGAACGACCTGTGGCAGGTACGGCCGCGCCCCCAACAGGGCCGGTTTGGGCGCGTGCTCCGCGAACGGATGCGCTCGGGCGGGGCGCTGCTGGCCACGGCGCTGCTGGCTATGGCAGCCCTCATTACCGACTCGGTGCTGCACCTGTTCGGCGAAATGGTCGGTGACTTCGACCGCAGCTTCCTGCTGGTGGTATTGCAGGGTCTTAATTATGTAATATCCTTGCTCATTCTGGCCTCCTGGTTTGCCCTAGCCTTCCGTAACCTCAGTCACGCTTTTGTTCCTTGGCCTGCCTTGTGGCGCGGGGCTCTGCTCACCAGCGTGCTATTTGAATTGGGTGAACGAGTGCTCCATCTGCTTTTAAAGCCCCGCAACCTTGGCCCTATTTACGGCCCGGCGTCATCGGTAGTGCTGCTATTGTTGTTCGTGTTCTATTCGGCCATTATCTTCTATTTCGGTGCGAGCTTCACGAAAGTTTACGCCCAGTACGCGGGCCACGCATTGCGGCCTAAGCCCTCGGGCGTGCGGTACCGGCTAGTTAATGAGCTCGAACCTGAAGATGAGCGGGCGGAGTAACAAAAGGCTCCTTAACATGCCTGTACCTCCAGAATGCGCAGCCGATGAGCCAGTTCTAGCTGATGCTTGTTTGCTGGTCGTCATCCCTCCACCTAAGAACAATTGGTCTCACGATGCTGAGTTTCCCTGCGCGCAACCGACGTAGGAATAGCCTCGTTTGGAGCGTATCCTGCTGAGCCCTGCTGGGTTTGTTACCTTTGTAGCCCGCTTTATTTTTCGCCGATGTCCGACGCTGCTGTTTCGCCCGCTACTTCTACTCCTGATTTTGCTTCGCTAGGCCTGGCCGAGCACCTGCTCCGTGCTTTGGCTGAGCTAAACTACCACACTCCTAGTGCCATTCAGGAACAGGTAATTCCGCTGGTGCTGGCGGGCCAGGACATTGCTGGTCAGGCGCCTACTGGCTCGGGCAAAACGGCCGCCTACGGTCTACCGCTGCTGCAAAATATTGATGTGCAGCTTGATGCTGTGCAAGCCCTCGTTTTGGTACCGGCCCGCGAACTGGCCCTGCAAGGCCGCGACGAGCTAAAGCGACTCGGCAAATACCTGCCGGGCCTGCGCGTAGCCGCCTTCTACGGCGGGCACGGCTTTAAGGAAGAAACCCTGAGCCTGAAGCAAGCACCCCACGTGGTGGTGGCCACGCCCGGCCGCTTGTTTGACCACCTGGACCGCCGCACGCTCATTCCTAATAAGCTGCAGTTGCTGGTGATTGACGAGACGGATAAGCTGCTGGACCTGAAATTTCAGGAGGCGCTGGCCAATATTGTACAGCGCCTGCCGCGTCGCCGCCAAACGCTGCTGTTCTCGGCCACCATGCCCGAGAAAGTATTGGAGTTGGTGCGCAAAAACCTCACCCGTCCGCGCTTCGTGGAGGCAGGCGAAACAGGTGAATCCTTGCCTGAATCGTTGACGCTGCTGGGCCATGTAGGGCAAGCCGAAAAGAAACCCGCGGCGCTGTTTCACATTCTGCAGAAGCCCGAAACTGGCCGTACGCTAGTATTCTGCAACACCCGCCAACGCTGCGAAGAGCTGGCGCGCTTTCTTACCAGCCGCGGCATCGTAGCCGAAGCGCTGCACGGCAAGCTGCCTCAGCCCGAACGCGACAAAGCGTTGCTGAAGCTACGCAACGGTTCGGCCCTGGCCCTGGTGGCCACCGACGTAGCCGCCCGTGGCATCGACGTGACCGATCTGGACACGGTGGTACAGTTTGAAGTGCCCGAAAAGGCCGACACTTTCCAGCACCGCGCCGGCCGCACGGCCCGTGCCGGTGCGGCTGGTACGGCCCACATCCTGGCCACACCTGCCGAGCAGGCGCTGGTGCAGCGCTGGCCGCTGCCCAAGGAAATTAACTGGCAGCCCCTGCATGCCCCAGCCCTGCCCCCGGCTGCCAAAGTCGCCAAACCTACTACTGTGACCCTGCACGTATCGGCGGGGCGCAAGGAAAAAGTAAGCGCGCACGACTTGGTTGGCTCCTTGGTGAACGTGGCAGGCCTTCAGCGCGAGCAGATTGGCCGCATCGAAATTTTCGACCACTACAGCTACATCACAGTGCCGCGCGAAGCTGGCAAGGCCGTACAGGAAAGCATGGCCGGCGCCCGCATCAAAGGACAAAAGGTACGTGTGACGGAAGTGCGCTAGACTTAATGCAGCCAGCCAAGTCCAGTTCGTACCGCCACTTGCTCTTCGTCTGCAGCCAAAACCGCTGGCGCAGCCTCACGGCTGAGCGACTGTTTGATCAGCATGTGCAGTACGCGGCCCGCTCTGCCGGAACCGAGCCCGGTGCCCGGGTGCGCGTAACGGCCGGGCATCTGGGCTGGGCTGATGTGGTATTCGTAATGGAAAAACGCCACGCCGAGCGGCTGCGCGAAAAGTTTGCCGACGAAATGCAAAACAAGCAGGTTATCTGCCTGCGCATCCCAGATCGATATCAGTTCCAGGACCCCGTGCTTATAGCGCTACTGCGCGAGCGGCTGCAGGTCCATTTAGGCGAAGTCTGAACAGATATTTAGTACTATCATGTCGATGCCGTAGCAGCAGGTTGGCCAACCACAACTTGCTGCTACGGCATCGGTGCATCAGCAAACCGTTAGCTGATTTGTTCGGCCAAGCTGGTCAGTTCTTCCACAATTTGCCGCGAACCAACAAACAAGGTGCTGCGCTGGGTCAGCTCCGTTGGCATCAGGTTCATAACTCGTTCATGGCCATCTGAGGCCATGCCGCCGGCTTGCTCCATCAGAAATGCCAATGGCAGGCAGTGAATGACGAGGCTAAGTGCGGTATCTGATTGCGAGGTAGGCGGGCTGAGGTAGATGCCACCGGCAAACAGATTGTGGTGCACATCGGCCACCAGCGAGCCTACGTAGCGACTGCGGAAAGTGCGCTGCTTGCAGGCCGTCAGGAACGAGCGTACTGGGTCGGGATACTCAAACCAGTTACCCTCGTTGCAGGAAAAAATGCGGCTTTCCTCCGGAATAGACACCTGCGGGTGTGATAAGTAGAATTCGCCAAGCAACGGCTGAAACGTGAAGCCGGCCACACCCTGGCCGGTGGTATACACCAGCATGGTGCTGGCGCCGTAGAGTACATAGCCAGCGGCCACCAGTTTGTGCCCTCCTTGGGTGAAGTCTTCTGCCGTGGCCGGCTTGCCTAAGGGCGACACGCGCCGGTAAATGCTAAACAGCGTCCCGATGCCGACGTTGATAACCGGGTCGGGGGAGCCGTCAAGCGGGTCCAGGGTTACCACGTAAATGCCTAGGCGGTTGCCGGTATCGATGATGTCGGCCTGATTGGCCGAGAGAATACCACACACTTCACCGCCCTGCGTGAGGGCCCGCACAAAGTGTTGGTGCGCCATTTGATCGATACGCAGGGGGTGCTCTGCCGACGCGGCGTACCGGCTGCGGAAAGTCCCATTGATGCCCAGCAGGCTGGCTTGGTTTACCTCGCGGTTGACCAGTTTGGCCGATAAAGCCAAGTCGCGCAAAAGTTGCGAAAACTCCCCGGTAGCCGTCGGAAATTCGCTCTGTTTTTGCAGGATGTATCGTTCGAGCGTAAGGCCCATCGGCTGGGCAATATCATCTTCGTGCAGCATACGCTTAGGTGTCTAGAAGTCGGGTAAACATACGAAAGCCAACTTAGTTGGGCAGATGATAGTTGCGTAATTTATTTAACAAATAAATCATCCGGCTGGCCCGCAAGAACTATGCAGCAAAGTCAGCCCTTTCAAATCACAACAAACATTTAATACTAATACCCAGCGCGTTGCCGAGCTAGTATTACCTTTTGTGCTCCTGACTCAACGGCTAAACCAGCCGTTGAGTCAGGGCCTGAACCGAGCGTTGCTGCATCAGTACACCAATCAAAAAAGCCCCTTTACCAACGTGGCAAAGGGGCTTTAAAACTATTCAATAAGGACTTCGACTACATGGTGTATTTCCGGCCCTTGTTCTGTTGCTTCAGGTAGGTCATCAGCGGTTGGAAGTAGTCGACCATGGCGCGGGCGGAAAGATCTTCGCCGGTTTTCTCGCGCAGCAAGGTCCGCCAATCGGCTGAGGCACCGGGGTACATGATGTCGTGCAGAAACTTACCCACTTCCTGGCTACCGTAATAGTTGGTGGCGTGCGGGTCCTGCTTCAGAATGTTCTTGGCGATGTGGTCGTGCAGCTGAAACAGGATGACGTACGAGAGGGCATAGTCGTAGTACTGCGCCGGGTCGTCGTTGATATGTGTTTTGGTGGCCGGGTCAAGGAAATTCTCGCCGCGCGGCGTGGGCGGCACAATGCCCTGGTACTGCTTGGCCAGTTCCCACCAGCGGGCGTTTAGCTGATCTTGGGAGAGGTTGTCAGCATAGAAGCTGTTCTCCCACTCGCTCATCACGCCCGAAGCAAACGGAATGAACACCACGTAGTTCAGTGCCTCTTTCAGCAACGTTTGTGTTTCGTTGGTCTGCGTTTTGGCATCTACGAGGCCCAGGCCAGCCAGGAAAGGCTTCTGGGTGGCGGCGAGGCCCATAAGGCTGCCCATGGCTTCGTGGTAGCCACGGTTGGCGCCCCCGCGCAGCAGCACGGGCACGTCGGGGTTGGTATAGGTGAGGTAATAGTAGATGTGGCCCAGCTCGTGGTGGGTCGTCTCGTACCACTCGGTATTTGGCTCCACGCTCATGAGGCTGCGCACGTCGTTCTGCAGGTCCATGTGCCAGGCCGAGGCGTGGTTGTTTTTCTTGTAATTGACACCTTTCGGCAGCGGGTACAGGCTGCTCTTGGTATAAAACGTTTCGGGCAGCGCCGGGAAGCCCAGGCTCTGGTAAAAGCGCTCGGCTTGCTTTACCTGCCATTCGGCGCCCTTCTTAGCCAGCGTAGCGTCGAGGTTCAGGCCTTTCACATCCACCATTGCGCTCCAGTCTTGGCCCCAGCGGTTGGGTAGCCAGTGCGCAGGCAGGTAATCGGGCACTTGCTTTTGGCCGTACTTCTTGGCCAACTCGTAGCGGGCGTAGGTGTGCAGCTCGCGGTACAAAGGGCGTAGCTCGTCGTTGATGCGGCGCACCAGCTCCATCATTTCCTCCCGGCTCATGCCATAATCGGAGGCTTGATAGGTGAAGTAATCGGGGTAGCCGAGGGCTTGCACGGTCTGGTTGCGCAGGGTGCGCAGGTTCAGCAAGCCTTCTTTCAGCGTCGGACCAACGGCTTTGGAGGCTTGCCAGGCGGCGAGGCGACGCTGCGGATTCTTTTCGTCGCGCAGCACGCGGTCGAGGTCGTTGGTAGTTACTGATTTGCCGTTGTACTTATAATCGAAACCGTACAGCTTCTCGGTTTGCTGCGTTTCGGCCTTGATGCGGCGTTTAACCACGTCGGGGGCCGTCTGCGGCGAGCCGGCGGCGTTGTACAGAGCCGTTTGTAGCTGCTTTACTTGCAGGGGCGTCAGCTCGCTTTTGTGCTCCAGCAGTTCGCGCAGCCGGTTGATGTTTTCGATGCTGCCGGTGAAGGCGGCTAGCGCTTCGTTGGCGCGCGCGGTGGCAACGGCATTGGTGGTGTCGCCGGCCACAATACGGGTATTGGACTGCCACTCCGCTTCCGCCGACTGAGCGTACAGCTGGCGGTACTTTTCGGAGTAGGCTTCCAGGAATTGGTCTGCGTCGCGCTGCCAGTTGATCGGGACGGCAGGCAGGGTAGCCGGCTGACTGGTGGCTGGCGGCGCGGTAGCGGTGGTGGTTTTCTGCGCGCACCCGGCCAAAAGTACAGCCGTGAGCAACGGAAGCAGGTGTTTGTTCATATGGGTTTGGCGCGTGGGAATGGGTGTGACAAAGCAAATAAGCCCTGCCGTAACCAAAGTAAGCAAGCTTGTCGTAATGCCTGTCTAGGTTTGGCTATTGGCCGTTGCTTTTGCCCTTTTGTTTATTCTGCTACTTGCTCCAGCTGGCAGCACTGCTTGAATTTCTTGCCCGAGCCGCAAGGACACGGGTCGTTCCGACCCAGGCGCTTGGGCTCTTTTCGCAGCAGCCGGCGCGGATCGAAGCGGGCGAAGCGCATGCCGGGGTCTTGACGGAAGGTGCGCGTGAGCAGTTCGTACAGTTGCGGGTGATTGGTCTCCAACTGCTCGGGTTTTTCAAAGAAATACTCCAGCACCACGGCAAAGAACTCGGCCGCCGAAGTGCCGCCGTAGTCACCGATGGTGGATTTGCCGGCCCGAATCTGCTCGATTTCTTCGCGCATCAACTGCTTCCACTTGGGAACCAGGGCAGGCGGCAGCAGCAGCATGGGCACGCCGTCAATCTCGCCATCGGCCTCATCAAGTAGGTGGGCAAATTCGTGCAGGCCCACGTTCTGTTTGTCCATGGCATTGCGGAAGCCTTGCTCCAGCGCCGCTTTGGACAAGCGCATGTAGTGGTCGGTCTGGAAGTTCTGCACCGAGCCCAACAGTGTGCCCTCCAATGGCTTCACTTCCCGGTCTTCGTCGCGGTCAAGCTTCCAGGCATCGGGAAATACCAGTACCTCGCCTAGGTTGTCGTACTCCCAGCCGCCGCGGAACCCAAAAATGGGAATGACGGCCGAACAGGCGACCAGCAGGCGCGTGGTATCGTCAATCGTAGTTTTGATGCCGGTGATGCGCGTCTGAGCTAGAAATAGCTGTACCTGCTTCTCAAAACGCAGCTTTTCGGTATCGGTCAAGGCATTATAGAAAGCCACGCGCTCGGTGAGAAGTGGCCGCCAAGCTTCAGGAAACGGCTGCGCTAGTTGGCGGGCGCGTTGGCGCGGGCCACTCGTTGCGTAGCGGTAAATCAGCCAAAAAATGCCGGCCAAAACGACCAAGCCAATAAGGTATTCCATAGTGGGCGCAAGAACGGTCCCACCACGGATTAGTTGCCATCCGTACCGTCGATTGCCGATTGGCAGCTGATTAACTGCCTTTTCGAACATGCGCGGTTGACTTTCATTTACCATGAACTGAAGGCATCTCAGGCAAATTCACCTCTCTATTCAGGATGTTTATTGAGCTGTTGCGTCACAAAAAACGGCGAAAATAGCCTACACAATCTGGAAAAATCTGCTTAAGCAGCTATACACAGATAACGATCTGTAATTATCAGGTTATAAATCAAGTCACAGAAGGCAACATTTCTTCCTTGAGCCCCGGCAGCAATTCCCCGACTATTGTATATCACCCGTCGCGGGGGCCCCTTCTGGAGGCTGCCGCGACGGGACCAACCCCCTTTTTTCCACAACCAAACCAACTTTTAATTCACTGCTTTGGCCTTGTCCGGGCAGTCAACGTTCCCCAACCCGCGAACTAGTAGTGAGTGAAGGCTAATTCACGGGCGGCAAGCCCCGGCCAGCTGGTCGGGGCTTGTTTTATATATACCCTGGTCGGATAGTTAAGCCGTGACTGACATTCGGTGCTCTTTTCTCCTCTGCCAATGAGCATCCAGCGAGTAATAACCTGCTCCGCGAAGCCCAAAGTAGACGCCACCAACGAGCATGGCCAATGGCGCAATATTCTGGTTAAAAGGCAGTCCCCAATGCACCATCGCCAAGGCCTCCAGAAAATTGACTATCACGATACTAGCTGCCAAGCGTGTAGCCAAACCTGCTAGCAGCAGCAGGCCGCTGACAAACTGTACCCAAGGCGAAACGTAAGCGCACAGCAACGGGTAGGGAAACCCATTCTGCTGCAGAAAGTCCCGAAACTCCAGCATCCGCAGTTCATTGAATACATTGTCTTGGGTACCATAAACCAGTACGCCCCCGACAAACAAGCGCAACACCAACGTTGCCAATTCCGGGTAAGTCTTCACGGGTAAGGACAGTAGCATAAACGCTTGATATGTGGCTTCTATAGGACACATGGCGCCTCGCTAAGTTGCCCGCTTGCAACCGCTTATGAATACGGCTAAATTTCAGCAGTCTAAAGGTGCAACATGCTCCCTTGGGCTTGCGTAGTCGCCTACGATGACCTCAACTCCTATTCCCGATTTTCTGGAGCAGATGCGCGCGCACCTGCACAACAATCCTGATGGTGATTTTGAGGTGCTTGAGGCAATGGTACGGGAGCGTTTGCTGCCCGTTGCCGAGGCCCTAGCCACTTACAAGCCAGCCCGGCTGCGGCCCGCTGCGGCTCCTTGGCCGGCCGCCGTAGCTTTGGAAGCCTGGTGGACCGATGGCCGTAGCCTGCACGTGGCTACGCGGCAGCGCCCGCACAGCCCCGATTCGCAAGTGACGCTCCACCGCTTTGAGCGACTGGTGCAGTCTGTTTCTGTTTCGCACGATCAGCTCAGCACCGCCGTGGCCTTGTGCCTGCGCCCGCCACAGCCCAAAGCAACAGAACCAACCGAAATGCCTGAGTAAAAGAATAATTGGCGGCACCGGCTTCATGTCCCCGACGGATACAGATCTGGTGGTTCGTTGTCTTTGGTTGGGGTTTGAATTGGATGAAGCGCGGTGGTCTTGTCTAAATAAATAAAGGCATCGTAGCGCTGCGGAATCACCGATGGCACGTAGTTGCCAAATCGCTCCACCCGTGGATTGTAGACCACGCCGATAGCGCGGTGCCCAATGCGCTTCTTTAGCGCGGGAATTTCACGTAGCTCTTTCGACAATAGAATTTTATTACCTCCACCTGCGGCATGCAGCATGTGCTCCCAGCTGCCTTCTTTAGCCTCTGGCACCAGCATTTTCTTGATTGGTGCTCCCCAGGCATCGGCCGCTATAACGGAACCTTGGTACGAGCCAAACCCGACAATAAACACATTGTCGCGTCCCAGTTGTTGCCTAGCTAGTTGCCCTACGTTTACTTCTCCGCCATTAGCCATATCGGTGTAGCGGGCATCGCCGACGTGGGTGTTGTGTTCCCACACAATGGCTTTGCTCTGGGGCCCATGAAAATCGAGGAGGCGTTTGAGGGTTAGCATCATGTGCTGGTCGCGGATATTCCACGATTCAGCATTACTACGCGTCATAGCGCTGTAGTATCGTTCCCCGTTTACGGCTACCAAGGCGTGCTGCTGAGCCACGAATAGGTTTTCGTCTTTGGGTACCGCGCCTCCAGTCAGCTTTTCCATGCCTTTCCAGAGGCGGTTGGTTTCAGTGAAGCACGTTTTGTCAGCCCGGGCTACGGCCATGGCATAATCCTGGGCATCGGCGCTGTAAGGCTGAAAGCATTTTTGAGCCTTTTGAGCGGCCTGCAGAAGCGTGGGGTCGGCGCGTTGCAGATGCGGCATGAGGTCGGCTAAGGATTCCCACAGACAGTATACATCTAGTCCGAAAAAGCCCACCTTATTAGCAGCAGTCCGGCTTTGGTTGTAGCCATTTAGCCAGGTCACGAGGGAAGCCACTTCGTAATTGCCCCACATCCAAGTGGGCCAGCGGTTGTAATGTTGCAGCAGCCGCACCGCCGCTGTACTATCCTGCTTTGGCCCCTTTATGAAGTCATTGACGCGGTACGAATCGGCCCACTCCCCTTCCACTGCAATGAAACTGAAGCCCTTTTCCTGCATCAGTCGCTGGCTGAGCGCTGCCCGCCAGGTATAATATTCGCGTGTGCCGTGCGAGGCTTCCCCCAGCAATACCACTCTGGCATCCCCGATTTGCTCCATCAGCAAATCCAGATCCTTGTTGGAGCGCAACGGATAATGCGGCAGTTGAACAACCTTTTGTTGCGTTTGGCTGGCCAGGTGCACGGGCGTAGTCATTGCGGCTGGCTCGGCACCGGCTAGCTTCGACGAGTTGCTGTCCGGCCGCTCATTGCAAGCGAAGGCAGACCCAGCTACAAGAGCAACTATGAGCCAATTGGCCCAATGATTTATTGACTGCATATAAGTAAGCTACCTCCAGGCTTTGCGAATAACCAGCCTGTTTAGTACTCGCCAATTGCAGTCAATGTTGGCATCTACTCCCCCAAATTCAGGGGAATAAACACTGAAATTTAACTAGCGCCAAGGTCGACTCATAAGTACATACCACAAGTAAACACTAATCCTAGCCAGCATATGCCAATAAAAAAGCCGGCTTCACACCGGCTTTTTTAATAACGAAGCTTTAAAGCAAGGAGGCAACAATAGAATTAAAGCACCACCCAGCCAGCCACCTAATCAATTAAAGGATGGAACTGGAAATGCACCTGACGAGAACTAGTAATTAGCTTCGGCCGACGGCAGGTCAATCAGCATAAACTGCGAGTCGCGTTCCGCCCGAATATGCACTACGTGCTCGTCGGTGGAGCGCACCTGGTCGCCGGGGCCTAGTTCCGTCCCATTGACGAAGATGGTGCCTTCCTTCACGTAGATGAAGGTCAGTCGGATCGGGAAAGTCTTGAACTCGATTTCCTTTTCAGCGCGTAGGTTGCTCCAGTAAATCGTGCTGTTGGAGTTGATGTAGACCACATCTTCCAGCACTTTCTGGCCCGACACCAGCGGAATGAGTTCGTTGCTGCTGTCCAGAAAGTCAATATCCTTCTGCTCGTAGCTGGGCGACAAGCCCTTCATGTTCGGGATGAACCACAGCTGATAGAAGTGCAGCGGCTTATCGGTGCGGTTGTACTCGGAGTGAGCGAGGCCGGTGCCAGCCGTCATGCGCTGCACCTCCCCGGCCTTGATGATGGTGTTGTTACCCATCGTGTCCTCGTGGGTAATCTCGCCTTCCAACACAATGCTCACGATTTCCATTTCGTGGTGCGGGTGCTGCGGAAAGCCAGCATTGGCTGCTACCGTATCGTCATTGAACACACGCAACGGCCCAAATTGCATGTTTTTGGGGTCGTAATACTCAGCAAAACTGAAAAGGTGGAAGCTGCTGAGCCAGGCGACGGGCTGGGCGTGGTAGCGTTCGATGGCCGGAATGTAGGTGAGCATGGTTGAAGTCAGGCTTTAGGTCCTGCGGTAAGGATACAAAGGAAGCTGCCTCGCATACGCGGCAAAGCGCCGGGAAGTTAGACACTGCCCCCTAAGTCAACTGCCGAGCTACTCAATAAATAACACAAGCGCAATATTTCGAGCTGTTACTCAAAGCGTAAGCGCTTGATCCGACTACACAAAAAACCTTGCCGCTACCCGGACGCCACCAACACGTGGTATCACTCGGGTAGCGGCAAGGCTGCTGTTAGCAGAAGGCCTTAAGCCTTCTTCAACGTAGTCACTTGCTTTTGCAGATCCAGCACTATGCTGGCCAGACGGTTCAGCGACAAGTCGGCAATCGGGAACGAGCTGCTGATGTAGCTCTTGGCTTCCCAGATTTCAAGCACGTCCTCCACGTCGATTTCGTACGGTGAGTACACCGGGTTATCGGAGTGCAGGGTGAGCGTGGCGGCTTCTTTCAGGCGGTTGTACACGCGCTTGAACACGATGCCTTCCTTCTTGCTCACCACGATGCACGGCGTGCCGTCTTTCACCTCGTTCCAGTCGGCCACGTAGCGGCCCACGATGACGGTGCCCGAGGCAATGGGCAGCATGGAGTCGCCGGAAATTTCAAAAGCGCGGAAGGTGCCGGTCTGGCCCAGCATGGGCAGGCGAAACTTGGGCAAATCCTCGATATACTCTTGATCGGCGTAGCCGTTAAGGTAGCCCGCAGCGGCTTTCAGCGGCACCAGCTCGATGTTTTCGTTCTGGTCTTTATCCACGGTCAGGGCCAGCACGCGCAGGTTTTCGCCTTTGGTGCGGTCGGCGTCGGCTACGGCCACGCCGTCGGTGCCGGAAGCGTTCAGGGCGGGCACGTTCTGCAACTGGCGCATCACGGCGGCGGCTTGGCGCTTCTTGGAAAAGTCGGTGGTTACCAGCGCATCTAGGCTGATGCCGAACAGACGGGCCATTTTTACCAGCGTGGTCAGCTTGGGCTCGGCACGGCCCTCTTCGTACGCCCCAATCAGGGAACGTTTAATGCCTAATTTATCGGCCAGTTGGGCTTGGGTTAAGCTCAACTCGCGACGCCAGAATTTAAGGTTCGTGTTGATCATGGGGCGGGGTGGCCGGCTAACATAATTCGCCCTCAGTGGCTTGCCGGCTCGTGAAGGTAGCAACAGCAAGAAACTTTTACTAATTCAATTAGCAGATATTTTTTAGTTTTTTTTGAATTGAATGGATGAGCTGTTTAGAAGCTGATTTATTCCCGCTATATCACGGCTGCTCTGCTTATTCAAGTCTTAAGCCTACCCGAAGGGCCTCATAATTAATGAGCGGTTGGTCACAGACTTACACTGACTTTATGTGGCTCGGCCCACCATTCATTATTTTCCCAATATGTGTCCCAGCCTTTCTTCGCATACTTCGGGTTGATAGCGGGGCCCCGCTCACCCACATTGAAATCAGCGAATATGCCCTCTGCTAAGGCGAACAGGTTGTTGCTCCATACCACGTTTTTTTGCCTTCCGGTGCGGTGGTCGGTCCATTGCCCCTCAAACCGGCACCCCAAGCCTTTGGCTACCATAGATTCCTTTGTGTAACCCCAATACACCAGTTCTGGCCGGGTCCCGTTGAGGCCGAAGTCAGACGACACGTAGCCGCGGAAAACTCCTGTGCCCTCGTGGCCACCGATTTCTGTTAGCTCGAATTGCCCTACGCTTGCATGGGCCGATGTATAAGGCCCCGGTCTGCCTTTTACGACTTCCAGATTGGCCACCTGCGTAATCTGCAACCGGCCTTCTATCGACAGCACACGGCCTTTGAACCGATTCTTACCCCGTAGGTGATACAGCGCAGGATCAATAGAATCGCGCACTACGCTGGTCAGGATAAACTCTATCCGGTGCTGATCGGGCCCGAAAAAGCCTTGCATGGCCGGCGTTTCCTCCGATGGATTGGCCACCAACTCCGGATCGGGCAGCCACAAGGCAGCCAAATCAGTTTCCCGCAGAAAACTGAGCACATCAGCCGATAAGGTCACCGCTTTAGACTCTTTATAGGGCAGCTCAGCAGCTGGCTGAATGGGCTTGGCCTGCATTGCCAAGACAGTTGGGGCAGCTGCCACTGCCGTTCCCGACTCTACCGGTCGCTGACAGGCGCTAAGCAGCAGGCCGATGGCGGCCAGCGAGAGCAACTTGTTGTTTATCATGGCATATGGCTCTCACTTAAGGCCTGCGGCAAGCCGCTACAATCTCACGATTTTGGCATCAGCCCACCACTCGTCGTTTTCCCAGTAATTGTTCCAGCCCACTTTAGCGTATTTGGGGTTGATGGTAACGTCCCGTTCCCCCACCACAAAGTCTTTAAGCACATCAGTGGCCACGGCCAGAAAGTTATCGGCCCACACCACGGGCTTGCTTTCGTGGGTCTGATTGTCGGTCCAGCGGCCGTCGAACTTAAAGCCGCTGCCTTGCGTGGGTGAGTTTTCGGTTCCGGGCCCGTACCACAACTTTAGCGCCTTGCCGTTGCCGGTTGGCACGGCAAAATCAGTGGATAGCTTGCCCTCAAATACGCCCGCGCCCCTGGCCGATGTCTCTTCACGAAGCACCAACGTGCCAGTGGCTGTGTAAAATCCCCCCTGAAAGTCCTCGGGATGCTCATCCTGGGGTACTGCCAGCTCTTTGATGTTAGTAATGGTAAGTGTGCCCTCAAACGGGGTGACGCGCTTTTTGAAGCGGTTTTTGCCTTTAACGTGGTACACGTGCGGCTGCGTCGCGTCTTTCTCCACCGAGAGCAAAGCCAGTTCGATGCGGTAATGATCCTCGCCGAAAAAGCCATCGAGTGCGCGGCTGTTTTCCACGTCCTGCTGCCAGAGCTTGGCCAAGTCCTGCTGCTGCATCAAGGCCTGCATTTCGGGCGTCAAATGGCTCGTCGCTACAGGCTCAGAGGTGCTGACCTCAACGATGGGCTCGGGCACAGCTGGCGCGGCGGCAATTTCGGCGGCAGGCTTGGTGTGCACGGCCGTGATGCTGGCCTTATCTCCCTCTACGTGGCGCTGGCAGGCGCCCAATAACAGCGCCAAGGCGGCTGCTACGGTTAGGTGCTTGTTGCTCATGGTGCGTTAGGACTTAGGTGACGCGGAGAGTACGGTGTGACGAAGAACAAGCGGCGTATGAATTTACGGCACCGCCGCCAAGATTTCAGCAGCAGCACGATACTTATTTTCATTAGTCACAAACGATGAATCGCCTATCAGACTCAGGCAGTCACCGCCTGTGGCTCGGCCTTCTGAGCCGCGAAGAAGTTGCGCAGCATTCGCTTACCGAGCCCAGCCTGAATCAGTACCTCAGCCACTAGTAAATTGCCCGTCCACGAGAGCCACGTCACGGTGAGGTAGGTTTCGATGGGCTTGGTTTCGAACAGGTAGTACATGGTGTAGCTCTCCAGTCGTAAGCTCATGGCGGCCAGCGTCACAGCGTAGCTGCGCAGCATCCATTCGGTGTGCTCCTGCCAGCGGCGCTGCCGCGCCAGCCGGTACGCTTGCCACGTCAGCAACCACCACACGATGCACTGCATCGTGAAGCCGACTTTGGCGGCCAGACCGCCGTTGGCAAACACGGCCAATACCTGCCCCGACGGCGCCGCCAAGGCCAAAATCGTTAGGACGTACAGCTTGCCTATCCAGCGGTGCGTGGCGCGGTGGCGGCGCGTGAGCCCCGGAAAAAACTGCACTAGCCCGGCTACCATCAGCCACAGGCTGCTGATGATGTGCACGTAAAAACCCACCCGAAACACAGCATGGGCATTAACGGCCTCCGACTTTGTAGTCAGAAAATGAATGCCTGGCTCGAAGCTCAGGTACGGCACTACCTTCTCCAGCATGATCAGGCTGAAGACCACAATTCCCGCCCCCATTACCCCCTGCACCAACCGATTGCCAACGGTGTATATCGACATAGAAAATGCAATGATTTATGGGGCCCCGCGCTATAGTTTAAAATAGCAATTTGTCCCCATAACCTAGGCTTGTTTGGGTGCTGATTTTGCTTAGGCTTGGCGTTTATTTTCGCTGCGCTACCGTCAGCGTCCACCACTCTTCGTTTTCCCAGTAGGTATCCCAGCCCGAGCTGTAGTATTTGGGATTGATATGGGGGCCGCGCATTCCAACCTCAAAGTCGCCCAGCACGGAGTTGCCCAGCGCAAACAAGTCATTCGACCACATCATGCCCTTGTATTGCCCGTTGGGCTTGCGCCATTCCCCATCGAACGTGTAGCCCACGGGCTTCGGAGAGCCGCTGGGGTATGGATCGGGGCTCAGATTAACCCGCACATCGCCGGAAAGCACGCCGCGGCTGGCGGGCGTAAGCTGAAACCGGTAGGTACCGGTGGCTGCCGTCACCAGGGTTTTGGTTTCCAGCACATTGTTACGGACGCGTTCTACCGTTTCCTTTTCAAGCCTATCAAGCGTGCATGTGCCACTAAAGGCAGTAACAGTGCCTTTGTAGCGCTGCTTGCCGCGCACGTGGTATACGTTGGCCAACTGCGCATCGCGCCGTACCGATAGCAGCGCCACATCTACACGGTAAAAGTCGCCGCCCATGAATCCGTGGCTTTCGGGGCTATTCCTCAGCTCGTTTCGCCACCAGCTGGTGTGGTCATGGGTGGCAAAGAACGTCGCCGTTTTGCCCGCGACGCCTTTGGTAGTTAGCACTCGTTGCGGCGCTACTGGCAGAGTTACTTTGGTGTTTCTCTCCGGCGGTTTGGGCGCCGTTTTTTTGTCGGTGAAGCTAAGTCACAGGCCCGCTAGCAGCAGTAGGCACACGCGGCAGTTTGTCATTTAGAAGTGTTAATTAGAAGCGAATCAACGGACAATAAGGATCTGCCTCGCACGGCTGAAGTGCGAACAGTCGGAGGTCAGATGTAGACTTGAGAAAACAGCGGGCCGCCAGGACCGGGCGCATTCGGCAGCACCTGCGCCAAAGCGACTACTGAACGCTATATAGTCTGGGGCTTATTGTACAGGAGCACAAATATTCTTGAGTAAGTACCGTTGGCCACCAACGCAAAACCGCCCGCAGCGCGGCGGCACTGCGGGCGGTTTCTACTTCTTGAAGAATGCAGCCTACGCTTCTACGGGCTGCGTAGGCAGCTCGCCACGCAGGCGTTTGTCGTAAGTCAGCGCTACGCGGAGCTGGAAGTAATCGTACTTCTCCCGCAGGTGGTCGAATAGGTCGCGCAGGCGGAAGTCAGCACCCAGTTCGTGCACAGCGTCGCGAATGCGGGCGAAGTCATCCATGCTCAAAAACTCTTCGGTGCGCAACTGGTAGCCTTTCTCGTAAAGCGTTTCGAGGTGCGACTTCACCGTGCTCGGCGACAAGCCACGCTGCTCGGCAATCTGCTCCACGGTCAGGCCCTGCCGGTGCAGTTTCCACGAATCCAGGTAGGTGCTGCCGGGTGCGGCGCGCTTCTTTGGGGCAGCGGCGGCTGGCTCATCGTCGCCGGGCTCATCCGCCACGTCGTCGGGGCTGGGGGCGCCGGCGTGCTCAGTAATGAGCTCGATAAAGGGCTGACCGTACGTTTCAAACTTCTTCATGCCTACCCCCGAAATGGCCAGCATAGCCGTGCGCGTACGCGGCCGCTCGATGGCCATTTCCTGCAACGTAGTATCCGAGAACACCACGTAGGGCGGCACGCCCTGCTCGTCGGCGATGCGCTTGCGCAGCTGACGCAGGCGGTCGAACAAATCGTCGGTGACGGAGGGCAAACGCTGACCAGTAGCGGCTTTGGCAGCACGGCCTTTGGGTGCTTTCTCGGTTTTGGAGGGTACCTGAAACTGCTTTAGCTGCTGCTTTCGCTCGCCCTTAAGCACTTGCCAGCCAAGATCAGTGAGCTTGAGGGCGTAGCCTTGCTCGTAGGCGATGTACAGCAGCCCGTCATTCAGGAGCTGGTGCAGGTAGCTTTGCCAGTCAAGGAAAGTCAGGTTAGCGCCCGCGCCGAAGGTTTTGATCTGATCGTAACCCCGTGAGATGACAGCCTGGTTGCGGCGACCCAGCAGCACATCGCAGATGAGCGTGAGCGGAGCGGCTTCGCGGGTGCGCGCCACGGCCGAAAGGGCCTTCTGCGCCAGCTCGGTGCCGTCGAAAGTCACGGGTGGGTTGCGGCAGATGTCGCAGTTGCCGCAGTCCTTATCCAGCACCTCGCCGAAGTATGCTAGCAGAATGCGCCGGCGGCAAGACGCGGCTTCGGCAAACTGCTGCATGCGCTCCAACTTGGTGGTATTCAGCTGGGCCAGGCGCGGATCGGCGTCCTTGGTAATCATGTCGCGCAACTGGGCCACGTCGGCATAGCTGTAGAACAGCACGGCCTCGGCGGGGGCGCCGTCGCGGCCGCCGCGCCCGATTTCCTGGTAGTATCCCTCGATGTTTTTGGGCAGGTTGTAATGAATTACCCAGCGCACGTTGCTCTTGTCGATACCCATGCCGAAGGCCACCGTAGCGCAAATCACCTGCAAATCGTCGCGCAGAAACTGCTCCTGCACCTCAGAGCGGGCGCGGTCGGTCATGCCAGCGTGGTAAAAGCCGGCCCGAAAGCCCTTTTCCTTGAGCTTGCCGGCCAGCGTTTCGCACTGCTTGCGCGAAAGGCAGTACACTATGCCGGGCTCGGTGGGCCGCTGCTTCACGTAGCTTACGATGCTGGTCACGCGGTCCTGGCCGGGGCGCACGCTCAGCGAGAGGTTCGGCCGGTCAAACGACGACAGAAATACCTGCGGATCGTTCAGGCGCAGCTGCTGCTGAATGTCGCGCTGAGTAAGGCGGTCGGCAGTGGCGGTAAGGGCAATGATGGGCACCTCCGGGAATTGCTCACGCAATACCCGCAGCTGGGTGTATTCGGGCCGAAAATCGTGGCCCCACGACGAGATGCAGTGCGCTTCGTCGATGGCAAACATGCTGACCTTGATGCGCTTCAGAAAGCTCAGAAACCCTTCCGAAAGCAGTTTTTCCGGCGACACGTACAGCAGCTTCAGGGCATTGGCGTGGCAAGCTTTACCGATGCTGTTTTGCTCGGCCTGCCCAATGCTGCTATTGATGCAGGCAGCCGTGATGCCGTTGGCCTTCAGCGCTTCCACCTGGTCCTTCATCAGGGCGATGAGCGGCGACACGACCACGCACACACCTTCCTGCACCATGGCAGGCACCTGAAAGCACACCGACTTGCCGCCGCCCGTGGGCATCAGCACCACCGTATCGCGGCCGCTCAGGATGCTCTTGATGATGTCCTGTTGCATAGGCCGGAACGAGTCGTAGCCGTAATATTGCTTCAGGATGCGGCGGGCCGAGTCGAGCGTGGGGGCAAGCGGAGCAGTATCGAATAACATGAGGTAAAAATACGACGGTTCGGCAGGAGTTCCGAGCTAAGTAAACTATCAAAAAGCTAAAAACGTGCGCAAGCGCCAACGCCCTGGGTAAGGTAGTGCCGCTAGCACTTTCTCTCTGCCCTGCGCCGGTAACCGTATAGCGGCAACCCAGCTGCCAATGGCCAGATAGACACTACTGACCTGCGCCATGCATGACGGATTTAGTGTGCCTGCGCAATGAAACGGGCGGATGCCGGCTACCATCTGCCCCCACCCCACAGGTGAAAGACCCAAAGCAGTAGGCTGATGCAGAGAAGTAAGCCGCAGCGGGAAAATGAAAGTGACGGAATCGAGCCGGACGAGACTAGGCGAGATGCTGCGGCCGACGAATTGATGCTTTATAACTGTGCAGCCGAGAGCCGTTAGGTCCGTGCCGCGTCATTTGTCCCGACCGAACCGTGTAGCAAGCGAGAAAGGGCGTACCAACTAACCGGTAACTTCTTGCGCTGGGCGGCAGCTATGAGCAATTAGGGGCTAATCGAAAATATAATGCTGTTCCCCACTGCCATGCGGCCACGTAGCCATAACCCAGCCTTGGTTACGGTCAAAAAATGCTATTTCCCGTATGCTGCCCTGTTTATGCCTGCGTGTGCACGGCTTATTTCATCTTACTAGCGAAGCACCCAACGCGTTCATAGCAAATAATTTATAAGCCTGATTCCATTGTAACCATTTGCAACAAAGATCGACTAGCCGTTCGATTATGGTGTGGGTTACACAACAGCTCCTTAGTAGATAATATTTCCAATACTTTCCTTGGCGAGTTCACGTACACCCATTTACTTTGAAACTCAAAGTTCTTTAAATTAAAGACATCCTTCTCACCCCCCACCGTAGGTGCTTAGAGAGCAGAGGAAGATGTCGAACCCCTAAAAGGTACCAACCATGTACAAGCAACAAGAACTACGGCAGCCGCTACACCCGGCCCCACTCAGCAAACGGGCATTGATAGGTGCCATCATTGGTCTAGCGTTGATCAGCATTTTCTTGCTCAATGCCGGTGAACCAGACGCGCACTGGCCAAGATTCTGGTACCTCCGCCCCTTGATTTCAGTAACCATCGGGGGTGCTTTGGGCGGCAGTTTTTATCACTTTATGGATATTTTGCGCAGCCAGGGTGGTTGGAAAAAGGCTCTAGCCAACGTACTGAGCGCAGTTGCTTACTTCTTCCTGCTCTGGATAACTACCGTGCTGGGGCTGGATGGCACCATGTGGGATTAACCGATTCGACGGCTTCCGAGTGCCGAAGTAAGTTAGGTCCACCCTAAGCAGCGCAAGCCAGTTGGGAGGAGAAGCTCACCTCTACTGGCTTGCGCTGCTTAAGCTGCCGCTTTCGTGGCTAAAGCGGTACCTTTTCCTAAAGAATCGTCAGGAGCTTTCGTGGCTTGCTTAGAGCTGCCTGAGGTTAGATGCTAAGCCCACTTAACAATCCATGGCAAACGAGCTGCTCCAATTCCTGACTAGTTTTGACTCTTTTACCAGCGAAGAAATTGATGAACTGGCTGGCTTACTGACAGTCAGAAACTATCAAAAGGATACGATTCTGGTAAAAGAGGGAGAGGTTTGTGCAGATTGTTATTTCGTGCTTAAAGGCTGCCTGAGGCAATATCGGCTTCTGGACGGCACCGAAAAAACCACTGCGTTTTACACCGAAGGCCAGGCCGCAGTAATGTTTACAAGCTACACGAATCAGTCTGCGGCCAGCAGCTACTTGGTGTGCAATGAAGATTCTTGTTTGCTGATCGGGAATCCGGCAAAAGACGAGGCGCTATTCCGAAGCTTTCCCATGTTGGAACGCATTACCCGAAAAATGATGGAGGAGGATTTTGGAAGGACGCAGGACGCTTACGCAAGATTTGTTACCTCCTCTCCCGCAGAGCGCTACCTTACTATCCTGAAAGAGAGGACTTATTTGCTGCAAAGGGTGCCCCAGCACCAACTCGCCAGCTATTTGGGCGTAACGCCCGAGTCATTGAGCCGGATAAAGAAAAGAATGCAGGCAAAGGACCATCGGTAAACCGCTTTGCTTGCAGCCTGGGCTTCGCTACGCTACAGTCTCTGCCACGGGTATGCGCTGTTCATGAAACCGTTACTGCTGTACGCTGCTTCACCTTATGCAAGCCTTTATGGATCAGCCATACGGCCAGCATCAACTCGCCCAGCGCCATGGGCAGTGCCAATACGGCTTCAACATTGGGCTTGTGCGGCAGGTAAGCGGGAACGGTTACCGTCAGCAGGTTGCTGACGAAATAGCAAGCCCCGGCGACGATGGCCGCGTAGCTGATTGGCTTCGGGGCAAAGAAGGCTTTCAGCAGGATAACCCCGAGGATTATTAGATGGAGCCCAAACAATACCAGGCCGGCAGCCCAAATGCTGAGAAAGTATTGAAAACACTCAGTAACGACGCCTCGTTGGCTTATCGGCGTACCGACCAAGTTTGCTACGGGCAGCAATTGCGCCACAGCCCCGCCAAGCACGGCGGCGTAGATCAGCCGCAGTCCGGTAGTCAGCGCAGCCAGCTTAGTGTCTACCGGCCTCAATAGTGCATATAAACCCCACGCCACTACGATATCCAAGACGACGATAATGGCGAAGGCTGCAATAACCCCCGTGACCAATCCACCCTGGTGGTTTACATTGTGCAACGTGGCTGCTTCGTCCCCGGGAACATAAATCTGCTGGAAAGCATACCCGTAGCCGAACCCCGCTACTGCTGCCATTACGACCAGCGAAGTACCCGCAATCAACGCCTGTCGTTTGTGCTTCTTGTCCATGAAAGTACCCGTTTGAGGTGGTGAGAAAGACCGCCTCAAAGCTGGCATCCAGAATTTCTCAGCGCATTGACTTTGGGTAAGAAGTGCCGCGGCTGTTTCCCGTGCCGCTGCTCCCTGTACCTCGTTGGAGAAACTACCAAAGGGTAGCTATTGCTCGTGGCTTATGCATCTTCACACAGGTAATATCGTCTAGCGTTTGCCTGCACGCTTAATTATCGCCGATGCGTTTTCAAGTATTTACCCTCTCCACTCTTTTTATCATGGCCGGCGTGCTGCATTTTATGCAGCCAGAGCCGTTCATTCGCATCGTGCCGCCGTGGCTGCCAGAGCCGGATCTGCTGGTGTCCCTGAGCGGGGCGGCGGAAATAGGGCTGGGCCTGGGGCTGCTGCCGCGCCGCACGCGGCGGTGGGCCGCCTGGGGGCTGGTGGCGCTGCTGCTGGCAGTATTTCCAGCAAATGTGTACATGACGACGCTGCCGGGCGGCGGGCTGGGCTTGCCGCAGTGGGCGCTATGGGCACGGCTGCCGGTGCAGGGCTTGCTTATCTGGTGGGCCTGGCGGTACACGCGGGTGGCAAGGCACGGGTAGTAATAACAAACCAGCCAGTCACATGCGTGGCTGGCTGGTGAGTGGAAACGGTTGGGCGATGCGGCTGAGGGTTTAGCAAGCGCTTTTGGTCTTCGACGCTGATTAGACAACGTCAGCCATGCCGGTAAATCAGCCCAGTTTGCTTATGGCAGAGCGTGCCCTCTGCTGCGGAGGAAGGCTCTGTGCTGCTACTCTTCGGTTTTAGGATCCTCTTTTGGGGCTTTGCGCGAGCCGCGATACAACTCGTACTTCAGCAGGCGGCACTCGATGGGACCATTGTAGAGCGGGACGCGGCGGGAGGTGCGCAGGCCCACGCTTTTGGCAGCTTCCAGGTTGCCAGTGAAAAGGTAGGCATCGTAGCCTTGGAAGTTTGTTTTGAGCGTGTCACCTATGGTTTTGTAAAGGCCGGCCATTTCGGCTTCGGCCCCGATTCGCTCGCCGTAGGGCGGATTCGAAAGGATGATGCCGGGCTCCTCGTTTTTGGGCGGCTGGGCGGCGCGCACGTCACGAACGGCCAGGCGGATAAAGTCTTCGAGGTCGGCAGCAGCTACGTTTTGCCGGGCGCGCTCCAGGGTTTCGGCCGACAGATCGGAGCCGGCAAGGTAAGCCTGCGGTTCTTCCAGGCGGGCCTGCCGGGCGTCCATCACCACGGTGTCCCACAGGGCCTGATCGAAATCGGGCCAGTGCTGGAAAGCAAAGTCACCTTGGTGGTAGAGGCCCGGCGCGATGCGCTGCGCAATCATGGCGGCTTCGCAGAGGATGGTGCCCGAGCCGCACATGGGGTCGATGAGGGGCCGGCGGCCGTCCCAGCCGGTGAGCAGCACCAAGCCGGCGGCCAGCACTTCGTTCATGGGCGCCTCGTTGGTGAGTTGGCGGTAGCCGCGCCGGTGCAAGGACTCACCCGCCGCGTCGAGCGACAAAATGGCCTCGTTTTCGAGCAGGTGCAAGTGCAGGCGCACATCGGGCTTCACCGGATCGACGCTGGGCCGGCGACCGGTGCGCGTGCGGAACTGATCCACGATGGCATCCTTGGTCAGCTGCGCAATGTAAAGCGAGTGCTCCAGGGTGGAGCGGTTGGTGACGGCCGTAATGGCGAAGGTCTGATCAGACGTGAGGTATTGGCTCCAGTCGATGCGGCTGACTTCGCGGTAGAGGCTGCGCTCGTCAGGGGCCGCAAAATCAGCGAAAGGCATCATGATGCGCATGGCGGTGCGGCACCAGAGCACGGCTTCGTAAAGCAGTTGCTTGGTACCGATGAATTCCACGGCCCGGTTGCCGACCTGGATTTCCCGGGCGCCTAGCTGGCGCAACTCTTCGGCCAGGAGCTCTTCGAGGCCAAACTGGGTGGTGGCGGTCAGGTACATGTCGGCGGAACGGGAGGCCATACGCAAGCAGATTAGAAAAACGAGGCCACAAAGGTGCGCAAAAGCCCGCAGGAGCCCCGGCTTCGGGCAGCCGTTTGTTATATTTAAGCCCTTCTTTCCCCGAAAAGCACCGCCTGCATGGCCGCTCCCATTACTTCCTCTTCTCCCTCTACTGGCACGGCCTCCGTGCGCAGTTACGCCGTGCCCATGGTGGCCATGACGTCGCTATTCTTCCTGTTCGGCGCCGTCACCAACTTCAACGACGTACTCATGCCCTACCTGAAGGACGTGTGTCAGCTGACCGACTTGCAGTCGTCGCTGGTGCAGTTTGCCTTCTTCGGGGCTTATTTCCTGATGTCGCTGCCGGCGGGCTACGTGCTCAAGCGCCTGGGCTACCAGCGCGGCATCGTGCTGGGCCTGCTGGTGATGGCGGCCGGGGCACTGCTCTTTATCCCGGCGGCCAATACGCGCACTTTTGCCATGTTCCTGCTGGGTTTGAGCGTGCTCGGGGCAGGCGTCACGCTGCTGCAAGTGGCAGCCAATCCGTACGTGTCGGTGCTCGGGCCGGCCAACCGGGCAGCCAGCCGCGTGAGCATCGTGGGCGTGGCCAACAACCTCGGCGGCACGCTCTCGCCGCTGTTGGGCGGCATGCTGCTGTTTGGCGGCTCGGTGGCGCTAAAGGCCCGTCTCGCGGCTATGCCTATGGAGCAGCGCCTTGCGGAAGAAGCCACGCTGGTCAAGGGTCCGTACATCGGCCTTGCGGTGTTTCTGACCGTGCTAGCCGCCGTATTTTTCACCCTGCGCCTGCCCGAAATCGAGAGCTTGCCTTCGGATGACGACGCGCAGTCCCTGCCTACCACTGCGGGCCGCACCTCGGCGCTGGCTTTTCCGCACCTGGTGCTAGGCGTAGCGGCTATTTTCCTATACGTGGGTGTGGAAGTAGGCCTAGGCTCGTTCCTGATCCGTTACGGCGAGTCGCAGGGCATTACGCAGCTGAGTGGGTTTACTCAAACCCTGGTCAGCGGCCTGAACGTTGCCACCAACTTTGTTGCCGTGTTGCTGGGTCAGTCCCCGGCCCCGATTAATACCACTGCCGGCTTTACCAAAGAAGTAGGTGCCGTACTGGTGGCCTCGTACTGGTTTGGCTCGCTGGTAGGGCGTGTGGTGGGCATTCCCTTGCTGAGCCGCGTGAATGACCGCAAAGCTCTGGCCGCAGTGTGCGCCGCCGGCGTGGCCTTCGTACTGGCTTCCATTTTGTTGCAGGGCGAAATTGCGTTGTGGCTGATCGTGCTCTGCGGGCTGATGAACTCCATCATGTGGCCCGTTATTTTCCCCTTGGCTATCAAAGGACTTGGGCCATTTACCAAGCAGGGCTCGTCTTATCTGATCATGGCCATTGTGGGCGGCGCCATTGTACCGCTGCTCATGGGTTGGATAGCCACATACGGCGGCGGCTTGCAGGTGGCGTTTGTCATTCCGGCGCTCTGCTACGCTTACCTACTCTACTACGCCCTGAGCGGCTACCGGGTGCGGTAAGACTCCTTTCGCCAGTAATTCTCACAGCGCCCGCGGCCAAGCTTGGTCACGGGCGCTGTGGTTTTCATCGGCTGCCCGGCACAGTGCACTACCTTTGCAGCTGCATTACCCCTCCTATTATGTCCGCTCAGCTTCAGCACGACGTTTCCCTCCGCCCCTACAACACCTTCGGCATCGATGTAAAGGCGCGCTTGTTTGGCTGTTTCAGTAGCGCCGATGAGTTGCGCGAGCTGTTGCGGCTCCCGGAAGTGCAACAGGCCGAAAAGCTAGTCCTGGGCGGCGGCTCCAACGTGCTGTTTACCCGCGACTTCGATGGCGTGGTGCTGAAAAATGAAATCCGCGGTCTGGAAGTACTAACCGACGACAATGCCGAAACGGCCCTGGTGCTGGCTGGCGCCGGTGACTCCTGGCACGGGCTGGTGGAGTTTGCGCTGGAGCAGAACCTGGCGGGCATCGAAAACCTGTCGCTGATACCGGGCACGGTGGGGGCTGCGCCGCTGCAGAACATTGGCGCGTACGGTGTGGAGCTGAAGGATGCCTTCGAGTACCTGGAAGCCATGGAAATCAGCACTGGACAGCTGCGCCGCTTCACGCACGAAGAATGCGGCTTCGGCTACCGCGAGTCGGTATTTAAGGGGCCACTCAAAAACCAGTACATCGTGACGAGCGTGGTACTGCGGCTGCACCGGCGCTACCAGCCCAATGTGTCGTACGGCGCCATCCAGACTACATTGGAAGAAATGGGCATCACCGACGAGCCCACGCCGCAGCAGGTGAGCCAGGCCGTCATCAGCATACGACGCAGCAAGCTGCCCGACCCCACCCAGATTGGGAATGCGGGCTCGTTTTTCAAGAATCCGGAAGTATCGCAGGCCAAGTTCGACGCGCTGAAAGCCGAGCATCCCACCATTCCCGGCTACCCAGTGCCGGGTGGCGTGAAAGTGCCTGCCGGCTGGCTGATTGAGCAGTGCGGCTGGAAAGGCCACCGCCGCGGCACCTACGGCGTGCACGACCGGCAGGCCTTGGTGCTGGTAAACCACGGCGGCGCTTCGGGCTCCGAAGTACGCGAGTTGGCCCAGCAGATCATTGCATCAGTACGCGACAAGTTCGGGGTGGAATTGCATCCCGAGGTCAATATTTTGTAATACCGCCTTACGGGTCATCCATTGTATGCCTATAAGCTTGCCAAAACAGCAAGCTTATAGGCATTTGCGTGCGACTATGAACGAAAGTGACGATATTTGACGCTCTTTTTCCATCCCTCTGCCCTATTGCGACTTTTACACCGTACATGAAGAATCTTACGCTTTTGTCCCTGCTGCTTAGCAGCAGTGTTTTCGCCTCTGCCCAATCCGTTATCAGCTTATCGGCAGCCCGTACGGCGGGCCCGGGCGCTACCGTTACGGTGCGCGGTACGGTGGTCAACAGCGCGGAGCTCGGGCCGATTCGCTTCTTGCAAGACAAGGACGCCGGTCTGGCGGCTTTTTCTACCAAATTGCCCGAATTTGCCAGCCTCGTGTCCGGCGACAGTATCGTGATTACGGGCACGCTCAAGAACTACAACGGCCTGCTGGAGATGGACCCAGTAACGGCCGTAACCAAGCTTGCCTCCAACCGCAGAGTGAAAGCAATAGAAGTGCCCTTCACGTCCTTTAGCAAGGTGTATAACGAGGCCTTCGAAAGTCGCCTAGTTCGCGTTACCGGCGTGTCACAGCTCACCACTATGGGTGGCCAAGGCATCAACACTGACCTTGCTGGCAACTTTAATTACCTGCTCAACGGCCAGGCTGGCGCATTGGTCCGCATCAACAACGCTTCTACCGGCCCCGACGGCCTGGTAGGCAAAGCCGCTCCCAGCGGCACCTTTGATATTACCGGTATCATGGGCCAACACTCGCCCACCGGCCAGGCCACTGGCTACCAGCTGCTGCCGCGCCTGGGCACTGATATCGAAATGGGCGGCGGCCTGCCGCTGATTGTCGGCACACCCGTCCCGACGGAGGTAGGCAAAACCAGCTTCACGGTAAAGTTTACCACGCAAAACCCCGGCACCACCAAAGTAGAATACGGTAATACGCCGGCCCTGGGCGGGGTGGTATCGGACAACACGCCCACCACCAATCACGCGCTGACGCTCACCAACCTGGACCCCGCCACCGTGTATTACGTGCGCGTCTCGTCCACCAACGCCAAAGGCACATCCAGTTTTGAAGCTGTGCCCATGATTACGGACAGCAAAAATCGCCTGACGCCGAAAATCAAAAAGTAACCTTTCCCGAAGACGCAGCCGCTGCATGGCCAGTAGCTGCGTCTTCGGCTTTAAGACACGTTTTCGGTGGTGTGGCCACGTTCAGCAAGGTCAGTCGAGAACCGAACGTTTCATTCCTGCCTTCCCACTTTCTTTCGTTTCATGAAAAGATTTACTCTTCTGGCTCTGCTGTTTGGCGGGACTTTAGGATTGACTGAGTCGGCCCAGGCTCAGACGGCCATTACCATTGCGCAGGCACGGGCGCAGGCTCCAGCCTTCAACCAGTCGGGGGCGACGGTGCGGCTGCGCGGCATCGTCACCAACGGCGCCGAGCTAGGGGCTATCCGCTACATGCAAGACGGTACGGGCGGCATCGGAGTGTACTCGCCCACCATGGTAGCAGGTGTGGTGCCTGGTGACAGCATCGAGGTAGTGGGGGCATTGAAGGACTTCCGCGGGCTGCTGGAAATAGACCCGGTTACGTCGCTGACAGTACTGGCCGGCAATAAGCCGCTACCCGCGCCTGTAACTATTCCGGCCAGCAGCATCGGAACGGCATACGCTGAGCAGTACGAAGGCCAGCTCGTGAAGCTCCAAGGCGTGACGTCCATCACTACCACCGCGGGTGGCCCGGTATCAGCCTTCACCAGCACCACGTTCCGCCTGAATGGCAGCACCACGAATGTTATTTTCGTGAATGCCGCCTCCAATGGTCCGGATGGCCTCATCGGCAAACCAGCCCCCACGGGCACATTTGACGTGATGGGCATCATGAGCCAGTTCACCAACACGGCACCGGGCAACGCTGGGTACCAGCTGCTGCCGCGCCTGTACTCCGATTTCCAGCAGGGTAATACGCCGAATATCCTTTCGAACCCGCGTCCTTCAAACATCAGCACAACGGGCTTCACGGTAAACTTCACGACCCAGAACGCGGGCAATACCCGCGTGGAGTACAGCACCTCCGCTACTGGCCCGTTCACCCTGCTCACCAATGCGGCCACTGGCACGCAGCACAGCATCGCCATTGCGGGCCTGCAGCCCACCACGGTGTACTATATAAAGGCTAGCTCCACCAACAGTGCCGGCCTGTCGGAGTCGCGCGTGGTGCCGATGATTACGGCCTCGCAATCTTCTGGCAAGATGCGAGCGTACTTCACCACCGCCGTTAACACCGCCCTGGCGCTGCCCAACAACAATGCGGTTTCGCTGCCTAATGGCCGCATTGCCGATACGTTGGCCAGCTACATCAACCGCGCCCAGCAGACGCTGGATATTGCCATCTACAACTGGAACAGCAGCATTATCCTGAACGCGGTGAATGCGGCCCATGCTCGGGGCGTGCAGGTGCGCGTGCTTTACGAGGCGAATAACGCCAACGTGAGCGTTCCGGGCCTAAACGCGGCCATTCGGCGCGTTGGTCGCCTGACCCAGCAGAACATCATGCACAACAAGTTTGTGGTGATTGACGCCAACAGCACCGACCCGAACCGCCCGTGGGTGTGGACTGGCTCCACGAACTGGACCCCGGCCCAGCTCAGCACCGACCGCAACAACGCCATTGCCGTGCAGGACCAGTCGCTGGCCAAAGTGTACAAGATGGAATTCGACGAAATGTGGGGCGGCGGCACCAACGCCACGGCCGTATTTGGCTCGCGCAAAACCGATAACACTCCGCACTACTTCAACATCGGCGGCAAGCTGGTGGAGTCGTGGTTCTCACCCACCGACAACGTAAATGGCCGCCTGATCGAAGCCGTGCAAACCGCCGACAACGACCTGCACGTGGCAACCATGCTCATCACCCAAACCGACATTGCCCGCGCCATCCGCGACCAGGTATTGCTGCGCAACATCGCCAGCTGCTCGGAAGTACTCGTGGACGACACCACCAGCAGCACGGCCTCGGGCCCGATCTTCCGCACCATCAAGCAGGCCCTGGGCAACCGCACCCTGCTCAACAACGTGAGCGGCATCATGCACCACAAATACGTGCTGATCGACGCCGGCGCCTCGCAGTCGGACCCGACGGTGTTTACCGGTTCGCACAACTGGAGCCTCTCGGCTAACACCGAGAACGACGAGAATACCCTCATCGTGCACGATCCGCTGATTGTGAACCAATACTTCCAGGAGTTTGCCCGCCTGATTTCCAGCCAGAACGTAGCGGGCGTGCAAGTGTGCAACCTGGTATTGGCCAACAGAACGGCCAAGGTGCAGGAATCCAGCGTGCAGGTGTACCCCAACCCTACCCGCGGGCAGTTCCAGATGCGCGTAACCGGTGCCGTTTCGGCCCGCCAAGCCACTATTACCCTGCGCGACGCCACCGGCCGCGTGGTGCTCACCCAAACCCAGGCGCTGGTAGCAGGTCAGGATTTGAGCGTGGATGCCTCGCAGTTGAAAGCTGGCCTGTACCTAGTACAGATCGTAACGCCTGAGGCTACGCAGGTTAGCCGCGTGGTGGTGGAATAGTTCTACCGAAGGGATTAGATTAGAAAAGAGGCTGCCCCGACGGGGCAGCCTCTTTTACTTATGCTACTTTGTGTACCAAGAAATTATCAAAAGGATGCTTTTACCCCACCTGCTCCACAGAAAGGCGGATAGCCTTCTGCAGAACTGCTGGCTGTTCTTGCTAACAGGCTGTTTTTACAGTCCATACGGAGACGAAAAGACCACTCACAAGCCAGCGGTGGCTGATGTCGTAGGCGAGTATGTATTGCATTATCAGAACGTCGATCCATCTGAAGCAGAAACATTTTACAAGTATCCAACCTCATTTAAGTCGAATTTGCCCCGGTTACTGATAAAGACAGATGGCACTTTTACGGCGTTGCATGTTCCCGATGTTGAGAGCAGACCTAACAGAAAAGTAACGAAGGAGGGTAAATGGAATTTTGAAACTATTGGCGGCATTGACGACGGCATATCTCTCAAAAGCCATTGGGGAATGAGATTAACTCCAATGCCTGGAACCTTGATGTATGCCGGCTTTCTGAATCACAAGGCTCCTTATGGAATCATCTTTACATACGGCGACCCCGACGCAGGTGAAGTGATGATATTCGAGAAGCGGCCTTAGTTGCGGAGGTCAATGATACGCAGATACACGGCGTATCAGTAGCCAGCCTGCTGACCAAGTAGCCCGTTGTGCTTGAGGGCTACTTTGTCAGCCTTTCCAACTCCGCCTTTTCGCGCTTGTTAAGGCTTTCCAAGCCCGAGCTGCTGATTTTATCGAGCAAGGCATCGAGTTCTTCCTGCTTTCGGCGCTTGATAATGTTGTGCAGGTCGTCCGGGGTGTAGAGGCCTTTATCGGCTTTGAAAGGGCGGTCCGCAATCAACAATTCGGGCCGGTACAGCAACGCTCCGATAAAAGCCACGCTGGGCACCACGATGCACAGGATAGGCAAGTAATTGACTTGCAACACGTATGGGTGTAGCCCTACCGCCACCACCAAGCCGCTCAGCCCGCCGCCTAAGTGAGCCGCGTGCCCGATAGTGCCTTGCTGGCTGCGCAACCCCAGTACAGAAATGCTCACGTAAATTAGTCCATAAAGCCAGCCGGGCATGTACAACTCCAGGAATGGCAACCCCACCTCGATGCCCGGAAACAGAATAATCGAAGCGAAGATCAAGCCGCTAATGGCACCAGAAGCACCCACTGACTGGTAGCCGGAATTGCGCCGGTGAATGAACAGTGAAAACAGATTGCCCCCGATTAGGCTTGCGACGTATAGAAGACCAAAATTGGCAGCCCCCAAAGTGGCTTCCAGCGCAGGAGCAAAGCAATACAGCGTCAGCATATTAAAGCCGAAGTGCAGCCAATTGGCGTGCAACAGCCCTGAAGACAGCAGCCGCTCGTATTTGCGGTGGGTAAGAATGCTACCTACGCTGAACGCATAGCGGTCCTGATAGCTCGCATCTTTAAGTCCATTGTAGGTAACAAAGGCGGTTACGAGGAGTATGCCTACCCCTACAAGTCCAAGGTCCATGGATAGTAATTGGCCTTACGGCAATTGAAGTGATTATCGAATACACAAAGCAGGCTACGCTTCGTATTCAGTCAATATTAGCTCCGAAAAATACTTGGACTTTATAATAAAAGCACCCTGAAGCTCAACGATAATTTTGGCGCGTAAAAAAAGCCAGGGCCGGAAGTTATCCGGCCCTGGCTTCAATTAATTAAGGGCTTGCTCCTACTTCAGCACGGCCACCGTTACGCCGTCGCCGCCGCGGTCGGCGTGCTCATTGGCGACGCTGGCCACGGCCCGTTGCGAGTGGAGGTAGTCTCGTACCACCTGGCGCAGTACGCCATTGCCGCGGCCGTGCAAGAATTTGATTTCTGGCACGCCCAGCATCACCGCATCGTCCACATAGTTCATGATGCGCTGCAGGGCATCTTCAGCCCGTTCGCCGCGCAGGTCCAGCGTGGTGCTGAACCCAGCCATGCGGCCGGTTACGTCGACGCCGCTGCCCGAGCGGGCTTCGGTGGCCGGTGCTTTGCGGGCGGCGTCTTTCTCCCGCTCCCGAATTTCCGAGCGCGTAAGCTTTTC
Organism: Hymenobacter sp. FMD4; assembly: GCF_058932745.1. Lineage (NCBI taxonomy): Bacteria > Pseudomonadati > Bacteroidota > Cytophagia > Cytophagales > Hymenobacteraceae > Hymenobacter > Hymenobacter sp. FMD4. The sequence continues at coordinate 65,016 of NZ_JBZYWH010000014.1, forward strand.
GAGCTGCGCCACTTTCACAATGGTCTTCAGCCCGCCGAAGAACACCTCGGCGGTCTTGCCCTTTACGCTCACCAGTTCGCCGTGGCCTTCCTGCCCGATCAGCGCCACTTTGTCGCCGGGTTTTAGGGCACCGGCATCGGCGGCCTCGCGGTGGGCCCGCGGCTTTGGAGCTTCTTCTTTCAGCTCCTTCTGCACAAAGGCATCCAGGCTCTGACGGGCCGACTTGGTCTGCTCCTTCTCAGCCTGCGCCGTTCGGATCTGGTTGATGGTGGCTTCGATCTGAGCGTTGGTATCCTTCAGCAGCAACTTGGCCTTTTGCTTGGCTTCGCGCAGCACGTCCTGGCGGGTTTCCTCCAGGTGGTTTTTGAGCTCCTGATACTCCTGCGCCACTTTCTTCATGCGGCGCTCGTTTTTCTCGGCCTCGGCCGTGCGCTTTTCCAGCTCAGCCTTCTCGGCTTCGAGCTCTTCCAGCAAACGGTCGTAGCGCACCTTTTCTTTACCCACGAGCTGCGAAGCCCGCTCCACGATGGGCTTGGGCAGGCCGATCTTACGGGCAATTTCCAGCGCGAAGGACGAACCCGGCTTGCCGATTTCCAGGCGGTATAGCGGCTGCAAATGCTTCGGGTCGTAGCGCATGGCGCCGTTGATGAGGCCCGGCGTCCGCTCGGCCAGGTTTTTCAGGTTGGTGTAGTGCGTGGTGATGACGCCGAAGGCCCGCACACGGTTCAGCTCGCTTAGCACGGCTTCGGCAATGGCGCCGCCCAGCACCGGCTCGGTCCCAGTTCCGAATTCGTCGATGAGCACAAGGCTGCGCTTGCCCGCCAGCAGCAGGAATTGCTTCATGTGCGTCAGGTGCGATGAGTACGTACTCAGGTCGTTTTCCAGGCTTTGCTCGTCGCCGATATCAAGGAAGATATCATCAAACACGCCGGCTTCGGAACCGTCCTGCACCGGAATCAGCATGCCGCACTGCAACATGTACTGCACCAACCCCACCGTCTTCATTGCCACCGACTTACCGCCGGCGTTGGGCCCGGAAATTACCAGTATGCGTTGCTCGGGGTCGAGTTCGATATCCAAAGGCACCACTTCGCGGCCCTGCTCCTTGAAGTTCAGGTGCAGCAGCGGATGGCGGGCCGCTTTCCACTTCACCAGGGGCCGCGGCGCCACCTTAGGCAGCGTGGCTTCTACGCGCAGGGCAAAGCGGGCCTTGGCCCGGATAAAGTCCAGCAAGCCCAGGAACTGATAAGCGCGGCGCAGGTCCGGAATGTGCGGGCGCAGTTGATCGGTAAGACTGATCAGGATGCGCACCAACTCCCGGTGCCAAGCATTTTCGAGGTCCTTGATGTCGTTGTTGAGCTCGAACACCGCTTCCGGCTCGATAAACACCGTCTGCCCGGTGGCTGATTCGTCGTGAATCAGGCCCCGCACGCGGCGCTTGTGCTCAGCCAAAACGGGAAGTACGAGGCGGCCCCCGCGGATGGTGGGCTCAGCGCCTTCCGGCGTCCAGCCTTCGGAGCGGGCTTTGCGCAGTACGTCGGCAATCTGGCGCCGCAGGATGCCCTGACGGTTAATGAGTTCCTGCCGCAGCTGGCGCAGCAAGGGCGAGGCGTCATCGCGCACCCGGCCTTCGTCGTCCACCAGTTTATCCATGGAGGCCAGCAGGTTGCGGTCGGCCTGCACGCCTACGCCCAGCAAACGCAAGGTCGGGTACATGCCTTCAGCGGCCTGCGTGAAGAAAGTCAGCGCCTCGCGGATGGTGCGCAGCGACATCTTCAGTTCGAAGAAGGCGGGCACTTCCAGGAACGCACCGGGTAGCTGCGCCCGCAGTAGGTGCGGGTGCACGTCGTGGTAGTATTGGCTCGGAAAATCGGCGCCGGAGTGCAGTAGCTGACGAAACTCGTCGGTCTGCAGCAGCAGCTTGCGCAGCTCGTCGGCGCGGGGCTGAAACTGCATTTTCTGCACGTAATGCCGCCCGAGCTGGCTCAGGCACATCTCCGAAAGCAGCTCGCGCACCTGCGCAAAGCCGATTTTCTGCTCGAAGGTTTGGGGGTAAATCAAGTAGCGAAAAGACGTAATTCGGTGAAGTTAGGCTCGACCCATGGCTAAGCCTTCCTTAACACTCAGTATGGGCGAAAAGATTCAGGCAAAGCTAGGCGTTAGGCAGCAGCGGCAGCCTTTTGTGCAGGGGATAGTTAGCTATACGCTTTGCTGCCTGGATTAATTGAGCTGAAAGGCGCGGGGCCGCTGTACTGGACTGTAATCAGTCAAGCCCGCGCCAAATCCGCTTCCAGTTCCGCTGCCAAACGCTCAAACGCCGAGTCTTGGCCGGCCGCATCGTCGCGCATGATCAGTTCGGTACGCTTGCCGGAGCGCAGGCGCAGGATTAGGCGGGCGTGGCCGTCGTCACAGACCCGGGCTTCGCAGGTCGCTATTTCGGCCCGCTGTATCATTTCAATTGGATCAGTACTACGCGTAATGCGCAGTTCGGCCGGGGTTAGCTCGGCTTTTCCGCGGGAAGTGGCAACGCGGCGGCCCAGCCAGTACCCCAGCGCCAGTAACGCGAGGAACACGACGGTTGTAAGCCCGTTGTTTTCTGCCCCTACTACTGCGGCCACCGTACCCGCAAGGAGCATGACCCCACCAATGACGGCCCATAATAGCTTGGGTTTATAGACGTGCAACTCAAAAACTTGCGTAGCAACCGGCATATGCAAAAAAGAAATTTAGACTTGGGCTATTGCTGTACTGCCTGGGGGCGCCGATTGGCAGCATACACCCCCAAATACAATGAGCTGAAGGTGAGCAGCCGGGCGCCCTGGGTCCACTCGTAGCCGGGAGCCAGCAGTAGCCACACGCCCGCTACGAAACGCACGACGCTGCACGCAGCCAGTACATGACCGAAAGTACCTTGGAAAAAGTTGGGCCGCTCCAGGGACCGGCCGCCATCAGCAACCGCTGCGCTGAGTTGAAGTATCAAAGCTTCCGTAGAGCTTGCCTTGGCAGTACAGGCGGCATTGGCTGGTGAGTGTGTGGGTAGCTGTGATTTGCATACGGGCGGAGGAGTAGCGCAAGAAGCAGGCATAAGTTAGTAGGCAGCACTTGTGTACCGCTACCAAGTGCCAAGATTAATTGCCCGAAGCTCCCTTCCCGGACACCGCTTAGCCAGCTGGCCATTGGCGGCGTGACGCCCCCAATAGACCGGTTTGCTGGCGGTGACATACTCCAATAGGCGTGTTTTGTTGCTGGCAAATCAACCGGTAGCTTTGGCGCTTACGTTTACCAGGCTTTATGCACAAAAACCTACGTTCGGCTCTTTTCGCGCCAGCTTTCCAAAGCCTTGGCCCTGCCCAAAATACCGCACCGATTCGTTACTCAACTCGTTTGTGTGCATTGGGCATGCTATTGCTATCAAGTGTTTTACCATTATACCCCGCGGCTGCCCAAAATCCTGCCCTAGTACAAGCCTTGCCGCTGGCAGAACAGGAAATGCTGGGCGGCGTGGTCCGCTTACCCAACCAAAACACGGTAGTACTTATTGCTTCGGCCACTAGCCCAAACGTACGGGCTATAGCACTGGGTCCCGACGGGCACAAAGCATGGGAAGTCATGTTGCAAAAGCTGCAGCAAGTGCGCGCCGGCAGGTACTGGTTTGAATCCGGCCAGACCCAGCAGGAGCACCAGGCCAGCATCAACGACCTGCTGCCACTGGAAGTATTTACCAGCGGCAACGAGGTCTACGTGCACGAACAGCTAGGGTCGGACGGCCCCAAAGGCAGCCAGCTCAAGGCCGGGCAGATACTGATACAGCGTGTGGGCGAAGATGGCCAACTGCGTCCGACCTTAATCGAGCCTTTTCCCTACGAGACCCCAGCGTTTCGCTATGAGCTAGGGCACTTTGTGGACGCGGGCAGCTACTACCGGGTAATTGAGGAGCGCGACCGAAATAACCGACCCAAGGTTAATAAGTATCTGCTACGTCGCACCGATTTGACCTTTGGCGGCCGTCCTACGCACACAGAGTTGGCCCTCCCCAACCCGCCGGAATACCGCGGCGGAAATGAGTATTACAACGACTGGATTTACCTGGGCCACCGCCCCAACCAAACGTACTTCGGTCGGCGGTTTGCTTCGCCGGATAACCTGAAGGCGGCTTATAAGCATGCTGTTCAGTTCGAGGTGCTGGTGCTGGACAATACCGGCGTGAAGGTGGGCGGCTTCACTACCAATCTGGACTTGCCGGCCGGGCAGCACCCGATATTTTCGGGGCACATGCCCAACCTGTACGGCCAGGGTCACCGCCCCGAAGACCTGCATAATAATGGCTACGACAATTATCTGGGAACTGTAGGCTACGGTGACTACTACTTGGATTACACGACGGGCCACTGCCTGATATTCGGGGAATACGGAGCCAGTGCCAAAGCTTCACCGAAGGGCACTCCGCCGGTGGCAGGTTTTTTTATGCGTGAATACGAGCCCCTCACGGGCAAGCTGCTGCGCCAGGCCAATACCCCTTACCCAGCAAACTTGTACGCCTTACCGACTGCAGCCCGCCTTTTTCAGGACGGGTCGTTTCCCATTTCCCGCGCATGTTTTTTCAGCCTCGACCCAGCTTCCGGCCACGGGCAGTTCTCCTTCGTGCGCTACTTCCCAGGGCCACGCCCCACCAACCTAGACTTGCTGCAGGTAAACTTCGATGGGAACTGGGATTACCAGAGTCACCGAACGCGGCACTTCGCCAAAGCGGCGGAGTTTGCGAATCCGCCGGATGCCACGCTGGTGCATTATGCCGCGCCGCTGCACCTCTTCAGTGAACAACGACCGGAAGCTGGCGAATCCCGGTGGGTACATGGCGACGGCAGTACCGACGGAGCGCTTTACGCCGCCATCCGCCGGCTCGATACTGCCCAGCCCCAAGCGGCACCACGCGGTCATTACTGGCTGAGCCGCACCAGCCCTGAATCATTGCTCTTCCTGCAACAGCCCGCGGCGCGCGGCGGCGTGCTGAACGTGTACACGTGTCGCTAACGCGGCCTACCACTTTTCCTCAATCCCCAGCCCAAACAAAGCAAAGTCGTATTTCACCGGGTCCTCGGGGTCGAACTTACGCAGGTTGCCAGTCAGTTCGTTGGCCGCTTGCCAGTCGGTTTGCTTACGAGTGAGCAGCCCCAGGCGCCGTGCCACCCGCTCCACATGCACGTCGAGCGGGCATACCAGGTCGGCAGGTGACAAGCGCTGCCACAGGCCGAAATCCACGCCGCGGGTGTCGCGCCGCACCATCCAGCGCAGGTACATGTTCACGCGCTTGCAGGCCGAGTTACGGGCCGGCGTTGCCACGTGCTTGCGCGTGCGTTCGGGCGCATCGGGCAGGGAAAAGAACAGGTTGTGAAAGTTGATCAGCCGCTCGCGCTGCGTGGCACCCTGCAAAAAGGCATCTTCCAAGGACTCGTGCTGGCGGTAGTACCAGCTCAGCCAATGCACGAAGTACAGCAGGTCGGTGTCGCAGAAGGTGCGGTGGCAAAAGCGCTCCAGCCGGCGCAGATCGTCATCCTGGTGGTGCAGCACGAAGTCATACGGCGCATTGTCCATGCGCTCCAGTAGCTCATGCCCTTTTTTCAGGATAATGCTGCGCTTGCCCCAGGCCAACAGCGCCGCGAATAGTCCGCTGATTTCCACGTCCTGCAGCCGCGTAAAGCGGTGCGGCAGGCTGATGGGGTCCGGCGCAATAAACGTGGACTGATCGTACCGGTCGTACCGGTCGTCGAGCAGGGCTAGGAGCTGGGCGTGCGTCACTGAGGTAAAGGTCAAAGAGAAAGCCCGACAAAGGCCGGGCTTCCAGTACTTATTACGACAAACCAGAGTTGCTATGCCGCTAGGCTGCAACAGGTTTATCGGCTTACTCCGGCAGGTAGGATGTCTCCACGCGGAAGCGCTGATCGGGCGTATTCAACTTCCCGACGGCTTTCTTCGACAGGCGAATCAGTACGTTGGAGTTGTCGCCGGTATCGGGCAGCTTCCCGATGACGCGCACGTACACCACCTGGCCGTTCATGATGTTGCGTACCATCATAATGGTGCCCACCGGTGCTGTTTTGTGCAGAGCCAAGTACTTCTCCGAGTTACCCCCCTCAATGATGGCGGCCAGGCCACTTTCGGTGACTTTGCGCACGATTTCGTTGGCGCGGGTTGGTTCTTCTACCGGCTGCGAGGTGGGACTGGGCGGCGCTACGGCTGCTTCCCGCTCACGGCCCTTTTCGGCTTCGCGGGCTTTGGCCGCTTCGCGCTCAGCTTCGCGAATGCGCTCCTTTTCGGCCTCATCATCGCGCTCGGGGCGCGCCGTGGGCGGAGTAACAACTGGCTTGGCCGCCACCGCGGGGGCCGTTTCCGCTGGGGCATTGCCCGGTGCGATGATAAGCATCTGCCCCACCTTCACGCCGCCGTTGGCGGGCAGCTTGTTGTAGCGCTGCAGATCCGCCACGGCTACCCCAAACTTGCGTGAAACCGCAAACAGCGTCTGCCCGGCTTGCACTTTGAACACGCGGTTGCCTTGGGCATCAGTCGCTAGGCTCCGAATAGAAGCAGAAGCTTCAGTCGCCGCAGTAGCAGGCTTGGGAGTAGCCGCTGCGGTGCCGGCGCTTGGCAGCACAGCCCGCACCCGGGGCACCAGCACCTCCTGCCCCGAAACCAAGGCTCCTTTGATGCTGGGATTGGCCTCCATAAGCTGCTCTACGCTAACGTGGTAGCGCCGCGCCAGCCCGTAAAGCGTTTCGCCGGGCGCCACGCGGTGCCGGACGTAGGTTTTGTTTTGCCGGTACACTACACCTACCGAATCGGGCGGCAGCACATGGGCGGCGGCGGCGCTAAACGGTAGTACCAAAAAGAAAAAGGCGGAGAGAGTCTGAGTAATACGAGTCATACCTGAAAGGTCGTACGGCGCGGCGCGCGGCGTCAGTCGACGGCGTGTGGCACTGCCAAGAGCGGGCCACAACGGCGAAAGATACGGAAATATGCCTGCAGCGTGGGATTTTGACCGGTATCGTGCCACTTTTGCTGGGGTAAATCCTACCGATTTTCATTGCTTCACCGCATATTTATTCCAGCATGCACAGCATCGGCATCATTCCAGCCCGTTACGCCTCCACGCGCCTTCCTGGCAAACCTCTGATCGATCTGGGCGGCAAAACCATGATTCAGCGCGTGGTGGAGCAGGCTCGGCAGGCCGACTTGCAGCGCGTGGTGGTGGCCACCGACGATGAACGCATCTTAAAGCACGTGCAGGACTTCGGGGGCGAGGCGGTGCTCACCCACCCCGACCACCCCAGCGGCACCGACCGCGTGTGGGAAGCCTATCAGCAGTTGGGCACCGCAGCCGACTGCGTAGTGAACATTCAAGGCGACGAGCCTTTTATTCAGCCCGCCCAAATCAACGCACTACTGGGTCTGTTCGCCGATGAAGCCACCCAGATTGCGACGCTCGTCAAGCCAATACTCAACCAGGAAGAACTACTAAGCCCGCATCTGCCTAAGGTGGTACTGGGCGCGCAAGGCGAGGCGCTGTATTTCAGCCGCCACCCCATCCCTTATTTGCGCCAGCATCCGCAAACCGAATGGCTGCAGCACCACCGTTTTCTGCGCCACATTGGCCTGTATGCCTACCGGCCGGCCGTGCTGCAACAGCTCACGCAGCTTGCCCCAGCAGCGCTGGAGCTGGCCGAGTCGCTGGAGCAATTGCGTTGGTTGGCGCACAGCTATGGCATTCGCACGGCCGAAACGGAGCTGGAAACCATCGGGATTGATACACCGGAGGATGTGGAGCGCACCCTCCGCTACCTGCAGCGAGGCAGCTAACTGAGCCTGTCGGGTCAGGCAGCCGGCGCTGCAATGCGAATGGCCTTGGCGATGCGCACAAATTCCTTCAGCCGCTTGTATGGTTCGTCGTAGGCACGGCCCTCCACTACCACTATGCCCTGCGGGGTGCTGATGAGTAGCACCAAAGCTTTGCCCTCGCGTCCCTGATAGGTGTAAGAAATAACGTTTTCGTAGGCATAGTTACCGTTCATTTCGGTGTTGGCCTCCTGTACGTTTTCTACCTGTGTATCATTGCGGTAGTGCCGAATAAGCGAGAGACCTGCGTCCTGAATGGGCGTTTGCCCCTCGGTGGGCGGAAGGGTTGTGACGCGGAACATGGTCCCGAAAGCATCATTGCTCGGCTCACCCGCCGGAGTGTACATTGCCCAGGACCCGTCGCGGCCCAGCAATTCATAATCCGTATCAAGCATATCGATGCTGAACCCCAGCGCCTCTTCCACACTCACCTGCCGTTGCTGATCCACGTAGGACGTGAGCAGTGCCTGCTGCACCAGTTCCCGGGCCGCACCGTCGTATTTGGGATATACGCCCAGAAGCAGTGTCACGCGGGTAGAATCGCCGAACGCCAGCAGCGCCGACTCCAGCCCAATTCCCGACCGCACTGTCTGGGTCAGAAAAACCGCGGGCAGGCCGTTGAAGGTTGTCTCGCGCAGAGCATCAGCAGGAATGTCTTTTGCCTCGCTGATTTGCCGGCGCAATTCTTTCACGTAAGTCGTAAAGCTGCTATCGGGTAATTCTATCACCTGCACGAACTGCCTGTCCGACTTCCGAAGGATGTGCTGCAACGGTAGCAGTTCGAAGCCCTGCGGTGGTACCACCAGCATGTGGGTGCCGGGAATGTATGTATGCCTGGGAGTGGCTTTGGTAACGATATGTTCGGGCAGCGCCGCATCCGGCTGCTGACGGCAGCCCAGTAACCCCGGCAGCAGGGCTACCATACATATTCCTAAGCGCAGCGCTCTGGCTGCCGCGCGATACAGCGAAGGCATAAACGTGTGTAAAAACCAAGTAAGTAATCAGCCTTGCAAATTAGGAGTTTTACTTACTCTATTGATTATTCTAAGAACATCATAGCCTGCTTTTCTATACACTCATCCGGCATTTAGGCATTAGGCTCTATTCCTGCCTTCCCAGCACAATGTGGGTCAACAGTTGGCGGGCATGGCTAGTTGGCGGAGAGTTGCTGTAAAATAGGAACCTACTTCCCCAAGTTGCGGTCTGTCTTGGCTTCCAGTTGCTCTTCTGCCACGGAGGCCTGCTCCTCGCGCATTTCTTTCGACAAAAAGAAATTCAGCACCGTTCGGATGATGGCTATAGCTCCCAGTTGGCCTATTTGCTCCCAACTGGGCGCAATAGCCGTTGAAAGGATGTCGGCCGCTAGCTGAAACTCCAACGCCAAGGCTAGGTAGCGCGCCAGCAGCAACCGCACCGCCGTGAAGCTTTTCGGCCCGCGGCCCAACATCATCGGTATAAGCCGACCCAGGGCCAGCACCACACCCACGCCTATCACCAACGCCCCCACCGCCTCCACGCCTAGCTTCAGCCATTGGGCCATGACCCAGACAGTGCCCTCCACGGTTTCGAACACGGACTTCATGTGAGGGCAGAGGTAATGTGACCAGAAATCAAAGCCCCGCGCCGGGTTTCTTTCCCAGTCCTTTGCACGAAAGGCTTGATGCTGAGGAGCCGGAAAACTGGGCTGAGGTTCATATGGGCCGAAAAATCCTGCTCATGTATACGGCCATGCCTAAGCCTGCGGCCGCCGCCTGACTGCTCAGCCGCCTACTTTCTTGGCCTTGTAGCCTTGGCTGATCAGCTCGGCCAAGATTTTGTCGCGGAAGTCACCCTGAATTAGTATTTCGCCGTCTTTGGCATTGCCCCCCACACCACACTTGGTTTTCAGTGCCTTACCTAAGGCCTGCAGGTCTTCGTCACGCCCTGCAAAGCCGGTAATGAGGGTTACTTGCTTGCCGCCACGCTGTTTACGGTCCAGCTGTACGCGCAGCTGCTGTTGTTGCGGCGGAGGTGTTACAGCTTCTGAGGCGTCGTCTTGCTGATATTCAAATTCGGGGTTGGTGGAATACACCACGCCGTCGCGGTTGCGGTGATTTTTGGCCATGGTATTAGGTAGCAGCTTTACGGCTGCCGGTGGTTAAGTAATACATAAAACGATTCCAAAAGCTTAGCCCTTAAACGCAGTTCCAACGACTACCGGTAATGCCAACGGCTCCAGTGACACAGCAATATCGGTAGCCTCGCCGGCAAAGTCACCGTCGAGGTGAAAGCCCAGCGGCTGCTCGGAATGCACGCGCACAGTGTGAGTGGTGTGGTAGGCCGCGGCCCCGGAAGTAGGCAGGTCGCCGGCGGCCAGCCCGTAGGCTACGCGTACGGCACGGCTCAGTGGCAGCTGGTCGATCAGGCACACGTCCAACAGTCCGTCTCGAATATCAGCCAGCGGAGCGATGTAAGCATTGTTGCCGTATTGGGCGGCATTGGCAAAGGCCAACACGTAGCATTCGGTGCTGATTCGTTGGTCATTCAGCTCCAGGTTGATGGGGGTTGCTTGGTAGCGGCGGTATTCGCGCAGAGCTACACGCACGTAGGTAGCCAGGCCGCGCGTACCCGCCTCGGCAAAGCACCGGCTTACGTGCGCATCGAATCCTAGCCCGGCCGTGCAGAAGAACGGCTTGCCGTTCAGCCTCCCTACATCAATGGGCAGCACCCGCGGCTGACGCAGCAGATCCACTGCGCCAGCGGGCGTGAGCGGAATGCCTAGGTGCCGTGCCAAGCCATTACCCGAGCCTCGTGGCACTACACCAAGGGCCGCGCCCGTGCCTAGCAGGCCACGTCCAACCTCGTTCACGGTGCCATCGCCACCCACAGCCACCACCACGCCGTAGCCTTCGGTGGCAGCCGTGCGGGCCAGTTCCTCGGCGTGGCCGGCGTATTCGGTAGAGCGGATTTCGTAGTGCAGGCCGTAGCTTTTGCCCAGCTGCCGGTTTAGCAAGCCCTGCAAATCAAAGCGCCGGTTGGTGCCCGAAATCGGGTTGAAGATGAAGCACAGGCGCGAAAGGTTGGGCGTCATAGCGGGGCAAGATACGCAGTGGAGTGGCTTGCGGTGGGGCACGGCATGCACCGCGTTTGATGTTGTGCGGCGGCGCCAGCGGCCAGCCTGCGGGGTAGCCGCCTCCTGCATACGCAGGAACGCCCGCTCCGCCGGGTGGCGAAGCGGGCGTCTCACAGAATCAAGCGCAAAAATTACTTGGCGAAGGTGCCTAGTTTCTCGATCAGGTCGGCAGCGCGGGCGCTGTAGCCGGCCTCGTTGTCGTACCAGCCCACCACTTTCACCAGCGTACCGTTGGCGGAAGTCAGCTGCGAGTCGAAAATGCATGAGTGCGGGTTACCGATGATATCGATGCTTACCAGCGGATCGGTGCTGTACTCCAGAATGCCTTTCATGGGGCCTTCGGCAGCAGCCTTCATGGCGGCGTTGATTTCATCCTTGGTGACTTCGCGCTTCAGCACGGCTACGAAGTCAGTAGTAGAACCATCCGGCACGGGTACGCGCATGGCCACACCGTCCAGTTTGCCCTTCAGGTGGGGCAGCACCAGTCCTACGGCCTTGGCGGCGCCGGTGCTGGTGGGGATGATGCTGTACGCAGCGGCGCGGGCGCGACGCAGGTCTTTGTGAGGCGCGTCCTGCAGGTTTTGGTCGGAAGTGTAGGCGTGCACCGTGGTGATGTAGCCTTTCTCCAGGCCGAAAGCGTCGTCCAGCACCTTGGCCATCGGGGCCAGGCAGTTGGTAGTGCACGAAGCGTTCGACAGGATGGTTTCGTCACCCGTCAGGATGTCCTCGTTCACGCCCAGTACTACGGTCGGGATGTTGCCGGTAGCAGGAGCCGAGATTACCACCTTTTTGCAGCCGGCAGTGAGGTGCTGACCAGCGCCTTCTTCGTCGGTGAAGCGGCCGGTTGATTCCAGCACTACGTCCACCCCCATTTCACCCCAGGGCAGGAGCTTCGGGTCGCGCTCAGCCAAAGCCGCGATGCGCTGACCGTTCACGGTGAGGCTGGTTTCGTCGTACTCTACGGTGCCGTTGAAGCGGCCGTGTACGGAGTCAAACTTCAGCAGGTGAGCCAGCGTCTTGTTATCGGTCAGGTCGTTGATGGCAACTACCTCAACATCCGGGCGGTTCAGCAACGACCTAAAAGTCAGGCGGCCAATGCGGCCGAAGCCGTTGATGGCAACTTTAATTTTAGCCATATCAGGGAAAACGGGTTAGTGGCCCACGCTTCGGGCCGAAGTGAGAATGCGCGGCGAAGGTATGTGGGTACGGGGGTAAATACAAAATGGCCTTTAAAACTGAATGCCTTTTGCTTCTCCGCAGCTCCGCTACTGGTAGCCAAATAGCCAACTCTGCTCCATAATTGTTTCCTTTGCGCCCCTCAGACGCCTGGCCAATGACCACTGTTTACTTTCACAATGCCTTGTGCGATATTACTTACGACTCCGGCGGCTTTGTTTACCTCCGCTGGTCAGCTCACTCACCTAGTTCGGCCGAGTTGCGCGCCATCTACGAGCATACCTTGGGAGCCTTGGTGCGTTTCAATACAGGCAAGCTGCTGACCGACCACCGCTTCCGCCGCCCTTTGCCCCTACCCGAACAAGAATGGATTGCCCAGGAATGGATACCGCGGGCCATTAAGGAAGCGCGCTATACCCACTGTGCCGTCGTGGAAAGCGAAAACCCGATTGGCCGCTTAGCAGCCCGTAACATCGGAGCGACGCTGGTAGGCCCGCTACAATTCCGCTTCTTCACCGACATGGAAGCGGCCGTCGGATGGCTGACGGATAGGTAGGCAATGAGCTAGTAAGGCGTAAGTCGGACTTCCTGCAATTCCAGAGCGCCAAATACGATTTTAACGAAACGCTGCAATAGCAAAAGAGGCTCGCCGGAATTTCCGGCGAGCCTCTTTTTGTAGTCCGTAGGGGAATCGAACCCCTGTTGGCAGAATGAAAATCTGCAGTCCTAACCCCTAGACGAACGGACCGTTTTGGATTTGGTGGTGCAAATGTAGAAACAGATTTGAGAATTTCAAACTCCAACCTGCTAAAGCACGATTTTTTTCTTGGTGATGAAGTCGGTGGCCGTGGCCATTCGAATTAGTTGTCCGCAAAACCAATCGTTGCTTCTACTCAAGGAGTAAACAAAAGGCCTCCCGGTGTTTTACCGGGAGGCCTTAGCTAAACCGACAAGGTTGAGTAGTCCGTAGGGGAATCGAACCCCTGTTGGCAGAATGAAAATCTGCAGTCCTAACCCCTAGACGAACGGACCATTTAGTGGCGTACCGTTGTCGGTTTCAGTGGTGCAAAGATACAGCGCCAAGGATTTAACACAATAGCTACCACTGAAAAAAAAGCCTTCCCAGGTCAAATCAGCTGATTTTCAAGTTGAAATTTTTCAACCAAGCTACTTACCTGATTACCGAAACGTTGTGGGGCGGGGCATCGGCGCGGCCTGATGAGCTTGGCAGGAGCTATCTAGATAACCCAACAAAAAAAGCAGGCCGCCTGTCACGGCGCGACACCACACCTGAGGCCGCGCCAGTTGCCGCATTTGACAGGCAGCCCGCTAAAACAAAGGAAGCGCACCCGCCCAACTAGTGTGGCGGTAGAGATACTGAAATCGGTGCGCGGTAAATACGGAATTGCGAATCTGCGCTCGGCTTCCTTATGGGTGGCTGTTATGCAATACCGGCTTAGGAGTGTAATAATTGAGCTAAGTGGGGTTCATGCACGCTGATGAACCACAATGAGGTTCCCCTTTTGCCTGTTGGGTTAGCTCATCTTTTGTGGGTGCTGCGCGTATAGGGATGCGCCGGCGGTGGCTGCCGGTTTTCTCTTCCGCTGTTATGGACGTGTACCACGAAATCCTGCCCGACCGGTACGTACTGCTACTGGCCGATGCTCCAACGCCCGCCACCGGCTCGGCGGCCGATACACTGGCCCGGTGCCTGCTGCAGGCTTGGCGCAGCGGCAAAACCAGCGTCTGGATTGATTGCAGCCGCTTGCACCACCTTCCTCCTACGGCTCGGGACTTGCTCCTGCGTTACCAGAAGCGCCTCGGTCGTCGGGCGGTGCGTTTGGTGATTTCTCAGCCCTGCGAAGCCGTGAAAAATGCCTTCCAGGAAGTAGCACCGGAAGCCCTGCCGGAGATGGTGAATACGCTCGCATCCCCTACCGAATAACCCCTGGCAAACTTCCTGTTAGGTGGGCAGTTGTTAGGAGTCCTTTCCCCCTACCTTCCGCCCTATGAAATTATTGTACGGGTATCTGCGCCAGTACCGGGGCTTGCTGGTGCTGGCCTTGGCGTTGGCCGCGGTCAATCAGATCTTCTCGCTGCTTGACCCGTGGATTTTCCGCAAAATCATTGATCAATATGTGGTGCAGCCCGGCGGCTCGCTGCATAATCTAACGCTACGGGAGTTCCTGCGCGGCGCTGGCCCCTTGATTCTGGCTACTATGGGCGTCGCCATGGTGTCGCGCATTGCCAAAAATTTTCAGGACTACTACGTCAACGTCATCACGCAGCGCCTCGGAGCTCAGATATACTCCGACGGTCTACGACATTCGCTGGAACTGCCCTACCAAGTGTTTGAGGATCAACGCTCCGGCGAAACCTTGGGGAAGCTGCAGAAAGTGCGGACTGACACGGAGAAGCTGATTCAGTCGTTCGTCAACATCCTATTTACCTCACTGGTAGGTATAGTGTTCGTGGTGGCCTATGCCTTTACCGTGTACTGGCTCATTGCGCCGGTGTACTTCCTCACGATTCCGCTGCTGGTGGTGCTCAGCCTGACGCTGAGCAAGCGCATCAAGGTTATTCAGAAAACCATTGTGGCTGAAACCACAGCCTTGGCCGGTTCCACGACGGAAAGCTTGCGCAACATCGAGCTTGTCAAAAGCCTTGGGCTGGCCCAACAGGAAACCCAACGCCTGAATGGTACCACCGCCAAAATCCTGCAACTGGAGCTAAAAAAGGTGCGCTATCTGCGCTCCTTATCGTTTGTGCAGGGCACGTTTGTCAATTTACTGCGCAACGTGATTTTGATGATGTTGCTCTACCTAGTGGTGCAGGGGCGCGTGACGGTGGGCGAATTCTTCTCCCTTTTTATCTACTCGTTTTTCATTTTTGGACCGTTGCAAGAGCTTGGTTCCATTATCAATATCTACCGTGAAACGGAAGCCTCTTTGGCCAACTTTCAGCAGATCCTGGACACGCCGCGGGAAGTAAAGCCGGAAGCGCCTAAAGCTATCGGGGAGCTACGCACCTTAGAATTCGACCAAGTTCATTTCCGGCATTTATCGGCTAACACGGCCGCGCTGGATGGCATTTCGTTCCGTACCGAACTGGGTCAGACGGTAGCTTTTGTGGGGCCATCCGGTTCGGGCAAGACCACCTTAGTAAAGCTGCTGGTGGGACTGTACCCGCCGGCTCAAGGGCGCATTCTGTACAATGACGTGCCCGGCACGGAGCTGGATCTGGATGCGCTGCGCGAGCAAATCGGCTTTGTAACCCAGGACCCGCAGCTGTTTGCTGGTAGCATCCGTGACAATTTGCGTTTCGTAGCCCCGCAGGCCACCGATGAGGACTGCATGCGGGCCCTACGCCAAGCGGCCGCTGATTCACTACTGCAGCGTGCGCCCCAGGGCCTGGATACCGTTATCGGGGAAGGTGGCGTGAAGGTCTCGGGCGGCGAGAAGCAGCGCTTAAGCATCGCCCGCGCCTTGCTGCGCCGGCCCACGCTGATGGTATTCGACGAGGCTACCTCGGCACTGGATTCACTCACGGAAGAAGAAATTAGCCGAACGGTGCGTGAGTTATCGGCCACGCGCCAACACCTGACCATCCTGATTGCGCACCGGCTTAGCACCATCCTTCACGCCGATTGCATTTACGTGCTTGAGCGCGGCCGCATTGTGGAAGCCGGCAGACACGAGGAGCTACTGGAAGGCAAAGGCCTGTATTACGCCATGTGGCGGCAGCAGATTGGGGAACGGCAGCGGCCGGTTACGGCCGGCACTTCAGCACCCAATGGGGCACCAAAGAAACAACCCGCTTAAATCCTCAGAACGTCAACGCGCCCGCCGTACTCAGTTGTACAGCGGGCGCGTTGGTGTTCGGCAATGGCTATTAATGCTGCACCAGAACCCGGCGGCGCAGAACAGAACCGCCTTCAGCCTGCCACTGCAGAATGTATACGCCATTACGCAGTTCGGTCACCGGCACCTCTACGGAGCCAGAGGCTGCAGGCAGACGCAACTCCCGTACCAGCCGGCCGGCGGCATCAACCAAGGTGATATGCACACTGGTGGCCTTCTCTGTTAGCGGGCCGCGTACTTGCAGCACATCCGACGCAGGATTAGGGAAAGCCTGCAGATCGGTAGCCGACGCAAGGCCCGTAACGGGAATGGCATCAGTGAAGTGCTCAGCGCCATCGGTATCTACCTGCCGCAGCCTGTAGTAGCGTACTTGCCCGGCGCCCAGGGAGCGAGCATCGGTGGCTTCATAGCTGCGGCGCGTGGTGCTCTGACCGGCCGCAGCCACGCGGGCAACCTCCCGCCAGGTGTTACTGCTAGTCACATCATCAGTGGCTTGCACGGCGAAATAGTCGCTGCGCAATTCGCTGGCGGTAGCCCAGTTGATGCGCGCGCCCGCCAGGCCAGGCTCGTAACGGGCCGTAAGACTGATTAGCTCCACGGGTAGTGGGGTGCTCGTATTCAGTAACCGTAGCAAAGAGAAGTTGCAGGGGTTCGAGCCACTCAAGCTGAAATCGATGACGCTTTTGCCGCCAGTAATGTCGCTATCGGTGCTTAGCACGCGCGAGCGTTGTCCATTGGCAATGGCGTAGTGCATCACCGCGCCAGGCCGAATAATGTGGCCTAACTGGTGGGCGTGGCCGGCCTCGTGCAGGGCTACGCTTTCGAAGTCGTACTGGCTGGAGGTCGGTGCCGTAGTGGATAGGTTCCAGTTGGTGCCGTCGTTGAACACAAAATCCATCTCGCCCACTGCCCAATAAGTGACACCTGCGCTGCTGCAACCTGTGTAGTAAGAAGTAGTGCGCCCAAGCACGCCTGCTGGCAATTCGGTTCCTACATCAAAACGCACCACATTTACCCCGTCACTGGCGGCAGCGCTGATGCTGGTAGTGGTGCCGATTCGCCAGTTCATTTGCGTGGCCGCCGTCCAGGTGCTTAGGGCACGCTGAAAGGCACTTTTGGCATCGTCGTTGGCGGCGAACCCGGCATCGTACTGCAACGTGTAGCCCCCTTGGGTATCGTCGTTGATGAGCCGCGAGCGGCTGGGCACCGAACCGATATTGGAGTAAGCGTACACCACCGACAGCGGCGAAGGACTCGATGCCGTGGTTCCAGCGTCGACTACTACCCTGAACGTTCCTGAGCCGGCTCCGCCCCCATTAGCCCGCGACGGCACCCGCACCTGAATCTGGGTATTGGTCCACGACACGTAATCAGCAGCGTTAGCCGCCACGTACGAGCTGCCGCCGGCGTCGGCGTTTGGAAATTCTACGCGGCCACTCCCTTGAGTAGCTCCAAAATCAGAGCCATTTATCGTTAGTACAGCTCCGATTCCGGAGGAAAGCGCGGCCGGAGCAAAGCTGCTAACCACCGGAGCGGCAGTGCCGCGCGCCTGGTCAGCCACCGCCGATTCCAGCAGTTGATTGGTTTGTACTTCGCGGTGACGCTTACCCGTACCACGCTCTACGGCCGGATAAAGCTCATTTTCAATGGAGCGGTAACGGCCGAAAGGTTCGGCAGCGCTATGGTCGGTGGCGTCGTAACGCACGAAGCCCTGCGGGCCGGCGTAAAGGCGGTAAGCGGCGCGGTCGGGCCCGGAAGGGTCAAGTTCCAGAAAGAACATGCCTTGCTGTCCCACTGTCAGGCCAGCCGTGCCGCTTACTTCCTGGCGCTGCGCGCCGAGCGTGCCACCGGGCTCAGCCACCTGGAGGTTTCCAGTGGGCACTGCTCCGCTGAACACCTTATATACATCAAGTTGATTGACGGTAAAGATGCGACCAGCCGCATCGGCTACGGCGCGCTGCCCACTCACGCGTGCTTCCACAATGAGCGTGGCCTCGGCAGCGCGGCGTCTCAGGGCAATAGGCTCCAGCATGCAGGTCTCCTGCGCTTGGGCAGCCTGAGTGAAGAGGCCGCAAAGCAGCAGGATAAGGGCGAGTGGTTGGGGTCGAATCATAGAACCGTCTTTGCACTTGTCCGGGACGACCCAATCGGCGGCCTCGGGTCTGCGGCGAACAACGAAAGCCGTCTATTGATTCCAAAAATCAACTTTTTCAGTTTCCCATAAACGAAACCTTACGCTTTTGACGTTACTAACATGGAGCCTGACAACCCAACAGCCAGTTAAAAATTGGCAGCAAAATTGCACTAGCAGGCCTAGGCTAAAAGGACTTTTTCATGAATCATAACCGCATCTTTCGCCGCATACTAGCCAGTTGCCTCCTCACGTGGGGGGTACTGACGGGCGGCACAGCCACGGCTGCCCAACCGGCACCGCAGCGCGACGTGCTGCGTGAGATTACGGAGGTCGTGGGCCTGAAGCCGCGCTTTGAACTGCGCGCCACTACCCAAGTAGAAAATGCCGCTGCCGTGGTATACGGCGGCAAGCGTTACCTACTATATAACCCCAACTTCGTGGCGACAGTAAACCGTGCCGGCCGTACCGACTGGGCTGGAATTAGCATTCTGGCGCACGAGATGGGCCACCACCTCAATGGGCACACCCTGAAAGCCGGCGGCTCCAATCCAGCCGATGAGCTGGAAGCCGATGAATTTTCGGGCTTTGTGCTGCGGAAGATGGGTGCCAGCTTGGCCGAAGCCCAAACGGCTATGGCTGTTATAGCGCAGGATTACGATTCGCCCACGCACCCGGGTCGCCCTACCCGCTTGACGGCCATTGGACGCGGCTGGCAGCAGGCCAACCAGCAGATTGTAGCCAGCGCCCGTACCTCGGCGCCCTCGGCCCAGCCGGTAGCAGTGACGCCGCGCCCAGCCGCTTCGGCAGCTACCGCCAACTCCTCGGCGCTTAGCTTTGTGGGCAAGCTAATTTTCCGCAGCAGCCCCGATGAGCCGCTTTATCTCACTAAGAGCCTGAGCGTAGTGCGCCTCGACCACGAGGAGCGCACGGCCGAGGTAGTAGGCCGCCTGACCCGCTCCAGCAGCGCCGATTTTCCTTTTATACTAATCGACGCGCAACAGCGCCGCCTGTACGTCAGCGCGCAGGGCGGTATCTTCAACACCGAAGGCCAACAGATTGGCCGTTTGTCGGATCTTTCTTAGTTATACCCATTTGCTATCAAGGCCAGCTTCCTACTCGGGAGTTGGCCTTTTTTATGCTTGCGCGCTGGCCCGAGGCGGGTTTGAATAATCGGGCCGTCTACCTCAACGCCAAACTTCGTTCTTTGCGCTTATTCATCGCCCATTGACTTTATATGCCTTCCTACCCCTTCCTGCTCGTCGATGCTTTCACTACCAAGGCCATGGGGGGCAACCCCTGCGCCGTAGTGCTCAATGCTGATGACCTATCGGCGGAAACCATGCAGCAACTAGCCCGGGAATTCAATCAGTCTGAAACTGCTTTCGTGCGACGCTCATCCATGGCCGACGTAGCGGTGCGCTATTTCACACCAGCCGAGGAGATTCCCTTGGCCGGCCATCCCACCATTGCTACCGCTGCGGCTTTGGTTCACGCCGGGCACGTATCGTTGCTGGGCGGGCCAGCCGCTTTGCGCTTCGAGCTGCGCGACGGTCCGATCAACGTGGACGTGACGCCTGCTACGCCCACCCAGCCGCTGCTGGTCACGATGACCCAGCGCCGCCCGGTATTCGGAGCCGTGCACGATCCGGCCGTAGTCATGCCTTTGTTTGGCCTCAACCCCGACGATGTGCTGCCCGGCGCGCCCATACAGACGGTGAGTACCGGCACGCCCCAGCTGATGGTGCTGCTACGCGACCACGACGCCCTACGCCGCGCCCAAGCACCAAAGCCGGAAGAATACAGCCGCTACCGCTCGGCCAGCGACTTCTTCAGCCCGCACCTGTTTTGCCTGACCGGCGCTACCAGTGCTGGTCGCACCTTTGCCCGCCACTTCGGTACCCCACCCGATATTATGGAAGACCCCGTGACTGGTTCCGCCACAGGCGCCATGGCGGCTTACCTCTGGCACTATGATTACCTAACCGTGCCCGAATTTACCGCTGAGCAAGGCCACTGGATGGGACGCCCCGGCAACGTGCAGGTGCGCATACTTGGCGAACGGGCGGCAATCGAAACCGTGCAAATCAGCGGTTCGGCGGTAGTTCTGGTAGAAGGCACCTTAGAGCTTTAACAGACATAGCATGGTGGCCTGCAAGTAGGCAAGATTGGATGTTGCTCTGTTGGGGCGGTTCTATGACTTGTATATGCTGCAGCACCTCGCTTCAGCATGTCATTGACCGGACTTTAATTGATAGCACCAGCCCCAACATCCCTGACGAGCTTATGAGGAACACTTCCTGCTGGAAAATGGTAGTGCTTGGGGCGAACAACTGGTGGTTACGTTGACCACCAGCTCGTCGATGACAACTACTTATAAAGATGCCTGAACTACCCGAAGTCGAAACCTACCGGCGGTTTCTGGATGAGTTGATGCTGGGCCAGACCATTGTGGGCGTGGACGTGTTGGATACCAAGGTGCTTCCCATCGGCGAGGATGCACTGCGGCGGGCGGTGGCGGGGGCCACCGTCACCGGTACGCGCCGCCTGGGTAAGAATTGCTTTCTGGAGCTTTCATCGGGCCAGGTGCTGGTGCTGCATTTTGGCATGACCGGAGACGTGGGGGCTTACCGCGACGAACACGACCGTCCGCGCTTTACCCGCGTGGCGCTGCACCTAGAAGAGGGCCTACGAATTGCCTTTATTGACCCGCGCAAGTTTGGGCGTATTCGACTAGCCAAAAGCGTGACCGAGTACCGCCACGAAAAAAAGCTCGGCCCTGATGCCCTAGATCTGAGTCCTATGGAGCTCAAGACGGCCTTGTCCCGTAAGAAGACCTTGCTCAAACCCCAACTGCTCGATCAACGCCTGACGGCGGGCCTGGGCAACTGGATTGTGGATGAGGTGCTGTTTCAAGCCAAGCTGCACCCGGAGCGGCACTCCAACTCATTAAGCCCGGAGGAAGTGGAACGCCTGCACTCAGCTATTCAAGTGGTGCTGAGCACCGCCATCGAGCAGGA
This sequence comes from Hymenobacter sp. FMD4, assembly GCF_058932745.1. Classification (NCBI taxonomy): domain Bacteria; kingdom Pseudomonadati; phylum Bacteroidota; class Cytophagia; order Cytophagales; family Hymenobacteraceae; genus Hymenobacter; species Hymenobacter sp. FMD4. The sequence continues at coordinate 86,202 of NZ_JBZYWH010000014.1, forward strand.
AGCCCGGTACCAGCAGTTTCCGACGTCTTTCCTGATTCACGCCCGCGAATGGGATTCCTATCCTGTGGCCGGCTCCGACGCTTTTAAGTACTGCCCCGTCGATAAAAGCGCAATTGTAAAAAAATATGTCGGAGGCCGTGCTACGTATTTCTGTCCGGTTTGCCAGAATACGCCTGCATAAGTATCTTTCCTACTTGACGATAAGCAAAAGCCGCTCTATATGATATAGCAGCGGCTTTTGCATTATATCAACGTAATAAAGTACAATATCAAATTGTATTGGACTTTAAAAACATAATGTTAGAATTATTGACTTTTTCCGTGAAAGTCTGAATTATAGTTTCTAGTTTAGCATTGTCGACGGCAAGAAAGGTCTAGAAACCTGCTCGAAGCGAGAAGTTGGAAAGTGCCTGAAGTCAGAAGCTTACGAACAGAAATCAACGAAATCTCTCCACCACACTCTTAACCCCTCTTCATGAAGAAGTTGCCCGTTTACCTGAGCTTGGCACTGGCTGTTACCAGCCTGGCATCGTGTGAGAAAGAATTAGAAGCAGTACCCCAGCCTTCGGCTCGCGCCGAAGCCCAAGCCCAGCAAACGCCTCAGCAACTGCTAGCCGGTGGTCAGTGGCACATGACAGACCTGACGACCACCAGCCAAGAAGCTGGCGCCGCCGAGGCTGTAACCGTGAGCATGTACGCTCGCCTCAAGCCCACCCTGCGTGACAACCTCACGCAATTCACCACCGATGGTCGCTACGTGCTCGACGAAGGCGCCACCAAAGTAAACCCCGAAGCTGCACAGCAGAAGTCAGGCACGTTCGCGCTCAGCGAAGATGCCAAGACCCTGACCGTCACGCTGCCTGACTACCAGCGTCAGTACACCGTGGAAGAGCTTTCGGCAAACACCCTGCGTCTGAAACTGACGGACGGCGAAGGCCCGACCGCAGTAACCTACGTGAGCACCTTCACTCACTAAGACAGCGCACCGATTTCCAAAGTCCCGTTGTCTCCACCCAATGGGTAACGCCCGACCGCTGCTGCGGCCGGGCGTTTTGGTTGGTAGAAAAGCTGAGGCTGGGTAGACTTACGAGCGGCACCTACATGACAGACGGCAGGGCACGAACGTCAGCAGGATTGGCAAGCAGGTGGCTCCTGGCTGTATTGCTCCCCTCCTGTTGCGGCACCTGCGTTGCATACCAAGCCGCTGAGCCTATCGTGCGTTATTGCTGCTGCTGTTGCTGCTGTTGCAGTTCCAAGTGGTTACGGTAAGAGTTTGCGGACATTTCGGGGTCCGGCACCTCGTAGGCATGCATTGGGACTAGCGGCGGGGCCTTGGTTTCGCTTGACTGGCGGCTTTCGATGTGTACTGCCACCTCCAGTTTGTGGCTGCCGCTGCCTTTGTAAGTGCCTTTCACCGGCGTGCAGTCCGGGAAGTTGCGGCCAATTGCCACGCGCACGTGCCCGTCGTTGACGATGCAGTTGTTGGTGGGGTCGAGGCCTAGCCAGCCGTAAAAGGGAATATACGCCTCCACCCAGGCATGCGTGGCCCCTGTTCCCCGTACTTCTTCTTTTTGGGGGCACACGTAGCCGCTTACGTAGCGCGCCGGAATGCCTACCATGCGCAGCAAGGTCAGCAGTATGTGGGCGAAATCCTGACACACCCCCGCCTTTAGCCGCCAGATATCCTCGGCGGGGGTTTCGACGTTCGTAACGCCCGTGCGGTACTGGAACGTATCGAAAACGTATTCCGACAGCACCAGCGCGTTTTTCAGGGGCTTATCGGTGTAGTCGATGATCTGGCCTAGCGTCTGTTGCACTTCCTGCGCGGACGGAAAATCCTCCTGCACCAGAAAATCGATAAAGGCTGGCGCCTGCTTCAGGCTATGCAAGTGCTGCCACTGATGCTCAGCGGGCTGCTCATCCATAGGAAACAGGATCGGCCGGGTTACGACGTCCTTCTCCGATTCGATAACTAGTACGGTGTGCGGCGCCAGCACGGTGAATACCCCTACTGTATTGCCAAAGTAGTCGGCGTAGTTGCAAATGGAGGTGGGCTGCCGCACACCGGAATCGTGAACGACGGATACCTCGTGCCGAATCACCTCCAGTCGCTCGTCCTCGAGGGGATAGAGCATGATCTGATTGGCGCAGTCGATGACCTCGGAGGCGTAGGTGTAGCGCGTGATGTGCTTGATGGTATAGGAAGGCATTGGCGTGCGGTTAGCTTCTTCCGAAATAGTTTTTGCCCAAAGCCCCGGCTATGTCAAGCAGCGTCTTGCGGGTTTCCAGCAGAAACTCGTTTAGCTGCTCGGGCTTACGGGCCGGCACGCTGCTGTACTTCACCTGGCTGCTCAGCCGCCCAATCATGAAGTCCAGTTCGGCGTGGTTATCGGGCAGGCTATCGGTTTTGAGCCGCTCGAAATACCAGTGCAGGCGCGCCAGGCACGCCGACAGGGAATGGGTGAAGTGCGAATCGTGCAGCACAAACTGCAGCACGCTTTCCTGGTTGAAATTGCCGCGGTATTTTCTGAAGTAAAGCTCCTGCCCAAACAAGGAGTGCAGCAGATAGCGCAGCTCGGCTACTTCCCGGCCGCCGGGCGCCTTTTCAGCAATGCTCAACCATTTGATGCGCACGATATCCGTGGTTTGCACGGCACGCTCCAACAGCCTGCCCAAGCTCAGGTAACCGAAGCTTTCGTCGCGGGGCATGGTGTTCTGCACGGCGCCGCTAAACACCAGGCCGTTGCGCATGAGCCCATCGATACCCGACAGCGGGTCGCCGTACTGGATTTGCTGCGTGATTTCCCCGCCGCGGATGGCGTGGTAAAAGTCGTTCAGGCACTGCCACACCTCCTGCGTAATATGATCCTGCACGGCGCGGGCGTTTTCGCGCGCCTGCAGTACATTATTATAGGCCGAGGTGATGTTGTTCTTATCGAGAATCAGCCGATCCAGCACCCGGGCAGTGTCCCGTTCGGTCGTGGCCAGCTCATCCAGCTTAAGGCTGCCGTAGCTATACAGCAGCGGGCGCCAGCTGAAATCCTGTGGGTTGTCTTGGGAGGCCTGGTAATGGATGCGAATGACTTGCAACATGGCTTGCGTCCGCTCCATGTAGCGGGCCAGCCAGTAAATAGTATCGGCAACGCGACTTAGCATGAAAGAAAAAAAGAAAGAAAACGGGAATGGATGAGCAACAGAACTTAACGACAACCCCGCGGCATAACTGAGGCGCGGGTGCTGCCGAGCTCTTATTCTGGCCCCAGCACCCAAGTATCTTTGCTGCCGCCGCCCTGTGAGGAGTTTACCACCAACGACCCCTCCTGCAACGCCACCCGCGTAAGGCCGCCCGGCACGATGTCGATGCCCGAAGGGCCGTAGAGGGCATAAGGCCGCAGGTCGACGCGGCGGGGCTGCAGCACCCCGTTGAGGTAGCAGGGTGTGGATGATAGGCTGATGATGGGCTGGGCAATGTAACTGCGCGGGTCTTCGGTAATGGCCTGCCGGAAAGCCTGCATTTGCTCCGCAGTAGCACTGCTGCCGATGAGCATGCCGTACCCACCCGATTCGTTGGTGCGCTTAATCACCATTTTGTCCATGCTCTCAAATACCATTTGGCGCTGGTCAGGGTCGCTCATTTGGTAAGTAGGCACCGTTTTCAGAATCGGCTCCTCGTTGAGGTAATACCGAATCATCTGCGGCACATAGGAATACACCGCCTTGTCATCGGCCACGCCATTGCCCATGGCATTGACGATAGCCACATTGCCTTTGCGGTGAGCCGCGTAAATGCCCGGCACGCCCAACATGCTATCGGGCCGGAACACCAGCGGGTCCATGAATTCGTCGTCGACGCGTCGGTAAATTACGTCCACCTGCTTTAAGCCCTTGGTGGTTTTCATAAACACGTGGTGGTTGTGCACCACCAGGTCGCCGCTTTCCACCAGTTCAATGCCCATCAGGCGCGCCAGCGTGGCGTGCTCGAAATACGCCGAGTTGTAGATACCAGGCGACAGCAGCACCACGGTCGGGTCGTTGGCTTGGTTACTACCCAGGGCCAGTAAGTTGCGGAACAGTAGATCGGGGTAGCTTTTGACCGGCTGCACGTTGTTCTTGGGCAGCAGATCGGGAAAGATGCGCGAGGTGATGTTGCGGTTTTCGAGCATGTACGACACCCCGGACGGCGTGCGCAGGTTGTCTTCCAGCACGTAGAACTGCCCGTCGGCGTCGCGGATCAGGTCCACGCCGGCCACGTGCGTGTAGATGTCGTACGGCACCTGCACGTTCATCATTTCGCGCAGGAACTGGGGGCAAGAGTAAATCAAGGACGCCGGAATGAGGCCGTCCTTAATGATGAACTGCTCGTGGTAGATATCCTTCAGGAAGATGTTCAGCGCCCGCAGCCGCTGCTTGATTCCCGCCTCGATGTGCTGCCACTCCTCATACTGAATGATGCGCGGAATGATATCGAACGGAAAGATTTTCTCGATGCCCTCGCCGCTGCTGTAGACAGTAAACGTGATGCCCTGACTCATGAACAGCTTTTTGGCCTGTTCATCCTTGCGCGTCATCTCCGTGCTGGGCAGGTTCTCGATGGCGGCGACAAACTTTTGATACTCCGGGCGAATCTGCTCCGCGTGAAACATCTCGTCCCAGATGTTGGGCTGCTCCCGATAGGTTTGCAGCAAGGAGTTTTCTTTCATACTTGAGGTAATGGCCAAGCCAGGCAACATCAACCACACTCTCACATTGTTGCCTGGTGCCCTTACCTACGCTTATCTACTAGTTAAGTTGTATTTTAATAATACCTCATCAGCATGATCAGGCGTAAAAGCTAATACTCAGTTAGTAAAAACCATTCCTATAATTGATTATATTCTACCTTAGTAAGAAGCCCGCGTAGCTTCTACGTGCCCTAAGAGGCATATTTTGTTACCCTTGGCTCTGATTAGAAGCTAAATTTTTTGCGAACAATACTGAACCCAAGTATCAGGGGGCGCGATTAATACCCATTGACCGCAATGTAATTATACCCAGCTATTCGTCTGCCATGCGTAGTTGTACAGCAAGGTCAAAAAGCCGACGGATTTTCCAACTTAAGCAGGCATTACCCGTTTGATGTGCCTTACCAGAACCGCTTTGCAATTATCGACCACTCTCCTCTATCCAACTGCTTATGAAGCTCTTCACTTGCGAAAACTGCGGACAGATGGTCTACTTCGAGAACGTCTCGTGCGAACGGTGCAAAAACCCCTTGGGGTTTGAGCCAGCTCAGCAGCAGGTAGTGTCGCTGCTGAAGCGTGACGCGCAAAGCTTCGCCCAGTGCGGGCAGCCAGATGGGGCAACCTTGAAATACTGTGCCAACCACGCCCACCAAGCCTGCAACTGGCTGCTGCCAGCCGAGAGCAACGAGGAGCTTTGCCTTGCTTGCAGCCTGAACCAAACCATTCCCAAGCTCGACGAGCCCAACCACCTGGAACGCTGGCAGAACCTCGAAAAAGCCAAGCATCGGCTGGTATTTAGCCTGCTGCAGCTGGGCCTGCCCATCGTCAGCAAAGCCGAAAACGCCGACACCGGCCTGGCCTTCGACTTCTTGGCCAGCGAACAGAAGCCCAAGGGCGAAAAGGTAATGACCGGCCACGACAACGGGCTTATTACCATCAACATTGCGGAAGCTGACGACATCGAGCGGGAAATGGCCCGCCGCAACATGGACGAGGTGTACCGCACCGTGCTGGGGCACTTTCGGCACGAAGTGGGTCATTATTATTTCGACCGGCTTGTTGCCGATTCGCCCCACATCGATGAGTTCCGCCGGCTGTTTGGGGATGAACGGGCCGATTACGGCGAAGCACTCCAGAAGCACTATGACCAAGGCGCTCCTGCCGATTGGAATCAGCACTTCATCAGCTCTTACGCCACCATGCACCCGTGGGAGGACTGGGCCGAAAGCTGGGCGCATTACCTACACATTGTCGATACGTTGCAGACGGCCTTCGCATTTGGCATCCGAGTAAATCCTCAGGCGGGTGGGGTGAACGACGAACTGACAGCGGCCATCACCACTGACCCTTATCAACTGGACGATTTCGAAGCCATTATGGACCAGTGGCTGCCTCTGTCCCTAGCCCTGAACAGCCTTAACCGCAGCATGGGCTTGCACGATTTGTATCCCTTCGTCATCCCCTCAGCAGTAATTGAGAAGCTGACGTTCATTCATAACGTATGCCGCCAAGCGGCTCAGGCCAAATCATAGGTTGCCACGCAAACTAAGGACTCGGCTGTATTAACCAAGCCACGTTAGGCAGCCAGTCGCGCGAACAGTACCGGCCTGCGCCCGCCTTATCATCGCACCGTTGTGGCCGCTTTCCTGCCTATGCGGCCGGGCTTGACGGTTCCGCCCCCTTGGAGTTTTTAACCTGAACGGGCATGGTTGAGGAGAAACAGTACGACCCGTTTAAATAGAAACCCGTCAGCCGCCTTCGTAAGCTAGGCAACTGACGGGTTTCTATTTAAGCGGTCAGTGCAAAGCCCGATGGCAGCACTATCCCCGCCGTTTTGTTGGCTGTGCAGCTTTATAGCTGACCTAAGCTGGGCGGCGCGTAACAGGTTGGATGGCCCTCTTTTCTCCACTGATAGCCATCCAATGCAAAGCCACTACAACGGCCTCGCCCTATGCCACAACGGCTGCACGCAAGCGGCGCTGCACCTGTGGCAGCGTAGCGTACAATTGCTCCAACGAATCAATTACGAAGTAATCCGTTTGGAATACGTCTTTGCGAAAGGCAGTATCAAGCACCGCATCTACCTTGAATGAATGCCGGGTAGGCTCCTCCCCAAGGCTGTAGCGCGTTTCGCCAGCCGACGACAGAATGCCCGCCCCGTAGATGCGCGACTCGCCGCTGCCGCCGTCGCGGATCAGGCCAAACTCCACCGTAAACCAGTACAGGCGGGCCAGGAGCTCCACGGCAGCCGGGTCAGAAGCGTGCAGCGTGCCGATGTGGCCTAACTGGTGCAGGAAGCGACAGAAATCGGGGTTGGTTAGCAAGGGCACGTGGCCGAACACGTCATGAAACATATCAGGCTCTTCGAGGTAATCCAGCTCCGAGAGCTTACGCAGCCACGTGGTAGCGGGAAACTTGCGGGCGGCCAGCAAGCCGAAAAATAGCGCATCGTCGACGATGCCCGGTACGGCCACCAGCTGCCAGCCGGTGAGGCGTTGCAGCACTTGGTTGGTTTGGCGAAAATCAGGAATCTGATCAGCGGTGAAGCCGATGCGGGCCAGACCGGCCATAAACTCGGGTGCCGCTCGCCCGGGTAGGGCCTGCAGTTGCCGCTCAAACAGGAGCTGCCATACTTGGCGGTCTTCGGCAGTGTACTGGTCGTAGTGTTGCTGGAGCGTATTCATGTTAGTGTACGTTTGAGGTAGGGTGAAAAACAAAAAGCCCCACTCCGGCTATCGGAGTGGGGCGAGTATGAAGTGGGTTCCTGAGGAGACGTTAGGGGGTCTGCGACGGGGCCATCGTACATACACGACCGTTGCCGAAGCCGGAGGGCTGGCAGGTCGGGTAATAATAATAGTACGACTGGCAGAAGAGGTGCATAATGCAAATATGGTGATTTTCTGAAAAGTAGCGCGGCGCTTCGACCAATAATTTAACACCAAGAGCTACTAAGCCCCCACCAAACCACTTAAGTCAAACCGGACTTTGCCGATTGGCAGTAGCGTCTAGAAAGCCTCAAAACTGCTTAGGCAGCCTTAAGACTGGCACCATGTGACACGGACCGCCACAGCCGACTACGCCGGGTACGGGTCATGATTTCCCAGCTCGTTATTTTCGCGTTCGGCTTTGCGGGTAAGCGTAGTCAGCCAGGATTTGGTCACCGCCGATTCGCTCTCGAAACCGCGGCGGCGCTCGTTGCCAGCTGGGCCGGTAGCATCGGGCAGGGTGCGGTTCAGGAGGCCCATCAGATCGGCGAGGGTGCTGGGAGCAATGCCGTGCAGACGAGAAATAATTTTGGCGGGCAGGCCTAGGATCAGCTCCGCATCGCCGCGCCGGGCGGCACCCCAGATCTGCCGGGCGGCGTAATCGGCACTTACGGTGAGAGCCGGCAACGAATCGGCCACCATAAACCAGGCAAACTCCAACAGGTGCTGCCCTTTCACAATGGCTTGCCGGGGCGAACCCGTGCGCATCAGGCCTGGGCATACGGTGGTAACGTACACGCCGTAGCGCTGCAGCTCAGATCGAAATACTTCTGACAAGCCCACCAAGGCAAATTTGCTGGCGCAGTAAGGCGCCAAGTGAGGCACCGCTACCTTCCCTCCCACCGAGGCAATATTGATGATACGGCCCTCGCGGCGGCGCTGCATATCAGGCAGCACGGCGTACATGGCGTGCAGCGGGGCCCAGAAGTGAATGTCCATCGACTCTTGATAGTCGCGGGTATCCATGTGCTCGAGTGGGCCGCCGGTGATGATGCCGGCATTGTTGATGAGTACATCAATGGGGCCGAGTTGGCTCTTGACTTCCTCGATCATCGAACGCACGGCGCTTTCGTCGCTCAGGTCGCGCACGAGGGTGAGCACCTCAGCGCCGTCGGTAGCCAGCTCTTGCCGGGCGCGGTCCAGTTCGGCGGCGTCGCGGGCACAAATGGCAACGCGGGCGCCTTCGGCTACGGCCTGACGGGCCAGCACGAGGCCCAGGCCGCGCGAACCACCGGTGATGAGGACTACGCGGCCGCGTAAGTCATACGAGCCGCGCCGATTGGCCCACAGGGCGGCGGCGGCCACGGCCGCGCCAATGCCGGCGGCCTTCAACCATGTATTGCGAGACTGCTGCTTCATGCTTCAGCTATATTGGATAGCTGGGGGAAAGGTTGCGGGCAAGAGGTGAAATGCTGGAAGGAGCGGGAATAATCCGACTGCTAAATGCGTTGAGGCAGCACGAAGCACTCTGGCACGCTATTTTCGTGCACGCTTCTGCCTAGCGCCCATATTGTAGGGCGTCATTGCTGATTTCCAAACATGAACATTCTCCCTAAATCCCTCTTGCTGGTCAGTCTATTACTGATAGCAGCGCCCAGCGCCTGGGCTCAGACGAGCAGCGCCAAAAGCAAACCCGCCACTGCTACCCAGTCGACGCCCCCAGCACCGAAGCTCGATGAGGCCAAAATTCAGGCCCAAGCCGATGCGCTGACGCTGAACCTAAAGCAGGCCCTGGGCCTGAGCCCGCAGCAGGAGGAAAAAGTCCGCCAGATTAACCTGCGCAGCGTGCGCGATGTGGAAACCGCCCGCTTTCAGTACCGCACCGATCTGCGGAAAATGAACTACCTGGTAGAAGAAATCGGGCAGGCACGCATGGCGCAGCTCAAGGATGTGCTTACGCTGGCGCAGTTCGATAAATACCAGAAGGCCCGCGAAAAGAAGATGGGCATTCCGAACGTGCAAGGCAACCAGGGCAACGCTGTGCCGGGCATGCGCGGCGAGGAGTAGGAATTTGGATTAGGGCCATTGGACGAAAGTCGGAGTAGTTTAAAAAACAGGCTTTTATCCCTTCCGTCTGTCATCCTGAGCTTAGCGAAGGACCTGTCTACGGCTGAACGAAACGCAGTTACGATTACTGTTCCAGCGCGGTAAGGTCCTTCCTTCGTCAGGATGACGTAACCTGAATGGCTTTCCCGCATCCTTCATTCCTAATCCAACACTAACACAACGAGCCCCGGCGCAGCACTGCGCCGGGGCTCGGACGTTTTGGGGGCAAGCACATTGGCGGCTCGCGGTTACAGGTGCAAGTCGAACGTATCAGCTCCCAGCTTTACGATAATGCCGCCGACTACCACCAAGAACAGCACCCGCACGAAGCCTACGCCCCGCTTCAGGGCCATGCGGGCCCCGAGCGTTGAGCCGATCATATTGCACACCGCCATGGGCACGGCTACCGTCCAGAGAATTTGGCCGGTATAAGCAAAATACCCTAGCGCCGTGAGGTTGGTCGCCACGTTCACCACCTTAGCTGAAGCCGAGGCGCTCAGGAAATTATACCCGAACAGCCCTACAAAGGCGAACAGCAAAAAGCTACCCGTACCGGGGCCGAAAAAGCCGTCGTAGAAGCCGATGAGCATGCCCACCAGCACGCCGTACAGTTGCTCGCGCTGGTCGGACAAACGCGGCGCGTGAATGGCACCGAAATCCTTGCGCCAAAAGGTATAGATGGCAATAACCACCAGCAGCCCAAGCACCAGCGGCCGCAGCAGCTCCGAGGGCAGCAGACTCACCACGCGGGCACCCAGAAACGAAAATACCCCGGCCGTAATAGCGGCTCCGCCCACGGCCTTCCACCGGATGGGCACCTGCCCGGCGTAGCGGCGCAGCGCCGCCGCCGTGCCCGCCACCGACGATACTTTGCCCGTGCCCAGCACCGTGGGTACCGGCACGCCCTTCAGCAAAAGCAGCATGGCCGGCAGCTGAATCAGGCCGCCGCCGCCCACGATAGAATCCACGAATCCGGCCAGAAAAGCGAAGGCGCACAGCAGCGCCAGCGTCGCGTCGAGATACTCCATAAAGGCCGCAAAGGTACTGCGGTCGGTTGCCTCCTGCCAACCTTCGGGCCGGGCGCTGGTTTTGGGCTGGTCAGGCAGCCGCCGCGCCGATTTTTCGTATTTGCAGTTCTGCCCAATCTTCGCCGCGCCTATTCATGAGCCATACATTAACCCACCGCGACCGAATGCTGACGCTGGCGGGCGTATTGCTTGCCATGTTCTTGGGCGCGTTGGATCAAACCATCGTCTCCACGGCGTTGCCACGCATCGTAGCTGATTTACAGGGCCTAGACCGCTTCACCTGGGTGGCTACGGCCTACTTGGCGGCCAGCACGGCGCTGGTACCCATCTACGGCAAGCTGGCGGATACTTTTCCGCGGCGCAACATCGAAATCGGGGCCATCACGGTGTTTCTGATCGGCTCGGCCTTGTGTGGGCTGGCGGGTGAATTCGGGCCTCTGCCTTTGCTCGGCGACGGCATGAGCCAGCTGATCATCTTCCGAGCAGTACAGGGCTTTGGCGGGGCTGGCTTGTTTGCGCTAGCCTTCATCATTATCGCCGATTTGTTTCCGCCGGCCGAGCGCGGCAAGTACCAAGGCTTCGTGGGAGCGGTGTTCGGCGTGTCGTCGGTGCTGGGACCGTTTCTGGGTGGCCTGCTCACTGACATGGGCGACAACTTGATTCCGGGCGTGGCGGGCTGGCGGCTGGTGTTCTATGTAAACCTGCCGCTGGGCGCAGTGGCGCTGTGGTTTATCCTCAAAAACATGCCCCTGCTGCGGCCCAGCGGCGCCTCTAGTCGCCTTGATCTGCTAGCGGCCTTGCTGCTCGTGACGGGCATAGGGTCACTGATTGTGGCTTTGCAGCTCAACAAGTCGGAGCACCCCTGGACGTCCCCCGTTACGCTAGGCATGCTGGCCCTGGCCTTCACCCTGCTGGGCTTGTTTGTGGGCCGCTCCGTACGCTCGGCCCACCCCATTCTGGATTTTAGTCTGTTTCACAACAAGGTGTTTCGCTCGGCCAATGCGGCGCTGTTTCTGCTGGGCGGCACCTTTCTGAGCCTTATCATTTTCGAGCCGCTGTTCATGGTAAACGTGCTGGGCACCTCGGCCACCCGCGCTGGCATCAGCCTGATTCCGTTGTCGTTGGGCGTGGTTACGGGCTCTAACGTGGCCGGACAGATGGTCTCGCGCCGGGGCGGGCACTACAAGCGTTGGATGGTTGGCGGGGCAGTGCTGCTGCTCATCGGCTTGAGCCTGATGGCTACGCTCTCGCCTAGCACCCAGTATTGGCAGGTGCTGGTGTATGTATTTGTCTGCGGCATTGGGCTCGGACCGAGCATGCCGCTTTACACTTTGGCCATTCAGAACGCCACCGAGCCACGGCTAATGGGCCAGGCAACTTCGGCCAGTCAGTTTTTTCGCCAGATCGGGGGCGTGGTGGCAGCGGCATTTTTGGGCACCGTGCTTACGCTTAGCCTCGGTCACCTGCTGCCCACCTCGAATGCTCCCGCCTCATCCCAAGCAGCTCAACAGGCCGTCGTTAGCGAGGGACCTGCCCTGCCCATAGCTCAAACTCCCGAAGGCGGGCGCCCGGCCCCGGCCACTCAGGCAGCGTTTAGCAGCGGCATTTCGCGCATCTACTTTTTTACCATTGGCTTGGTGGCACTGAGCTTGGGCGCCACTTTGCTGGTGCCCGAGTTACCACTGCGTAAGTCTAACGCCGGTACCCCACCGGTAGTGGAATAACAACGCAGCTGTTTAAGCATAGAAGAGCGCCCTACTGGCCGCGCGGAGTCTTGGCGTCTTTCCAAAGAACTGAACCTTTCAACTTTTCGGCAAAGGGTTGATCGTTTTTCATAGTTTCGATAACACTTGATGGCTTTCGCCAGAAGGCGAATGGCCTAGGAGCAAACTACTAGTGCCAATAAGAGCATAACCTTCGCCACGCTTTCAAGAGGCCCCAACACATGAGTGGCTTCACTTCCCTAGGCGCATGAGCTGAGCTAAAGATAACGCCGGTAATACGGCCTTTTTTCATCTTCTTAAAGTAATCAACAAAGCGGGCAGTGAAGCTGTCCATTTGATATCTAACCTGACCTATCTCGGTCGTTTCTTGCCCCAACCTGTCCTATGAAGAGCCTTGGCAAGACGGTTTTATTCGTGAGCTTGTCGATTGTACTACTGCTTTCGGTTGGATCCATGCTGCGGTGGTTGCAGCGCCACCCAGGAGAACCCTCGTGGTTTGGGGCCGTGGTAGTAGGCGGGGCCGCTTTTACCATGGGCGTTACGGGAGTGTTTGGGATGCTCAGCCAGGCAGCACCGGTGCACGGCTTGTTGGGACAAGGATTTTATTCCTGTATTGCCCCAGAGCATGTGCAGGTGCTGTACCGCTGGCTCGGCGTAGAGCGGTTGCGCCGTTTTCTCTGCTGGGTGCACTACCACCAGCCCCAGGCCCGTCAGCAATATTACGGCGGCGGCAAAGCCAATCTGCCCCGGCTGCTGGCCAACACACAGAGCGCCGAGTGCTGCCACTTGCTGGCTTTTGTAGCCATGCTGCCCTTGCCGCCGTACTTCCTGTACCTTGGCCGCTATGATCTGGCGGCCGGCGCGGCTGCCGGCAACTTGTTCGGCAATTTCTACCCCGTTGTGCTCCAACGCCAGCACCGGGCACGGTTGCTCCGACTTGGGGTGCTGAGGCAGCCACGTCCTGTGCCCTTTTTGCCCTAACTACCTTCACTTCATGGCTTCTACATCGCCCTTCCGTACCCATTATATCTACTGGCTGGCCGCAGTGGTCGTGGCCATTTCGCTGTTTATGAACCTTCAAGAAGGTACCACCTGGCCGCGCATTGTTAGTTCGGTGGCCCTGCTCGTTGGCTTTGTGCTCATGGCGATGTACCCGGCCCAAGCGCGCCCACGCTGGGCCCGCGTGCTGATTCTGGTCCTGCTGCTGGTTGCCATTCTGCTACTGGTGCTGCGGGTGACGGGTCGCTTGGTGTAAGCGCGTGTTGCCGGCGTTCTGCGTATGCTTGCAGCGCCGGCTGTATTTCGGCCGCTAGTAATTATGCCCGCTCCCCCCTCCTTCACTCCCGCCGCCAACTCTGGCGGCCTGCTCAAACGCGTCGGCCTCGATTGGTTTTTCTTCGGGCTTATAGCCGTAGTAGCTTTGGCTTATCTGATGCCGGGCATCGGTAGCAAAAGCAGCCCGGTGCCGTGGCGGCCCATTACCAGCGTGGGCGTGGCCGTGATATTCTTTCTCTATGGCCTACGGCTCAGCCCTGAGAAGCTGAAAGCCGGCATGCGCAACTGGCGCCTGCACTCTGTGGTGCAGCTAACCACCTTCCTGCTGTTTCCACTGCTGGCACTGGCTGCCCGTCCGCTTTTTGGGGCCGATAAAGGCCAAGAGCTATGGGCCAGCGTGTTTTATTTATGCACCCTACCCAGTACCGTGTCCACCTCGGTAGTGATGGTGAGCATAGCGGGCGGCAATATGCCCGGCGCCATCTTCAATGCCAGCGTTTCCAGCCTGATGGGCATTGTACTTACGCCGCTGTGGGTAAGCGCGGTGCTGCACACCGGAGGTGCCGCGGGCGCCGACGGCTTCGGCGACATGGCCACCGATCTGGCCCTGCAGGTGCTGTTACCCGTGGTACTGGGCGTACTGTTGCACCAGCGTTTCGGGGCGTGGGCCGAGCGGCACCGCCAGGGCTTGCGTTTGTTTGATCAGATCATCATCTTACTGATGGTGTACACGTCCTTCTGCGAGTCCTTTGAAGGCGGCGTGTTCCAGGGCTACCGCGCCGCCGACCTGGCCCTGCTGGCCTTGGGCATGGTGGCGCTGTTTGCGGCGGTATACGCGGTCATCATCGGGGTGAGCCGGCTGCTGCGCTTTTCGCCGGAGGATCAAGTCACGGCATTGTTCTGCGGGTCGAAAAAGTCGCTCGTGCATGGCACCGTCATGGCCAATGTGCTCTTTGGCGGCGCGGCTGCTACGGGCGTACTGCTGCTACCTACTATGCTGTATCACGCCCTGCAGATACTGCTGGCCAGCGTGATTGCGCAGGCCATTGGGCGGCGCCTTGCCGCGCAGCGGGTAGCGCAGTCCCGGTAGAGCATTGCTTCACGGCCGCCGCGGCGCAGTTGCATGAGCGGCCTCACATATACATGGTATTTACCGGCGTAGGCAGAGAAAGTAGGTTTGTGTTTCCGACCTGCTACCTGCTATGAACCAACTTTTGCTATCCTCCCGTCGCCGCCTTTGGCGTGCCTGCGGAGTTGTGTTGCTGATAAGCCTGAGCCTCTCAGCCCAGAGCCAGAACTTCTGGCAAACCACGCGCACAGCCCCACTAGGCCCGAAACTAGGCCTTGCCGCGACCGGCGATTCTACCCTGATAACTTCCGTAGCCTCGGGCGTTCTTCGCACTCCCAACCAAGGGCGCACCTGGTCTTTGACCTTGCGCAGCCACCATACCTACGCACTGCACGCCGGGCGCAATGGCCGCTTGCTGGTAGGCGGCGCCGGCAAAATCTACCGCAGCTTCGACGCTGGCGTCACTTGGGATTCGGTAGCCCTTGGCACGCCGTACCCAATCGTTTCCATCCTCGAAACAACGCAAGGCGGCCTGCTTGTCGGTACGGGCACTGCCGACCTGGGCGGTTTTCTCGGCGATGGAGTGTTTTTCTCGGCCGATAACGGCCAGACGTGGACTGTCCGCAACACCGGGTTCGGCGCTGCGCGCTACGTCAGCCACCTCGTCAGCGACCGTGCCGGACGCGTGTACGCCGCCTTAGCCGACGAAGATGGCTGGCGCTTACCCGGCCTGTACCTATCTGACAACCAAGGCTTGAGCTGGCAGTTTTTACCCGTTCGCATCGACGGTAATAACTCCATTATCGACAACGTCACCGTCTATGAGACGATGTCGCTGACCATCAGCCCGCAGGACTCGGTGCTGTTTAGCTTTTCCGGCAGTGCAGCAAACGTGGGCGTGGCAGTCAACGCTGCCAAAAGCCTGACCGATGTAGCCAATGTCAATGTCCGCTGGACGGTGCAGCAACGCAGCCAGGGCGGTATGTGGTGGTACCGGTCCCCGCTTCATCGCCTGCACTTTGCCCGCAACGGCGACTGGTACAGCTCGCGCACCGGCAGCAGTAATTCGGGCGGCACGCTGCTTTCCCGCAACCAAGGCCGTAGCTGGCTGTTCAAAAGAGACGGGCTGGGCATGAGTGCCGGCGGTGTCCGGGAGCCGCAGTCGTTCGTTGAAATGCCCAACGGCCGCATTTTCATGGTGCAGGATTTTGATGAGCAAGTGTATTTCACCGACGCCAGCATCGTCACGAATGCTAAGCCCCGCCATGACCTACTTCCGGTGGCCTTATATCCCAATCCTGCCCATGACGCAGCGCAGCTAGTCAACGGCACTGCGCAAGCTATCCGGAGAATTCAACTCCTGGATCTGAACGGCCGCTTGGTACGAACGTACGCGGCAACTGCGCCGCAGTCGAATTGCCAATTGGATCTGCATGCCGTGCCGCCTGGGGTATATGTAGTAGTAGTTACGCTGGCCGACGGCCAGGTGGCACGTTTACGGCTCGTGAAGCAGTAAGGGGCGTTGCCTGGCACTTCAGAATCAGGTTCTGGAGCGGCGCTCGGTTTGGGATACATCAAAGTAACTGCCGTTCCGCCCTTCCCTGTTCAGCCGCACCGGGAAACCGTATTTCTTTTGGTCTGAGTGTCATTCTACTCCTGCCAGGCTTCTAGCTAAACGTTGGACTACAAGGCAGGCTTTTGTACTTTTATCATCTGTCCATTGCTGAATTTTCTCTTTTTCAGATGAAAAAGTACTTCTTCCTGTTTGCACTGCTGCTGGGCCTTGCGGGCACTGCTGCTGCCCAGGCGCCAAATAAGGATTTGTTTAAAGCCGTGATGAAAAACGACGCTGCGGCCGTCGAAACCCTGCTGCAAGGCGGTGCTGATCCGAACGCTTTCATCGAAGTAATGCCGGGCTTCCGGACGACCTTTCTCATTACCGCCGTTACCAACGGAAATCTAGACGTGGTGAAGAAGCTGGTGCAATTCAGGGCGCAGGTAAATGCCAAAGATGCCAGCCAGGAAACCGCCTTGATGGCCGCCGCCGCTAAAGGCGACAAAGCCACGGTGGAATTTCTGTTAAGCAGCGGGGCCGATGCCAAAGCGGCCGATAGCCAAGGCAACACCGCATTGTCGGCTGCCAAAACCAGCGGTAACAAGGATGTTATCAGCCTGCTTGAGCAGAAGTCAAAGTAAACTTGCGCTGCTCAGTAGCAACGTGAAACGGCCGGGCTAGCAACCGGCCGTTTTCATTGCATTTTACCAGGCCTTCGACGTACAGCTTCTCGCTCTTCCGAATTTGTCCTTATTGGTAAGGAGTCGATCAACAGTACTTTTTAGGCCATGCCGTAGTTAGAAGTGGGTAATCTAAGCGTGACCTAGTTTAGTGCGCGCCCAATCTTTGCAAGTCATTATACATAAGCATTTTAATCCTACGTATCATTCAACTTTTACCTGCAAGCAATACTTACGTAGTGAGCTAGACTTGCTCCTCTATACTTGATTAAAGCTGCACTTTTCTTGCAGCTCGACCGCAGTACTAACGCTTTCGGGGCCGTATGTACAGCGGCGGGACCTCCGCAATCAACTCGTCGGCCTTCATTGGCACTATTCTAGTATGCTTGTTTTGCGGTATGTCCCACCTCGCTAGCTTACAGGAGCTACGTCTCTACCTGGACCTTTTGCCTGACTTGCAAGAGCAACGTCCTGCGCACCAAGCAGTGCTACGTGCACTGCCTGGGCATTGCCTGCGCTGTCTGGAGGCTTTGGCGCAGCAAGAGCGGCTTTCCCCGGCAGTGGCACAGGTGCTGGCTTCCTCGCAGCAGCTTTGCCGGCAGGCAGCCTTCGAAGCCAGTTTGCAACCTACGCGCTGGCATCGGCTGCGTGGCTACTTAAATGAAGCTCTTATGGCTTGGAAAGCCGTTCCTGCCCAGTAAGCTAAGCCTGACGATAAATACCAGAAATTCAAGCTTATCTAACTGGTTTATAGCTATTGATCAAGCCTTTTTAGCAAGCACCACCTGCCCGAGTTGGCAGTGCTAGCATGGAGGTAGCATGCTCTCGACGGCTGGTACACTTCCGCTTTCGATAAAACCGCTCGGCGTACTCGGGTTACGATTTGCCTGATGCTGGTTAAAGTTGCGAAACCAAGCTAGCAGAGTGTGGTCGTAGTGCACGCAGAAATTAAGTATCTCAGCATAACCAGGTTCTTTGTGGCGCCGCCCAACCGCTCTACGGAGGCAACAGGTAACTGGGAAGATGTATTTATGGGTAACCGAATCGGCGAAGGCGCGCGAGTAGCCCATGTCAATGGTATAAGGCCAGTGCCGAGGGCAAGCTGTTGACCAACAAACCTTAGCCGCTCTCCGCAACTCGGGTTAACAAGCGACACCAAGCCAACGGGTAGTCTGAGCCGACAACAGTGGTTAAAAGCAACAACCACGCCCGGCAGGTCACCGGGCGTGGTTGTATATGAGGACCAAAATTGCAAATGGGTTCCCTATACTTCGCCTGCTACCTCTTCGGCCGCGGCAGGCTTCTTGGAGGACGTTTCTACTGGTGCCTGCGGATAATGCTGCAGCAATTTGGCCACGAGGCCGGTCCAACCGGTTTGGTGGCTGGCGCCGAGGCCATGCCCGTCGTCGCCGTGGAAGTATTCGTGAAAGAGCAGGTAATCCTTGAAGTGCGGGTCGTGCTGCAGCAGGTCCGAGTCGCCAAGGGCGGGGCGGCGGCCCTGCTCGTCGCGGCGGAACAACTTGGTGAGGCGGCCGGCCAGGGCGGCGGCCACTTCATTGAGCGAGAGCAGCTGGCCCGAGCCGGTGGGGTATTCGACCTTAAATTCCTTGCCGTAGTAGCTGTGAAAGCGCTGCAACGACTCGATGATAAGGTAATTGATGGGAAACCAAATGGGCCCGCGCCAGTTGGAATTGCCGCCAAACAGGTTCGACTCGGACTCGCCCGGCACGTACTTCACCGAGAAGTCGGCTTCGTGGGTACGGAAGACGTAGGGTTTGTCTAAATGGCAGCGCGAAAGCGCCCGGATGCCGTATTCCGACAGGAATTCGGACTCATCCAGCATGCGTTCGAGCAGCTTCTTCATGCGGTGGCTGCGCAGCAAGGACAGCAGGTGTTGTTCACCACGGCCCGGCTCTTTCCAGCGCGACACCAGTTCGGCCAGGTGCGGGCGGTTGTCGAACATCCAGTTCAGGCGGCGCGTGAAGTCGGGCATGGCTTCGAGCAGCTCCTCATCCAGCACCTCCACGGCGAAAAGCGGTATCAGCCCCACAATGGAGCGCACTTTGAGCTTGGTACGCTCGTCGTCAGGGAGGTGCAGCACATCGTAGAAGAACTCGTCCTCGTCGTCCCAGAGGTTGAAAGAGCCGTCGCCGGCCTTGGTCATGGCCTCGGCGATGTACAGGAAGTGCTCGAAGAACTTGCTGGCAATGTCCTGGTATACGGGGTTGGTTTTGGCTAGCTCCAGGGCAATGCGCATCAGGTTGAGTGCGTACATGGCCATCCAGGAAGTGCCGTCGGCCTGCTCGATGTAGCCGCCCGTGGGCAGCGGGGCGGAGCGGTCAAATACGCCGATGTTGTCGAGCCCGAGGAAGCCGCCTTCGAAGATGTTATGGTCGTTGCGGTCTTTGCGGTTTACCCACCAGGTGAAGTTCAGCGTGAGCCGGTGAAACACCGACTCCAGGAAGTGCAGGTCGCCTTCACCGCCGTGCAGCTTCTTGTCCATCTGGTACACGCGCCAGGTGGCCCAGGCGTGCACGGGCGGATTCACGTCGGAGAGGTTCCACTCGTAGGCAGGCAGTTGGCCGTTGGGGTGCATGTACCAGTCGCGGGTGAGCAGGCGCAGCTGGTGCTTGGCAAAGTCCGAGTCTACCATGGCCAGCGGGATGCAGTGGAAAGCCAGGTCCCAGGCGGCGTACCAGGGATACTCCCACTTATCGGGCATGCTGATGATGTCGGCGTTGTAGAGGTGGCGCCAGTTGTTGTTGCGGCCTTTGAGGCGCTCGGCAGGCGGCGTGAGCATGTCGGGGTCGCCGTCGAGCCACTGGGCTACATCGTAGTAATAAAACTGTTTGCTCCAAAGCATGCCGGCCAGGGCCTGCCGCTGAATATTGCGGGCATCGGCATCGGGCAGCTTATCCTGCAGGCAGTTGTAAAACTCGTCGGCTTCTTCCTTGCGGGCCGCAAACACGGCCTCAAAATCAGCAAATGGCTGACTAAGGGAGGTGTTGCTCAGCCGCAGGCACACGCTCTGCGACTCGCCGGGCGCCAGCAGCAGTTCGTAATGGGCGGCAGCTTTGGTACCCCGTTGCTGGGGGTTGATACTCGTTTCGTCGCCATTGACTATGTACTCGTTGATGCCATCCTTGAAATACAGGCCATCGGCAGGCAGGTTGTAGAGCAGCGGGCCGTTGGTGTCGTTTTCGCAGAACAGCAGATCGGGCTCCTGCTCGCAGTACAGGAAATAGTCGCCCAGCTGCTTGTGCTCGGCCTGCACCAAGCCCGGTCGGGGCGTACTCATCTGCGGCCGGTAGTCATCGTGGCCCCAAGACCAAGTGTTGCGAAACCACAGCTGCGGCAGCAGGGTAATTCCGGCCGCCGCGGGGCCGCGGTTGTGCGTGGTGATGCGAACCAGGATGTCATCAGGGCCGGCTTTGGCATACTCGATGAACACGTCGAAATAGCGACTTTCGTCGAAGATGCTGGTGTCAGTCAGCTCGTATTCGGGCTCCTCGCGGCCTCGGCGGCCGTTTTCTTCCACCAGCTCCAGGTACGGAAACTCCCGCTGCGGATACTTGTAAAGCATCTGCATGTAGGAGTGCGTGGGCGTGTTGTCGAGGTAGTAATAGCACTCCTTTACGTCCTCGCCGTGGTTTCCCTGCCCGTTGGTCAGGCCAAACAGGCGCTCCTTGATAATGCGGTCGACGCCGTTCCACATGCCGACCGAAAAGCAGAGCAGTTGGCGGTGGTCGGAAATGCCTCCGATGCCTTCTTCGCCCCAGCGGTATGCGTAGCTGCGGCCCATTTCGTGGGTGATATGGTCCCAGGCGTTGCCACCTGCGCTGTAGTCTTCGCGCACGGTGCCCCACTGCCGGTCCGTGAGGTAAGGCCCGAAGTGTCGCCAGTTAGCGTTTTCATCCTTGGTATCAGCCAAGCGTAGTTGTTCCTGCGTCATGTAGAGTCGCGAAGTACCCATGCTCGTGTGGTTAGTGATGCGCGGCAGTCAATGGACCGCCGGTGGGCCATGACCCTTTACCCGTTGCCAATAAAGCCCGGATAAAGGGTCATGCCGCCGTCCACGTACAGGGTAGTACCGTGTACGTAATCGGCGTCGTCGGATGCCAGCCACGCGGCTACTTTTCCGATGTCTTCCGTTTCGCCGATGCGGCCGTACGGAATAAGCTCCAGCAATTGCTGGGCGGCCTCGGGTGTTTCCCAGGCCTCTTGGTTGATGGGCGTCTTGATGGCGCCCGGGGCAATGCTGTTGACGCGAATCTTGTGCCGGGCCAGCTCCTGGGCCATCGACTTCATCAGCAGCATTAGGCCGCCTTTGCTGGCAGCGTAGTTCACGTGCCCGGCCCACGGAATGGTTTCGTGTACCGAGCTCATGCAGATGATCTTACCCGCAGCCCGGGATATTTCCGGCTGCACGCCGCGCCGGATAAACTCACGGGCCGCCTCGCGGGCGCACAGGAATTGCCCGGTCAGGTTTACATCGATGACTTTCTGCCACTGCTCCAGGGTCATGTCAACGAGCGAGGCATCTTGTTGAATGCCGGAATTGCTAACGAGGATGTGCAGCGTACCGAAATGCTCCTTGGTTTGACGGAACATTTGCTGCACCTCGTCTTCCTTGCTCACATCGGCCTTGATGGCCACGGCTTGGCCACCGGCCTCGGTAATGCGCTGCACCACTTCTTCGGCCCCTTCGGCGTCGCCGTGGTAGTTTACCACCACCGCCGCACCCTCGGCTGCCAAGGATTGCGCTACCGCTACCCCAATGCCCGAACTAGCCCCGGTGACAAGAGCAACTTGATTTGCTAAGCGTTTGGTAGATGATTCAGCCATAATCAACAGTTCATGTTTTATTCTCGACAGCAACCAAGTGCCCCAATACTGTTATTTGCGTAGTTCGGTTGCCTACACCCCCAATAATCAACTGACAATCTGATTTTTACTTGATAAAAGCATAAACTACAATTGTCGACAGGAAACAGCCAATCCGCGCCGCGCCCGGCTAGCTCTAGCAAAACGACTACGGTCTGAGAGCCTTGGCTACTCGTACAAGCTGTAGCGAGTAAGAGCATGGTACTAACAGTAGCTACCGAGCCCGTTATGCTTCGGCTGCGCTTAGCACGAGGGGCTCGGTAGCTTACTGTTCACGCATCCCAGCTTAAGCCGGGACAGATTGCCTATCCTGGACCGGTGAGGGGCTGCCCAACGGTACCTCTACCCTTTCCACCGTCACTATCACAAACTTCGAGGTGGGCGTGTTGCTTTTGTAGGCTACTGAGCCAATGGGTACCAGCACATTGCCTTCGGGAAAGTACGTGGCGCAGTTGCCCCGCGGAATGTCGTAAGGCACAGCAATGAAGTTCTGCGCGTAACGCTGCTGTCCCTCGAAGTGGCTGGTAATGTTCACCAAGCCCTTCTCCTTGATACCGCGCTCGGCCATGTCCTCACGGTTCAGGAAAATGACGCGCCGCTCGTTGTACACGCCGCGGTACCGGTCGTTGTAGTCGTATACGGTGGTATTGAACTGATCATGCGAGCGGATGGTCATCATCACCAATTGGCCGGGTTCTAGCACATGCTTTTCCAGCGGCGTGGAAGTGAAGTTGGCCTTGCCGTTTTCGGTCGTGAATTTTCGTTCGCGGGGGCCGTTGGGCAGGTAAAAGCCACCCGGCCGCCGGATTTTCTCATTGAAATTCTCGAAGCCTGGAATGGTGCGCTCCACGTAGTCCCGAATGAGGTCGTAGTTTTCGGTGCAGCCCACCCAGTCAACGGTGGTACGGTCGCCGAGGGTGGTAATGGCTATGCCGCACACAATGGCTACTTCGCTCAGCATCTGCCCTTCCAGGGGCTTGAGCACCCCTTTGTTCAGGCTCACCACGCCCATGGAGTTTTCACAGGAAGTGAACTGCTGCCCGGTTTTCTGCATGTCGATGTCGGGGCGAGCCAGACAGGGCAGCAACAGGGCCATTTCGCCGTTCACGAGGTGGCCGCGGTTGAGCTTGGTGGTTACGTGCACCGAGAGGCGGAGCTTGCGCATGGCTTCGGCCACAAACTCCGTATCGGAAGCGGCCGAGAGCATGTTGCCGCCCATGGCCACGTACACCTTGATGTTGCCGTCGTGCAT
Organism: Hymenobacter sp. FMD4; assembly: GCF_058932745.1. NCBI lineage: Bacteria > Pseudomonadati > Bacteroidota > Cytophagia > Cytophagales > Hymenobacteraceae > Hymenobacter > Hymenobacter sp. FMD4. The sequence goes on from NZ_JBZYWH010000014.1 coordinate 109,201, forward strand.
GGCCTTAATGGCCTCTACGGTATCGTAGCCATGCTCCCGCGGGGGCTCAAAGCCGAACTCTTTGGCCAGTGCATCGAGGAAGGGCTTTTGCGGCCGCTCCCAGATGCCCATGGTTCGGTCGCCCTGCACGTTGGAATGGCCGCGCACCGGGCACAGGCCGGCCCCGGGTATACCGATGGCGCCCTTGAGGAAGTGCAGATTCACGATTTCCTGAATCGTGTACACCCCGTTTTTCTGCTGCGTAAGGCCCATGGCCCAGCAGGTAATCACCTTTTTGTGCCGGGCAATGAGGTTGGCGGCTTCCTGCAGTTGCGCTTTGGTTACGCCGCTGGCTTCCTCGATATCAGCCCAACTGGTTTCGTTCAGGGTTTTGAGCAACTCGGGGTAGCCAGTGGTGTACTCCCGGATAAAATCATGGTCGAGCACTTGGCCAGGGTTTACCTCTTCGGCTTCCAACAGGCACTTCATCAGCCCGCGCAGCACTAGCTGGTCGCTGTTGATTTTTACCTGCAGGTACACGTCGGTAATGGGCGTGCCGTCGCCGAGCAGCGCGCCCAGGGCCCGCAGCGGGTTCATGAAATCCTGCGGGTTCTTAAAATGCAGCAGGCCCGCCTCGATCAGGGGATTGATGCTGATAACCTTGGCCCCGTTGCGCTTGGCTTTCTGCAGGGCCGAGAGCATGCGCGGGTGATTGGTACCCGGATTTTGCCCGATGACGATGATGACCTCCGCCTCGTAGAAATCGTTGAGCGTGACGGAGCCCTTGCCCAGGCCAGTGGTAGGGCTCAGGGCCGAGCCGCTGCTCTCGTGGCACATGTTGGAGCAGTCGGGCAAGTTGTTGGTGCCGAACTGGCGCACGAAAAGCTGGTACAGGTACGCCGGCTCGTTGGGCACCTTGCCCGAGGTGTAGAATATGGCGTGGTGCGGCGTGGGCAGCGCGTTTAGCTCGTCGGCTACCAGCTGGAAAGCCTCCTCCCACTCGATGGGCGTGTAGTGCGTGGCGCCGGGGCGCAGCACCATCGGATGCGTGATGCGGCCGGCGTTGTTCAGGTCGCGGTCGGTCATGCGCGAGAGGTCCGCCAGGCTGTGTTTGGCAAAGAACTCGGGCGTGACCCGTTCGGCGTCGGCATCAGAAGCCGTTGCTTTGGCGCCGTTTTCGCAGAACTCGGCTACGGAGCGGTGGTCGTCGGGGTCGGGCCAGGCGCAGCTGGAGCAGTCGAAGCCGTCCTTTTGGTTCATCTTGAGCAGGGCGTGCGTGCCGCGGGCCGGGCCGTCTTCGCTGAAGGTAAAGGAGGCTGATTTGAGCACGGCCGTGACGCCGGCTGCTACTTTGGCGGGTTTGCCCAGCTTCAGGCCGGTAAATTCCTCGGGCGGTTGGGCCAGGATGGGGTGCTTGTGCTTGGCCCCCAGGGTGTCAGGTGCTTCCATAGGTCGCTTATCGGCGTCGGGCTTGCCGTGCGGGTCGTAGTAGTCGTTGGTAGGCGCCGCGCCCTGATCGGGCCGCTCGCCGCTGCGGGGCACGTTGGCTTCGGCGCCTTGTTGTTCGGTTTTGCCAGCCTTGCTGGGGTCTTCGGCAGGTGATTCTTCCATGATGACCTTGCTCCCCAGTCCCCCTCTCCTGAACAGAAGAGCAAGCCCGCTGGGATGTCGGGTTAAGGGTAAAACGAAGGTTCAGGACCAGCTGCCCACGTTAGTGCTTACAGCCCAGGTCTTTCTCTACCAGTATACGTAGCTCATGTCCATCGGGCATATTCATGGTGCTTTCCATGCTTATTTGCTCAGGACCAAGCCAATACTGGGCTACGCCAACCGGCACCAGCACCGTAAGCGCCCCCGGCGAATAAGCCACGCGCAAGCCCTGCGCGGCAGCGGTGGAGTCCTCGTCGGCGCGTTGCAGCGCATAGGTCAGGCGTCCATCGGGGCCGGGTGCCAGCGTCACTACCGAGGCCACGCGGCCTTCCTGACCAAAGCGCAGCACTTCTTCCTCGGATAGGCGCAGGCGCAGGGTATTGTCTTCAATGCGGAGTTTCATGGGTGGGTGGAGAAGCTAGGAGCGGACGGCAATTTCTGGCGGGGCTGCCCACTGACAAGGGAAATTTATGGCGGCTGCCTTCTTCATTCTCGACTCAGTTCCTCGATCTTCATTCGTAACGGCTAGACAATCCGCCATGGGTGGGTATAGATATTGTAGCGCTGCTGGCGCACAAAGCCCAGAAGCGTCATGCCAAAATCGTGGGCGGCCTGCACAGCCAGACTGCTGGGGGCTCCCACCGCGGCCAGCATCGGGATGCCCGCCACGGCCGCTTTCTGCACCAGCTCAAAGCTGGCCCGGCCGCTCACCAGCAGTATGTGCTGGTGCAAAGGCAGCCAATCAGCCAGCATGGCCGCCCCAATGAGCTTGTCCAGCGCATTGTGCCGGCCTACGTCTTCGCGCAGCAGCAGCAAATTGCCTTCAACCGAAAACAACGCGGCAGCGTGCAGGCCGCCGGTCTGCTCAAAGACCGCCTGCGCGGCCCGTTGCCGCTCCGGCAACGCGTGAATAACGGCCCGGGCCACGTGAGGGCCGCTGGCAGGCAGCACCAGGCAAGCGGCCGCATGTACGGCGTCGACGCTGGTTTTGCCACACACGCCGCAACTGCTGGAAGTGTAAAAGTGGCGCTCCAGGCGCGGCAGATCCATAGCCACGGAGGTAGCCAGTTCGGCCCGCACCACGTTTTCGCGCTCCTCGGGCTTTTGCACATCGGGGCAGTAAAGCAAGCCATTTAGCTCGTGTCGTGCCCGAATGATGCCTTCAGTAAGCAAAAAACCAGCGGCCAGCTCCATATCATGACCGGGGGTGCGCATGGTAATGGCCAAGGTGCGGTGCGTCCGCTCGCCGGCCGGCCCGTAACCTACCCGAATTTCCAAGGGCTCCTCTGCCGCCAACACATCGGAGGCGGTAGCCTGCTGCTCCCCCACTACCTTCTGAATGGTGGCGTACTCGTAGCTGGTAGGCGGAAGAAATACAGGGGCAGTCATACAAGACGGAGGTTATCAAAAGTGCCTGGAAGCAACGGGCAGGCTATGTAAATAAGGTGAGGGCCTTAATAAATGTTTGTGACACGCCCCAGAGCAGCGGAACGCCCACGTAAATCCAAGTCAGGGCCAGCTTCAGGCCCGACGTAGGCTCACCGGGTTGGGTAATTTCGGTTTCGAAAGCTATAAAATGTGTAGCAGTGAGTTGGAAGACAATCAGGCGGTGGCAGGCTGGGCTACGGGCGCCACTTTGTAGTGATGCTTCTCGCTGACGGCGCGCACCAGCAGGTTGGCCCAAAAACCACCACCAGCATGCCGGCCATGGTGCAGAACACACTTTGGTATGCTGCCGCCCCGGTTAGGCTCTTGCCCTTTTGACTTTGGTGCAGGAAGTTTACGATCAGCGGACCTAGAATCAACGAAAGAACCTGCGGCCATTGAGGTGAGTGGTAGTGGGTAGGTGAAAGCGCAAACGCGTATCCCAACCACCCAGCCCCATACCATTGATGACCTGACGGTTACCTAATCAATGCACCTACTTCTGCACGGGTTACGTGAAAAGCAGCGCTTAAATGTTCCTAATCCGCTATAGCTAGGTCGCATCCCGGTTCGGTATCCTGCCCGGCGGGCGGGTGCGTATGCCCACAAGCCGGATTCTGCTTCCTTTGCGACCTTCATTGTTCACCATACGCCCTTGACAGTACTTCCGCCTGCACGCCCCCGCATTCGTTTCGACCGCAACGAATTGGCCGGTGCTTTCGGCGACTTGGGCACCGATCTACCCCTGCTCATCGGCGTTATTGCTGCCTCAGGGGCTGACAGTGCTGGGGTGCTTATTCTGTTCGGGGCCTTACAGGTGTTTTCGGGCTTGTGGTACGGCCTTCCCATGCCAGTACAGCCGCTGAAGGCCTTTGCGGCGCTGGTCATTGCCCAGAAGCTGCCCGACCGCATCATTTTCGGTGGCGGACTGGCCATTGGCCTGAGCATGCTGGTGTTATCGGCCACGGGCCTCATCGATGCCTTGGCGCGGATGGTACCCAAACCAGTGATTCGCGGCATACAGTTCGGCCTGGCCTTACAGCTCACCACCCTGGCCCTGAAAGAATACGTGCCTGCCGATGGCCTGGGCGGCTATGTTCTAGCAGCGGCAGCTTTTCTGATAACGGTGGTGCTGCTTGGCAACCGCCGCTGGCCCGCCGCCTTGTTTGTGATAGGGCTGGGCGTGCTGTACGCCTTGGTGTTCAAACTCGATCTGGCCACAGCCCAGCGCGCTATGGGCGTGCGGCTGCCCACATGGCACATGCCCGCCACCGCCGATATCCTGACCGGTGCCGTGTTGCTGGCCCTGCCCCAGATTCCATTGTCGCTCGGCAACTCCATCCTGGCTACCCGCCAGGTGCTGCACGACCACTTTCCAGAGCGCCGCATTACCGTACGCCAGATCAGCTTCACGTACGCCCTCATGAACTTGGTAGCCCCGTTTCTGGGAGGGTTTCCGGTCTGTCACGGCTCGGGCGGCCTGGCCGGACACTACGCTTTCGGAGCGCGCACCGGTGGTTCGGTGCTGCTCTACGGCTGCCTGTTTCTGGTGCTGGGCTTATTCTTTAGCCAAGGCTTCGCGCAGGTGGTACAGATCTTTCCGCTGCCCATCCTGGGCGTGCTACTGCTCTTCGAAGCCCTGACGCTGGCTGCCCTGCTGCGCGACATAGCCAGCTCCCGGGCCGATCTGCTGGTGGCGCTAGTAGTCGGGCTACTGTGCAGCGGTCTGCCGTATGGGTACCTGGTGGGCCTGGTGGTGGGCACGGCCGTGTACTACGCCATGCAGCGCGGCTGGGTAGGCCTTGGCAAGTAAGGAACCCTACCTCTCTTAGCTCCATCCACTTCGTTTATTGCAAGATAGCCGCCAGTTTTTGCTGATACTGGGGGTTATCGGTCATGCCATTGTGCCCGGCCCCAGGCAGCGAAATCAACCGATCCTGGGGCTTGAGCAGCGGCTGCAGCCGCAGGGAGGAGCCGTGGTATATCACCTCGTCCTGCTCGCCGTGGAAGAGCACAATGGGCGCCTTCACGCGTGGAAGCCATTCGTAAGTGCGCAGTGGGTAGCGTACCAGAAAGCCCGGCACCCATGGGTAATGATACCGCGCCATGTCCTGCATGCTGTAATAAGGAGCCTGCAAGATCAGCTGCCGGGGTTGGTGCTGGGCCGCCAGCCACGCCGCCACGCCCGTGCCCAGGGAATAGCCCAACACCACCACGCGGGGTTCGGGGTATTCCGATAGGAGGTGCTGGTAAGCAGCTTCGGCGTCGATTAGCAGCTGTTGTTCGCTACTAATGCGGCCTTCACTTTTGCCATAGCCGCGGTAATCGAGCATAAACACATCGTAGCCGAGGGCGGTGTAAAGGCTGGCCACGTGGCCCCAGTTGTCGAGGGCGCCGCCATTACCATGCAGGTAGAAAATCAAGCCTTTGGGGGCAGCGGTGCGGAACAGCAGACCGTGCAGGCGCACGCCGTCCGGGGCCGTAATCCACCGCTCTTCAAAGGGGTCGGCAAAAGAGAAGCGGTAGTCGGCTGGCAACTGGTCAGGGAAGAACAGCAGCCGCTCTTGCTTGAAATAAAGCAGGCCACACACAAGCAGGTACAGCATCAACCCGACTACAGCCAGCAAAAGCAACACTTTCATAGGCGTAAACAATGACCAAAATCGTCCTTTAAAGCATCCGATCAATACTTGCCACTGCCTCACGTCCTTACTACGGACGCATTTTGCAGACAAGCAAAACCTAGGTTTACGTAGTCTGGATAGATTGGTAACAATTTTACTTCACCTTAATATTTATAATAATCTATATTTTTTTAATACAGTTTTAACTCATTTTGCGAATGCCTTATTATACGTATAGATGGCTAGACACAAATTCAGCATTTGCCACTACGTATTACTAGTGCAATTCACGTAGTTACCCCATTGCTACTTTTTCAGGAGGTGCCGAAATTGCCTAAATGGATTCCTCCAACCAATCTTCTACGCTACAGGAACGCCGCCGCCGAGCTGTTGCCGGCTTGATTGATTTTACAAAGCATACTCCCCTAGCAGCCGATCGATACGAGCGGAAGTTGCTGTCGCTATTCGCTGAAAATAAGCTGACTATTGATGAGGTGCTGCAGCGCCTGGAAGCCCGGGAGGCTCGGCAGCAAGATTGCTCCGGTGAATAAAGTTCTTGCGGAATTGCAGACTAAACGTCACTTAAAAGCTGCTTGCTACCCACCTATGGTTGCCATTGATTCAAAGCTGAGCTGATGCACCGGCCGGCGCTGCTCGGCCTCAAAGCCATTGGCGGCGCGGTATCTGAATGCATCAGTCAGGGCCTGCTGGATTTGGGCATCGGTACTACCGCTTCGCAGCAAGGCCCGCACATCCAGCACCCCCTGGTCGTAAAGGCAGGTTTTGAGGCCGCCTTCGGCCGTGAGGCGGATGCGGTTGCAAGTACCGCAGAAAGTGCGTGAGTATGCCGCAATAATGCCCACGCGTCCCACGTGCCCTTCTATGCGGTAGTCATTGGCCGTAGCGCCGGGCTGAGTTGGCACGGGCAGCAGTTCGCCGAGGTGCTCCTTCAGGTGCTCCCGAATGCGCACGTGGTTCCAGGGCAGGCTTATGGCCTCGTGACTGCCGCCATTGAACGGCATTTCTTCGATAAAACGCACGTCCACTGGTCGCTCGCGGGTAAGCAGGGCCAGTGGCACTATATCCTCGATGTTCTGCCCGGCCATCACCACGGCGTTGATTTTGACGCGGATGCCCACCGCCAGCAGCGCTTCAAAAGTTTCAAGCACGCGCGGCAGCTCGTCGCGGCGCGTGATGCGGAAGAAACGGCCACGGTCCAGGGTATCCAAGCTGAGGTTGACGGCGCGCACCCCCAGGCGTGCCAGCTCCGGCACGTGTGGCGCTGTTAGCACGCCGTTGGTGGTCAGGCTGATATCGTCGATGCCCGGAATCTGCGTCAGCCGCTCGATAAATGACAGCAGGTCGCGCCGCACAAACGGTTCCCCGCCGGTGAGGCGCACTTTGCGCACGCCCAAGCCCGCCAGCAGGCCTACCACCCGCTCCATTTCTTCATAGCTCAACAGCTCCTGCCGCGGCACGTATTGAATGCCCTCCTCGGGCATGCAGTAAAAGCAGCGCAGGTTGCAACGGTCGGTAACAGCCACGCGCACGTATTCGAGCGGGCGGCCGTGATTATCGTACAACACTGATGACGTAGAAACGGGCATGTGCAAACAACAAAGGGCAGCGGCGAGGGTTGCAGCTGCAGCCAAATGCTCTGACAAGAACGCGCAATCTACTTTTGTGTTCACTATTACCGCTGAATCCTTTCGGCGACCAACCTTCGCTTATGAATTTATCCATCGCCTTGTTCGGCATCACCCGCGACATCGTGGGCCAGCCTAGCCTGCAGGTATACTTACCAGCTGGCCAATCGGTGCAGGATTTGCTGACCGAGCTGCGCCAGAACTACCCCGCGCTGGCGCAGCTGCGCAGCCTCGCCGTGGCCGTCAACAACGAATACGCTCAAGCTGGCGACCAACTGCGCGAAAACGACGAAATAGCCTTGATTCCGCCCGTTAGCGGCGGGTAATGGTTGATGAAAACGGAGAACAAAGAATTAAAAGCGGGGCTGGCCTCTGTTGGCTGGTACCCGCGCTTCGTTCTCGGTTTTTGATTTCAATTTTCTACTCCCCTCCAATGCTTATAGATCTTACGGATCAGCCCATCAACGTAGCCGCCGTGCTCGACGCGGTGCAGGCCGATGGTGCCGGCGCCGTCAATTCGTTTATCGGGACCATCCGCAACCAGAGCACCGGGCGCCGCGTGGTGCGCCTGCACTACGAAGCTTACGATGCCATGGCCGTGCACCAGCTGCGCCGCGTGGCCGAGCAGGCCCAGCAGCGCTGGCCCATGCTGCAAAAGGTAGCGGTGGTGCATCGCAAAGGCACGCTGGAAATCGGCGACGTAGCCGTGGTAGTAGCCGTGTCGACGCCGCACCGCGCCGAGTCGTTTGCGGCCTGCCAGTACATTATCGATACACTGAAAGAAGTAGTGCCAATCTGGAAAAAGGAGGAGTACGAGGACGGCTCGGTGTGGGTGGCGGCGCATCCGTAAGGCCTCTTCCATTCACCCAAGTACTTAAGCATGGCCACCGGGCCTGTACCGATGGCTACGCATTGTTTTTCCCGAGGGCTGCTATATCAAGGTACAGCACGCCTGTTTTTTAAGCACTTACCGTGGTACTGCATCGGTAGCACCTGCGTCCGGCGGACCCAACCTCAGACGCATTGGGCAGCGCCAAGAGCTTACTACGGCACCGCTGCAGTAGCAGTGCCAATGGAGTCAGACAGTTGCGAATACTACTGCGTCAGCTCCCTCTCCGCCTCTTCCCGTTCTTGCGGCGTGTTCACATTGCGCAGCTCCTCCGGCGCGGGCGCGGGCAGCACCTCCACATCTGAATTGATCAACGCTTTGCGCGGGCAGGAATACCCCAAGGCCAGAAACTGCAGCAGCACGCCGTAGCTGCGGGGCTCCCAAATAGTTATCAGCGGCTCCGGAAACTCGTTTTCGGGGCTTTGAAAGGCCGTAGCGAAGCGACCGGCGTGGCGGTGCTGCACGAGGTGCTGCAAGGTGCGCTCGGAAAGGAACGGCAGGTCACAGGCTACTACCAGCCAAGCCGCATTGGGGTCGTGGCGGAAGGCGGTGAGGATGCCGCCCATGGGGCCGAGGTCGAGGAACTGATCGGGCAAGGGCTTGAGGTGGGGCGGCAGGTCGGCGGCTTGATCGGCACGGCAGGAAATGAACACGTCTTGGCAAAACGGAGCCAGCAGGGCGGCAGCATGCTCGCGCTGTTCGCGGCCGTGGTAATTCAGGCGGCTTTTGTCGGTGTGCATGCGCTGGCTGCGGCCACCGGTAAGAACCATGCCCCGCAGCGGCGGCAGGTGCTGTTGCCACCACTGGCGCACCCAATGGGCCACGGCGGCGGTATCGGCGAGGGCCAGCACCGGAACCTGGGCGGCGCCCGGCTGGTCGAGGCTCAGGTGTTGGCGCAGGTAATCAGGCAATTCAGCTACTCCCTCTGATAGCAGAATGAGCTGCACGTCGGTGAGGCGGTCGAGCTTCTTTTCCAGCGGCTTGCGCGGGTCAAGGATGATAATTTGCTGCCGGGCGCGGAAGTGGTTGCCGTTTACCAGCACCAGGCTTTGATCGGCCAGCCACTGCTGCTGGGCAAACTTGTCCATTGGGCGGCGCACATCGAGGCGGCGGAAGCGGATTTTATCGGTCAGCTCGGCCGCGGCACCAGCTTGCAGAATGGCATCGGCGCCACCCGCTCCGCCTTGGGCAGCCTCGTCGCCAGCGGCGTGGTCAGCATCCACGTAGGTTACGCGCAGCTGCGGCGTGAGTAGCGGCAGGAAGCGCGTTGTTAGCTCCTTGATTACACCGCAAGGCGCCCCCAGGATGGCCAGTTCGTGGCGGTTGAACTCGCCAAGGTCGGCCCGGGTGAGAGCGGCGTGTTTGGTATGCTTATCCATGATGCTTAGAACGAAAAGCTTCCTTCTTTGAATGAGGATGGGACGCGGCAGCTTTAGCTGACGCCGGGGTGGTTGACCGGCGTTACTGAAACCCGCGTCATCAAAATTCCCGATCCGGCCAAAGGAAAGAGGTCGAATATGAAATGGGTTAGCCCAGGCTGCGAGAAGGTGTGATAGGAACAGATTCTCTTGCTCAACTGACTTCCGCGTATTGGTCGTTGTGGGTTAGCGGTGTCGCTCGGCCATTAAAACGAGGCAATCAACCCGTCTTGTCGAGCACAGCCGAGATAGGACGTGCTAATAGGGAGTTCAACGATTGTTAAGCGCCCCTCCCTTCGGGAACCTCTCCTCATCTGAGGAGGGGACCTGGCTTTTAGCACTCGTTTCTGGCTTACCCTACGCTGCAGTTTGTGTAAGCGCTTCTCTGTTGCAGCACTCAGGTTGTCGCATTAGGCTTATCTGACGGCCATCCGGAGGCTTATTCTGCCGGGTCAACGTACAGATAGTCGCTTTTACCGCCGGTTTTGGAAATGAGACGCGTTTCCTGAATGACGATGTCATGTGACAGGGCTTTGCACATGTCGTACACCGTGAGGGCTGCCACCGAGGCCCCGGTCAGGGCTTCCATCTCCACGCCGGTTTTGCCAGTGAGCGAGGCGGTGCATTCGATCAATACCGCATCGGGCGGAGCCATGCGAATGTGAATCTGGCAGTCATCCAGCCCCAGCGGGTGACAGAGCGGAATAAGGTCTGCGGTTTTTTTAGCCGCCATGATGCCCGCCAGAATAGCCGTCTGAAACACCGGACCTTTGCTCGTGGGCAGGTCACCTTGCTGCACCAGCGCCAGGATATCCGGACCGAGCACCACGCGGCTGCGGGCCCGCGCCACGCGGCGCGTCAGGGCTTTCTGGCCGACGTCGACCATGGCCGGCTGGCCGGCATCGTTCAGGTGAGTGAGCTTGGCAGAAGAATCAGACATGCTGGCTAAAGTTATGAAGGCCGACGCGTGTACGTAGCCGGACGAGGCGAAGTAAAGTAACCGCGGCGAGGGCCGCGACGAAAAGCCAACACGCGGCCGCAGTTGTTGTTTGCCGGTGCGTCGCGTATGCTGTGCTACCTTCCGCCCCGCAAAGTAACGCCTATGATTTCCGTCGAAGAAGCTACGCGCCTGGTCCAGGGCACTGCCTACCCACTCGCCACCGAAACCATCCCGCTACTGAGTGCCGTGGGCCGGGTACTGCGCGAGCCGCTGCACGCCGACCGCGACTTTCCGCCCTTCGACCGCGTGACCATGGATGGTATTGCCCTGAGCTTTGCGGCTGTGACGGAAGGCCAATTGGTATTTCCAATCGAAACCACGCAGTTGGCCGGCCAGCCTCCGGCTCCACTGCAGCATCCAAATGCCGCCGTTGAAATCATGACCGGGGCCGCCTTGCCGCCCGGCACTGATGTAGTAGTGCGCTACGAGGACTTGGAACTCGGTGAAGATGCCGACGGCCAACGCACCGCCAGGCTGCTGGTTCCACCGCCCGCCGTTGGCCACAATGTGCACCGCCGCGCCTCCGACCGCCGCCAGGGCGACTTGCTGCTGCCCGTAGGCACCGTGCTGGGCCCGGCCGAAATAGCAGTGGCAGCTACCATCGGGGCGGCTACCGTAGCTGTGGCTCGCCGGCCGCGTGTGGCTGTGGTAAGTACTGGTGATGAGTTGGTTGACATCGAACAAGAGCCGCTGCCCCACCAGATTAGGCGCTCCAACTCGCACATGCTCCAGGCGGCCGCTGAGCAGGCCGGCGCCGTGGTAGAGGCTTACCACTTCAACGACGACCTGCAGGCCTTGCTCACGGGTCTGCCGCCCCTGCTACAGGCGTTTGATGCTGTGCTGCTTAGTGGGGGCGTGTCCAAGGGCAAAGCTGATTTTTTGCCGGAGGCCCTACGCGCCGTGGGCGTGCAGCAGCTGTTTCACGAGGTTCGCCAGCGCCCCGGCAAGCCGTTGTGGTTTGGCCAACGCCCCTCAAGCGCGGTGGTGTTTGCGTTGCCCGGCAACCCGGTTTCTACCTTCATCAATTTTTACCGCTACGCCGAACCGTGGCTGCGAGCCGTTCAGCAGCCCCAACCCGTGTTCTCAGCCCCTAAGCACGCCATCCTGGCGGCTGATGTTACGTTTCGCCCTCCCCTAACTCACTTCCTACTCGTAAGCTTGGAAAGCACGGCTGACGGGCGGCTACTGGCCCATCCAGAACGCTCTCAAGGCTCCGGTGACCTAGCGAGCCTGCTTTCCAGCGAGGCTTTTGTGGAATTACCTGCCGAGCACGAGCAATTCACGGCCGGCGAAGTGCTGCCGGTGTGGCAGTACCGCTGAGGGCTTCGCCTGTAGAATAACCAAGGAGTATTTGGTACGGTTAAGCTGCCCTTCACTCAACTAATGGGCGCTAGCCAGGGGGGGCAGCGCGGAGCAGCTGGCAGCATGTTTTTTGGTACACTGAACCCAAGCTTCAGCCCGAAACTGCGCCAATACCGCAAGCATTTATTTGAATAGATTAATTTTTTATTTGCTTTGTCATACATTGTCAATTAAAATTGCTTAACCCCGAAGGTATAAGGCGGTATTTCGCTTTGCTTGGGGCACCGGGGTAGCCTTGAACTGCCTTGTGTTCGTGTTGGCTTGTAGTGTACGCTTTTCGGCTCCTCCACCGGTTTCTGCCGAACCCAATAGCCCCGTTTGCTTGCCCAGTGTAAGCAGCGGTGCTCTGTCGTTGAATTGGTCAATCTTATTCGCCCGGAGGCGCCCGTCTATGATACAGTATTTCCGATGCTATGGCCTTGCTTTGGCCAGCAGTTGCTCCCTGCTAGCCCTTCCTGCTTTGGCGCAGCCGGCTTTTACTATCACTTCTACCGAGCCCACAGCCAATCAAAACGCCGTTGCCCCAACCGAACCGGTAAGTATCACCTTCAATCGCGCTGTAAATGCAGCCAGCACCGCTGCGCTGCGCATTCATAGCGCCCAACGGGGCGGCATGCGCAGTGGCACATCGGCTACGGTAACTACCATGGGCACCCGCCTCATCGGCACTCCGGCATATCCCTGGCGTCCCGGCGAGACCATCATGGCCACGGTGACAACCCAAGCGCAAGACCAGCAAGGCAACCCGATCAGCACGCCGTGGGTACTTCAGTTTACGGCGGCCACCGGCAGAGGCGGCCTGCTAGGTGTACCGCCGACCAGTGCGGAAACCCCGACCGGCATTCGCCCTGGCAGGCTCGCGCTGGCCGATATCGACGGCGACGCTGATCTGGATATGCTCGTCGGCAACTCCGGCGCCAGTGTGTCGGTGCGCTTAAACAATGGCACCGGCGCTTATAGCGGCACCACGGAGTTCGTTATTGGCCCGGCCGGTGCGCAAGAAGTAATGGCTATGAAGACCGGCGACGTGGATAGCGACGGCGACGTGGACATCGTGGCCTTTGTTTCCGGGCCGCAGTACTACGGCATCTCCATTGGCCGCAACGACGGCAACGGCAACTTCACCCGCTTTTCGCAACCTTTCAGCCCTTCTATTCGCTTTGCCACTGATCTGGACCTGGGCGATGTAGACGGCGACGGCGACCTGGACGTTGTCTTGTCCGATAACTTAATCAACCGTGCCCAAATACAGTTCAACAACGGCACCGGCACGTTTGACAACCCGACAAACGTCACCACGCCCGCCGGAACGGTGGGGGTAGCTTTTGGCGACGTCGACAACGATGGTGACTTGGATATTGTGGCCTCCAACGGCGGAATCCATGTCAGTACCCGCCTAAATGCTGGCAACGGCACCTTCAGCGGTGCCGGCAGCGAATCCACGATAGGCATAGCCACTAAGGAACTGTTTCTCAACGACCTCGACAATGACGGCGACTTGGATCTGGTATCAGTAGGCAGCAACTTTGGCCCAACTCCGGGCGCCATATACGTGCGTTTCAACAACGGCAGCGGCAGCTTTTCGGGCGGCACGGACTATCCCTTGTCCAATGGCCCTGTATGCCTCAAGACGGCCGACATCGATGGCGACGGTGACGTGGACCTGCTGGTGGCCAACCGTACCACCAGCGAAATTCTCATGGCCCTCAACACCGGCGACGGTAGCTTCTCGTTGGGCGCACCCATGGTCGTAGGCAACGGCCCAACCAGCCTGGAAATAGCTGATATAGACAACGATGGGGATGTAGATGTACTCACCGCCAATACCGACAACAACACCGTGAGCATCCGCACCAACGAACCGGCTCCGTTGCCCGTGGAGCTTGTTCGTTTCACGGCTGAACGCCACGGACGTGGCGCACTGCTTTCCTGGACTACGGCTATGGAACGTCAAAACCGCGGCTTCGGCGTGGAGGTTTCTGCCGATGGGCAGGAATACAGGCGCATCGGCTGGGTAACGGGAGCGGGCACCAGCAACAACCCGCACAATTACCGCTTTGAGGACGCTGCGCTGCTGGCCCATGGCAGTTCTGTGGTGTACTACCGCCTTCACCAAATTGACTTTGATGGCTCCGAGCACTTCAGCAGCGTGCAGGCTTTAGCAGTCAAAGAGTCCGGCTTCGAAGCCCAGGCTTGGCCCAATCCGTTTGCCGATGAGCTGACGCTGCAGGTAAGCGTACCCCAAGCCGGCAAAACCACGGTGCAGCTATATGACCTGCTCGGCCGCGTGTACCTGACCCACCACGCCGAAGTACTAGCAGGCGCCACTACCATCGCGTTACCGCTGAAGGCTCCGCTTCCGGCCGGCACTTACTTCTTATCGGTGCAGCAAGCCACTGAGCGGCGAACCATTCCGCTGGTACGCAAGTGAGGTTCGAAACTGGTTCCGTACCCGTCTCTCAACTCTGGTTTTTGGTGTCCGAGCTTGTTGACAGTGATTTGCCCAATTCTACCTAGGAAATTTGAGTATTGTTCCGCTGCCAAATCTGGCGCTTGGTGCGGAGTGAAATATTTTGGTGCTTCTCCCGAAACGTGCTGCTGAGCTTATTGAAGCATATCAACCGCTTCGGCAAGCTCAGCAGCACGCGAGCTGTAGGGTAGTCATATCGGTGCCAATTAATCTACCCTTCTTATCCAAGGAGGCAAACTATCGATAACTCCGGCTTTAGATGTAGCTCCAATTATCCAGCGGCTATAAGATCTAAGCCATGCTTCCGCCAAATAGGGCCGAAATGCGCTCCACATTGTTAGCGCTGATGATTTTGCGTTTGAGCTTCAGTGTCGGGGTCAGCTCGCCGGTTTCCACGGTCCACTGGGCTGCTACCAACTCAATTTTCTTCACCTGTTCCCACTGCGCAAAGGCGGCATTGTACTGTTGCACCAACTCCCGGTAAAGCTTCTGCACCTGCTCGTGCGCCAGCAAAGCCGCATCCGAGGCCGAGCTGGGCAAGTTGCGCTGTTGGGCCCAGTTGCGCAACTCGTCAAAAGCCGGCACGATAAGCGCCGCGGCGTACTTCTGCCCGTCGCCGACGACCATGGCCTGCTCGATCAAGGGGGATTCCTTGAGCTTGTTTTCGATGACCTGCGGGGCGACGTACTTGCCGCCGGAGGTCTTGAACATCTCCTTTTTGCGGTCTGTGATTTTGAGGAAGCGCCCGTTCACAAACTCGCCGATGTCGCCCGTGTGGAACCAGCCCTCCACATCAATCACCTCCGCCGTCAAATCCGGCCGGTTGTAATACCCTTTCATCACCGACGCCGATTTCGTCAATATCTCCCCGTCCGGCGCGATTCTCACTTCTACGCCGGGAATCACCGGCCCCACGGTGCCTGGCATGTTGTCTTCGCGGTTGTAGCGGCAGGCGGCAATTACGGGCGAGGTTTCGGTGAGCCCATAACCTTCCATCACATGAATGCCAGCGGCCCAGAACACACGGGCCAGGCGCGGTTGCAAGGCCCCGCCACCTGATATGATACATTTTACCTGGCCTCCAAGAGCCTCTCGCCACTTGGAAAACACCAGTCGGTTAGCCAGCGCCAGTTGCGCGTTATACCACGGTCCGAGGCTCTGTTGTGGGTCGTAGCGCAGGCCGAGTTGCAGGGCCCAGTTGAAGAGGTTTTTCTTGGTACCGGTCAGCGCATTGCCCTTTGCCACAATCTTGTCGTAGATCTTTTCCAGCAGACGCGGCACCGTGGTAAATACCTGTGGATGTACCTCTTGTAGGTTATCCGCAATGACATCGACGCTGACTGCGTAGTACACCACCAAACCTAGCTTCAGGTATAAAAATGTAGCCGTGCGTTCAAAAATGTGCGAAAGCGGCAGGAAGCTTAAAGCTCGTTCCTGCGGCTGAACCGGCAGAAAGTCGTTTAGCGACTCGCAGTTGCTGAGGATGTTGTGGTGCGTGAGCATCACACCTTTCGGCCGGCCGGTAGTACCCGAGGTGTAGATCAGGGTGAGTAGGTCGTCGGGCTGCACAGCGACTTTTAAGGGCTCCAGGTCCGCTACATTGTCGGACTGGCCCATAGTCAGCAACTCGCTGAAATGGCGGGCACCCGGCACCTCATCGAAAGTAAAGACATGCGCCGGCGGCGTCGGAAGACTCGAAACCGCTTCCATCACCCGCGCATGCAGTTTGCGGTCCGATACAAATACCACTTTTACATCGGCATCCTCGAAGATGTAGCGGTAATCATCGATGGTAATAGTGGGATACATGGGCACACTCACGGCACCCAGCTGCGCAATACCGCAATCTACCTGCACCCATTCAGGGCGGTTGTTGGAGATGATGGCCACCTTGTCGCTGTGGCTTACTCCCAGCCGCTGCAGGCCAAGGCTTACGGCATTGGCGGCATCCTGCACCTGTTGATTGCTGAGGGTGAGCCAGTCATTAGCAGCTTTATATGCCAGACAATCAGCCGTAGGCGATTGGCTGGCGCGGGCAGCAAGAATATCGAAAGTGCGACGAAGGTCCATTAGGAAGAGAGGCAAATGCAAGTACGCGGCATTCTACGGCAGCTTGCTCCTTAATAAAAAGGCAGCAAACTAGCAGTGGAGCGCTGTAATGGCATAAACTGACCTTCCCCGGCCTAGGTTGCGCGCAGCCGTTCGGACACTGTTTTATGACCACGCTACTCCCCCTGCAGTAGCGCTGGACTACTCACCACATGCCGGTGGATTGATACGCTACACGACATGCGTATTAAATCATTTGAAACTCAGTATATAAACGCAGGATCATTATGAACTTAACTCTTTAATTTTGTCTTATTCGAAGCAAACAAACTTTCCCCATTATGTTGGATGTGCAGTTGATGAAGGCAGGCTTTTACGAAATAGCATGGCCCACCGCCCCCGACGCGGTTGGCGCTACCTACGTCCGCCCCGGCAAGCGGGAATCGGTACGGGTGGTGTTGTCGCGTAATGCTTGCGAGGTAGAAGTGTACGCGGGTAGCCTTAGAGAAGGCCGCTTGGTATACAGCGGCTCTGCCGAGCAGGCTGCAGAACTTCCCCTGCTTACCATTCACGCCAACTAGCCCCTTACCAGCCACCGTAAACGCCCGAGGCTCTTCTTCACAATAGACGTAAGAAGGCGTGCTATATGGCCTGCGTATGGACCCGTTGTGAAGAGGCTTCTATGCAAGCGCCGAGCAGCTTTACTCAGCTGGACAACTTGGTAAATTACGCACCATCTACCCCAATCAGGCGCGTACTTTAGCTTAGAAGCGTACGATATAGTGTCGAGGTAGGGAGATACAAATGTTGGCGCTAGGGAATAACACCGGCTATTACGTATAGCATCAGCAAGGTGGACGGAGCGAGCTGGTAGAGTTTAGCTTGTACTGTTCACCAACCGCAGCTTAGCGCGCAGTTGACCACTTTGCATCACAGGAACAGCCAAGCTTCACGATGCCCGCGACCCAAAATTGTGTACAGTTCGTACAGCCTTAATCCGTTTACTACCCGTGTTAAAGTGTGGAGCAACAGGCCGTATTAAAATGTCCGCGTTAAGCAAGCTTTAGGAATTTCCCCTAGCTCCGCCGAGGATCAGCGTGTATGCTAAATTTTATTTCTTAGGCTGTTTGTGTTAGATGCCAACACATTCTGTACAATGCGGCTTTGCTATAATGTGAAGACGCTTATGCCTTGGACTTTATGTATGTAAGTGGAGATTTGCACCATTAATCACGATATATTAAGCTATAGCAGATTCAAAGACGGACGGTGTAGCTAATGACGCCAGGCGTACGTAAGCTACTGGCAAGCGCATTCTTAGGATTTACGTCAGCGCGTAGCGCGGGCGTTGGCTAAGCCGGGTGCTCGGCAGGCGCAGGTGGCCATACGCCCGCAACCAACGCATGATGGTCACGTTCGATACGTCCAGCACCCACCAGATAGCCTGCAGCCACATGCCTTGCAGCGCCAACTGCCGCTTTTCAGTTGGGTAGGCCCCAGTGGCCCCGCCCGTGTAATTGTAGCCACAGGCCAAGCACCGATACCGCTGCTTTCCCCGCATCAGGCTGTTTCTACAGTTCGAGACACTCCCGCACCGTGAACATTGCATGCAGCTAAGCTGCCTGAATCTACGTAGTGTAGCAATGCCGCTAGAAGAGCTTGGTCCGGCTCGTAGCCAGATCCACCCCCGCGTGGGGGGTAGGCAGGCCC
>NZ_JBZYWH010000015.1:0-126163 GCF_058932745.1 Hymenobacter sp. FMD4
CGTAGTCCTCGCGGCGCAGGCCGTCCTGCGTAAACAGCCGCTGACGGCCACGCACCACCTTGTACAGGTCGCCGAGAAACAGCTTTACGCGGCCGTAAAAAATCACGCCACTGATATCGTCTTCCAGCTTATCGGAGGCAAACAAAGCCTGCCGGTACCCAACGCCCCCACCAACCCCAATCCACCGAAAAAAGCGCATGTGCCCGCCCACGGTGGGTTCGAGCAGCCAGATGTTCTTGCGGGGCGTGCGGTAAAAGGTGCCGTCAGGATATTGGTACCCGATGGAATAGCGGCCGTAGCCGGCCTGCACGGGCACGCTCAGCTCCCAGCGCGGATTGCCGATGAGTACGTACTCGCTGTAGAGCGCGGCGTAGCGGAAGCGCACCTTGTTGGTGGTGCCGATGGGCATCGGGAAGGGCTGAACCGCATCGGTAGGAATGGCACTGCCCAGGAAATACAAGCCCATGCCAGCGCGGAGGCGGCCGCGCCACTCCACGCCCAGCTTCAGGCCATTGATGCCGACCAACCGCTGCTGCAAAAGCGAAAACCGCTGATCGATCTGAAAAACCACCCGCCGGTGTGCTTGCCGCACGTGGCTGCTATCGGGCCCGGCCGGGCTAGCCGCCTGGACAGTCCCTGGTCCCAACGCTAATAACAGACAGCAGCCAAACCGATTCACGAGCGGAAGGTACGGCGCGGGCGGCGCTTAGTTGTGCAATGGTCAGGGCAGCACAGCGGCCCTTGCCGGGAGGCACCAGGTACTGGTTTCGCTTCGCTGCTGGCCGCTGTCGGTTCACCCGTTTAATTATTCGGTTCGCCTGACATAGCCTGCAGTCGGAACCCGGCCCCGCGTAGTTTTGAGCAGAAGCTAACCCTCTGGAGCCATGACGCCCGAACTCGCCTTTACCATTGCCAACACCGCCGTGCTACCGGCCTGGCTGCTGCTCGCGGTGGCGCCGCGCTGGGTGGTTACGCGCCGGCTCATTCGCAGCGGGGCGTGGCCGCTGCTGCTGGCCGCCGCTTACGCCGCGCTGCTGGTGGTGCACTACCTCAGCCCCTATGCCGGCGAGGGCGGCTTTAGCTCCCTGGCTGAGGTAGCCGCCCTATTTCGCGACCCGTGGGCCCTCACGGCGGGCTGGGTGCATTACCTGTGCTTTGATTTGTGCGTGGGCATCTGGGAAGTGCGCGACGCCGAGCGCCGTGGCCTACCTCACTGGCTGCTGCTGCCGGCCTTGCTGCTCACGTTCCTCGTCGGCCCTATTGGGCTGCTGTTATACATGGGCCTACGTCGGCTGCGGCCCGCCCCGGTAACGGCCCCAGCGGCTGTGGTTTGATTTTCACGGTGTTGCCTTACTCTTGCTGACTATGAAAACTGCTCTTGCTCCCGTTTCCTCAATTCAGGTGTTGACCAGTCATTCGGCGGCGCGGCCGGGCGGGTGGCTGCGCGCCATCCACGCCAGCCACCCGGCCCTGGCTTGGACGGGTTGGTTGAACGTAGCCTTGCTGCTGCTGGCGCTGGCGCTGTGGCCCTTCGATGAGCGCACCGTGACCGGCCTGAACGTGTGGATCAAGCCCGCCAAATTCAGCGCGTCGGTGGTGGTGTACGTCTGGACGCTGGCCTGGCTACTAGCGGCTGTGCCGGCCTCGGCCCAGCGCAGCGCCCGACGCATCGGGCGGCTGGTAGCCGTGAGCATGGCAGTCGAAATTGTGGTCATCTTCGTGCAGGCGGCGCGCGGCACCACGTCGCACTTCAACGTTACCTCGCCGCTAAACGGCGTTCTGTTCGCGGTGATGGGCTGGATGATCATGCTCAACACCATTGCCATTGCCTGGGCCGTGGTGCTCACCTGGCGCCACCGGCCCCTGGGCCCGGCTGCCTGGGCCTGGGGCGTGCGCCTGGGGCTGCTGCTCTTTCTGGTGGGCTCGGCCGTGGGCGGCAGCATGATCAGCCGCATGGGCCACACCGTGGGCGCTACCGACGGCGGGGCGGGCTTGCCCTTCCTGGGCTGGAGCACCCGCCACGGCGATTTACGCGCTGCCCACTTCCTCGGGCTGCACGCCTTGCAAGCTATTCCGCTGCTGGGCTGGTGGCTGAGCCGCCGCTTGCCGCGCCGAGCCCTGCTGCTGACGTGGCTAGGTGCCCTGGCTTATACCTTGCTGGTCGCGGCGCTGTACGTGCAGGCTGTGAGCGGCTCGCCGCTCTGGGCTGGCCGATAAGTTACCCTGTCAACCGCTTCTCCTCTCCCTGCTCTTTTATCCATCCACCGTATCATGAAGAAATTAGTACTCCGCGTATTGCTGGCCCTGGTGGCACTTCCCGTAGTGTTGTTGCTGCTCAGTGGCCTGGGCTACGCGGCCTATGCATTGTATACCCTCGGCTGGACCGATGCTAGCACCGTGAACTACCTGCGCCAACAGCAGCAGGTGGTACCGACCAATGCGACGGGCGAGTTTCCGGCTTTCCAGGCTGATTTTTATGAAAACCAATTGTTTTTACTAGGCGAGTCGCACGGCACGGCCGTACCGCAGGCGCTGGACTTCGCCTTGCTGCGCCACCTAAACCAGAAAACCGGCTTGCGCAACTACGTGGCTGAAATCGACCCCAGCCAAGCTTATTTCTTTAATGCCTACCTGACCACCGGCAACGAAGCGCATTTGCAAACGGTGTTCAACTCCTGGGACGGCAACGCCCAGTGGGGCAACCAAGATTTCTACGACAAAGTGCGGCGCATTCGAACGCTAAACCAGTCGCTCCCAGAGGCCGGCCGCATCCGCTTTATTGGCGTCGACCGCATCCAGGATGTGGCGGTGGTGCAGCGGCACCTAGCCGCCGTGCTGCAGCGGGAAAGCTACGCCACCGGGACCAACGCCGTGCTCGATTCGCTGCAGCAGCTAACATCTGCCGAAGCTCCTAAAGAAAAAGCCATGGCTCAGCTGGCGCACCGGCTGCTGCCCGCTTTCCTGGCCGACTCCACAGGCCGTGGCCTCTCCTCGACCGGCCGTGCCGAGGTAGCGCAGGTACTGCGCAACGCTACTTACCTCACCGACAAGCGCATTCCCCGCGACAGCGTGATGCTGCTAAACCTGCAAGCGGAATACGCCCGACTGAACCTGGGCGCAGAGAAAATGTACGGGTTATGGGGCTTTCACCACGTGCTGCAATCGGCCGTGAACGACACCCGGCCCTTCGCGGCGCAGGTGCGCGCTTCAGCTCTGCCTTTTCACAACCAGGTGGTGTCGCTGGCTATTTTCAATACCGGTAGCGAAACCATGATTCCTGCCGGCAGCATTCCGGCCAACTTCCGCCCGGCAGAACGCATCGTGAATGTGGACTGGCTGAACGCCGCTGGCCCCGTGATACTGGTGCCCGGCATCCGCGACCTTACCGGTGCTACCGCGGAAGAAGCCACTGCCACGCTATTTCGCCTCGATGCCGCTGGCTCGCCTTATGGCCAGTCCTTGCAGCTCGCCCGCATGCTGGCGCCGCTGATGGGCCAGAACATGGAACCCTCCCGCGCCCGCGCCGTCACCACCGATTATTTTCAGTACGCCATCTTGGTGCGCAACTCCTCCGCTGTGAAGCCGCTGGCGGTCCGCTAAGCCATCAGCCCAAAAAACGCGGTCTTGGAGGGCGTCCTGCTGAGCGCAGTCGAACCAGAGGTCGGCGTAGCTTGGCAGGACGTTCGTCTTTCGTACACTTACTCTTACGACCGGGTACTTAAACCACCGCTCATACTCCCGGCCCACTTTCCCTTGATGCAGCCGCACACCCTCAACGACCGGCGCTTTCTGCTGCTGGGTATTCCCATAATTGCCATTCTGGCCCTGTTGCCGCGGGGTCTTACCAGGGACCACTCCGTTTCCACCGTCCTGGTTTCCTGGCTTATCTCGATGGTGTTTACCACGGTGTTTTGGCTGTCGGGCCGGGCGCTCTGGTTGGCGCTGTTTCGGCGCTACCCGCGGGTGGAGCAAACCGCCAAGCGCCTCTGGCTGCTGGGCCTGGGCAGCCTATTGATTACGGCCGCAGCCACGGTAGTTCTGCTGACGATGTTCGGCCTGCGCCTGCCATTTAGCGAGCTGGCCAAGGAGTTTGTCCTCAATCTTCTCCCAACGTTGATCATCCAGCTCGTGTACGAAAGCTCCAACTACTTCCGGCAATGGGAGCAAAACGTGCGCCGCGCCGAGCAGCTGCAGAGCGCCAGCCAACGCGCTCAGTTGGAGGCCTTGCAGCAGCAGTTGGACCCGCACTTCCTGTTCAACTCATTGAACACGCTGGCCGCCTTTATCGAGCCCGAAAACGAACCGGCCCAGCAGTTTGTGGAGCAGCTCTCCGATGTGTACCGCTACGTGCTGCTTAGCCGCGACCGAACCCTGGTGCCCCTACGGGAAGAACTAACCTTTGTAGAAGCCTACGTGGCCCTGCAGAAAGCCCGCCTGCGCGACAATCTGCAGGTGCAGTTGCAAGTACCCGAGGAACTGCTCGACCGCCAGGTGGCCCCGCTCAGCGTGCAGCTGCTGGTCGAAAATGCCCTAAAGCACAACGAAGCTTCCCGCCTACACGCGCTGCACGTGCACATCAGCGGCACCGATAACTGGCTGACGGTACAAAACGCCCGGCGGGCGCGCACCACGGCCTTGGCCCCCAGCACCGGCACCGGCCTGCGCAACATCCGCGAGCGGTACGCACTGCTGGCACCCCAACATCCCGTGGAGGTGTTTGAGGAGCCCGCTACCTTTACCGTCCGCTTACCGCTCCTCGATTAAGTTGTGGCGCTAGCCTTTCCTTAAGTACGCGCAGCCATGAATCTCCCGTTGGTTATTATCGGCAGTGCCCGCGGGCAGAGTGATACCCAGAAGCTGGTGGAAACGGCCTTGGCAGACGTAGCGCACACCGTGCTCGACCTGCTGGATTTTACTATTTATCCTTACTGCTATTCCGGCCGCTACCCCGCCGATGACGCTTTCCATCAAGTGGTAGAGGCTATGCTTCAGCACGAGTGCATCGTGTTTGCGACGCCCGTTTATTGGTACGCCATGAGCGCGCCCCTGAAAGTGCTTTTCGACCGGTTTACAGACCTGACCGAAACTCGTAAAGCCGACGGCCGTCGGCTTAAAGGCAAGCGCACTTTTTTGCTGGCCGTGGGGAGCGACGCCGCTTTACCCAGTGGGTTTGAAGTACCATTCGAGCGCACATCCGCTTACTTTGACATGGCTTTCGAAGGCAGCTTTTATTACTCGCAGAAGCACCCTCCTGCTGCTCTTGAATTCCAATTGCTCAAACAGGCTTTCATTACTCAGCTTGTTGCCTCACCCCTATGAACGTCCTGCTGCTCGAAGACGAATACCCCGCCGCTGAACGCCTGCAGCGGCTGCTGGCCCAGGCCGCCCCCGACGCGCAGGTAGTCGCCCACTGCGATACGGTAGCCGGCGCCGTGGAGTGGCTGCGCACCCACCCCGCTCCCGACCTAATCCTGGCCGATATTCACCTCGCCGATGGCATCAGCCTCGATGTGTTCGACCAGTTGGTGGTGACTACGCCCGTCATCTTCACTACAGCTTACGACCAGTATGCCCTGCAAGCCTTTAAAACCCACAGCGTAGATTACTTGCTTAAGCCCATCAAGCTGGCCGAACTGCAAACAGCTTTGCAGAAGCTGCGCCAGTGGCACAGCCCGGCTCTGGCCGCTTCTGAGGTGACTCAACGCTTGCAGAATGTGCTGCAAAATCCGTCTGCTCCCACCCAGCCCAAGTCACGCTTTTTGGTGCGCCAAGGCGAGCAATTGCTGCCCATTCAGGCTACCGACATTGCCTGGTTTCAAAGCCGCAACGAGACGGTGACGCTGGTAACCCATGCTGGTCAGCGCTTCCTCGTAGACTACACCTTGGAGCAGTTGGAACAACTGTTGGACGCACGGCAGTTTTTTCGCCTGAATCGGCAGTTTCTGGCCCATCTGCCGGCCGTACAGCGCCTGCACCCATGGTTCAACGGCAAGCTGAAGTTGGACCTGCAGCCCGCTCCCACGGACGAAGTACTGGTCAGCCGCGAGAAAGCTTCTGCGGTGAAAAGTTGGCTGGAGGGGTGAGTATTTCTCGCATCGCCTAGTGGCATAAGCCTATTTAAAGCAAAAAGCGGCCTTCCCAATGGGAAGGCCGCTTTTTGCTCTTGGAAAAATATTAGTTCGGCGTAATTAAGGCATTGGTCTGCCGTTCCGTCTGCGGAATTGGCCAGATGTAGCGTGGGTCGCTGGGCGGTACCTCACTCACGCCCGGCTTAGCGGGAATAGGCTGATTCAGGCGCATGATGTCAAGGATGCGGATGCCTTCGCCCAGGAACTCAATGCGACGTTCCGTCAGGATAGCGTTGATCAAATCTGGCTGCCCAATGGTAGTTGGGTACAAGCTGCCGTTGGAACGGCCACGCACGGCGTTGAGCAGGGCCACCGAACGGGGCAGGTCAGTGTTGGTCCGCGCCAGAGCCTCCGACAAGTTGAGCAATACTTCCGCGTAGCGAATTACAGGTGATTTGTCCGTATACGGGGATGGGGCGCCCGTAGGAAACTTGGTCAGGAAAGGCTTGTTGGCGGTACCTACCAGACGGACAAAGCTCGTTCGGCGCGCGTCGTTGGCACTGAATGCCGGGTTAGCCAGAATGCCGTTAGGATTCAGGGAGTACTCTCCATTGCCACCGCCACCGGCGCCCGGTAGAAAGTAGAAGCCCAACTGGTTTTGAGTACCCGGTTGGTTCTGAGCCGTGAACGGGAAGCTCAGAATGCTCTCCTGATTCTCCTGAGGCGGCGTAAATACCGAAGCAATAGAGGCAGCCAAGGAATGATTCACCCCGCTGGTCGCGGTGAAGGGCGCCGAGGCCGAAACGATTTTGTTTGCCTCGGTAATTACGTCCGCGTAACGCGCCATACTCAGGTATACCCGGGTTTTCAGCGCGATAGCCGTATTGCGGTGGGCCCGTGTCACGTTCAGCGTGGCCCCCGAGTACGTCAATGGCAGGTTTTGCTCGGCAAAGTTCAGATCTGCCAGAATCTGCGTGTACACTTCGGCTACCGTGCTCCGGGCCAAGTCGTTGCCGGTCAGCGTGGTTTGGGGCGTTAGGCGCAGTGGCAGGCCGGGCTTGCTGCCGTTGCCGTCGGTGTAGGGACGGGCATAATACTGCAGCAGCGAGTAGTAGCTGAGGGCCCGCAGAAACCGGGCTTCAGCGCGGTATTGGTTAGCGGTGGTGGTAGCAAAGTTGGCCGGAAATGGCGTAGCCGCAAACTTGGCCTCGTTGGCGTCCATGCCTGCTAAGAACACGTTGCACTGGTTGATGGCTTGGTAAGCGGCCGACCAGAGATTGACGACGTCGTTCTGCGAGTTGTCCGTGAGGGTGTTGTTCCACACGCTGAGTCCGGTAACGTTGTTGCCGGTTTCGTTGATGAAGTCCTCGCCCCGGATGTTGCCGTAAACGACAAAGCGTGAGCCGTAGAAGGCACCGGCTTTCACGAAGCTGTAGAGGCCATTTACCTGCGCCAGAATACGGTTCGGAGTGTCGAATGCAACCGTTTCGGAAATTAGGATTTCGGGGATGGGCTCCAGCAGGTCTTTCTGGCAGGAAACCGTGCCCAGGGTCAGCAGGCCGGCGCAAGCCGCCACGGCCAGTTTATTCTTAAAAGTTATTTTCATTGGAAAGTCAAACGATTAGAAGCCAACGTTGATACCGGCCGTGAAAGTGCGAGCCTGGCCCACAGAGTTGCGGTCTACACCGGCTCCCGTGTTGCTGGTGACGCCGTTGTTGGAAGAAATTTCCGGATCAATGCCCTTGTAGCGAGTCAGCAGGCCCGCGTTTTGTACCTGCACGTAGATGCGGGCATTGCTCAAGAGCAATTTGGTCAGGGCACCCTGAGGCAGCGAATAGCCCAGGGATACGTTGCGCAGACGGACAAAATCGCCTCGGTCGACGTTGGTCGAGATGGGGAAGGCCGAGCCGTTCGACACGTTGTCGGTGTACACTACCCGCGGCCACTTAGCGTTAGGGTTGTCCGGCGTCCAACGGTCCATAATGTCTACTTCGTTGTTCCAGAAGCGTTGGTCGTGCAGACCGGCCCGGGTACCGTTGTAGATATAATTGCCGCCCGAGTATTGCAGGAAAATGCCCAGGTCAAACCCTTTGTAACGGAAGGTGTTATCAAGGCCGCCAAACCACTTGGGCAGCACTGGGCCGTAGTACACGCCGTCATCATTCTGGTTGGGCTGGCTGACTGATCTGCCTTCCATGTCCGTCCATCCTGCGCCTTGGTGGTCGTACTGCACGATGGTGCCATCAGCCTTGCGGAACATACGGCGCCCGTTAGCGGGGTTGATGCCCACCGACTCTACCACGCGCAGTTCGCCCACCGAGCGGCCGACTTCCGTGAAGTTCACCGTTTCAAGCTGCGTGGCCGTTCCGATGCGTTGTCCTTCGGTGACCAGCTTCAGCACCCGGTTCTTCTGGGTTGTCACGTTGCCGCTGACCGTCCAACTGAAATCCTTGCCCTGAATCGCATTATAGCTCAGATTCAGCTCGATGCCGGTATTGCGCATCTCGCCAATATTGCCCGCGATGAAGTTAGCGTTGATGAAGTCGTTGGGACCAGACGCACCAGACGGGATACCACGCGAAGGGGCAGTCGGCGCGTTCAGAATCAAGCCGTCGATCAGGTTGCGGTAGTAAGCAAAGTTGCCGGTCACCTTATCCTCCAACAATCCAAAGGTCAAGCCCACATCGGTTTTTTTGCTCGTCTCCCAGGTCAGGTTGCGGTTACCGGGCCGCGCAAAGTACAAGGTCGCCGCATCGCCGTATAATCCCGGTCCGTACGTGCCCAACGATACGAAGTCTTCGATGCCATTGGAGTTGCCCACTTCGCCGTAGCTACCCGTAAGCTTCAGGAAGTTGACCGCTCTGGCCAAGGGCGAATTCTGCCAAAAACCCTCTTCGGAGATAATGTAACCCAAGGAAGCACCGTAGAAGTTGCCGTACTTCTTCGCCCAGGCCGAGTAGCCGTCGCGGCGCACGTTCACCGACGCGAGGTATTTCTTGCCGAAGTCGTAGTTAACGCGCCCGAAAAACGATACCAGGTAGTTGTCTCCCTGCACGTTGGTGCCGACCGGCACGTTGATACTGGTGAAGCTGCCTTCGAAAGTCTGGAAAAAGTCATCGGCAATCCCCTGGCGGTTGGCACCCCAACGCTTTATCTGGGTGCGCTGCTGCTCGTTGCCTAGCAGCACTGAGACGGTGTGATTGGTCCCGAAGGTCTTGTCGTACTGCAGCGTGTTGGCCCAGTTCCAGCGCTTGTTGGTGCGGTAGAAATTGGAAGCCGAGCCGCCGAGCGATTGTCCGTCGCCAGCCAGCGCTGTTAGGAACGAACGATCTTCAAAGGCCAAGTTATTGATGCCGTAGTTCGTGCGCAGGTTTAACCCGTTCAGGATTTCCCAGTTCAGGTACACGCTGCCTTGTATCTCGTTGCTCTGGGAAGTGAAGTAGTTTTGTTCCAGCTCAACGATGGGGTTGTAAAAGTTTATCGGCAGGGGCGCGCCACCCTGCGGGTTCACGTTGGCGCCCGGGCCGAGGCCGGGAGGGTTGATGTTGGGCCTACCGTCGGGGTTACGGGCCGGCACGTTGGGCGGCAGCGCCAGCGGCAAGCGGCCCAGGCCACCCGTAGCGAAGGTGGTTTGTCCGGCACCTTCGCCCGTAGAGCCAGTATTAGGTGACCGGTTATTGGTGTTGGCGTAGCTCACGCGCAAGCCAGCCGAAACGGTTTTGTACACCCGGTGGTCGACATTGAGGCGGGTTGACAAGCGAGAGAATTTGTTCTGCTCGATCATGCCTTCCTGCCCAGTGTAGCCCACCGACGAGAAGAAGGTCGTCTTCTCGGTGCCGCCCGAGAAGCTGACGTTGTTGGAATGCGAAAAGCCCGTGCGGTAAATGTAGTCGTACCAGCGCGTATCTACCCGGTTGCCATCAGGGTCGAGCGAGGGTCGAAAAGCCCCTTCCACGAAGGTGGCTGGCTGGCCCAATCTCCGGCGGTTCTCGTTCAGGTTCGCTACAGCTTCGTTCTTAATCTCCATGTACTGATCGGCGTTCAGCACATCATACAGGCGCGTCGGCCGCGACACGCCTACCCAGGAATCCAGCGACACGCGGCTCTGGCCGCGACGGCCCTTCTTGGTGGTAATCTGAATAACGCCGCCGGCGGCTCGCGAACCGTAAATAGCGCTGGCCGCCGCATCCTTCAGTACCTCCACGCTTTCAATATCGTTCGGGTTCAGGTTGCTAAGCGGGTTGTTGGGCACGCTGCCAATAGCCGATTGGTTGCCGCTGAAGGCCGGAACACCGTCGATGACGTACAGCGGTTCCGAGCTCAAGTTCACCGAGTTTACGCCGCGGATACGCACCACCGGGGGGTTGTTGAGCACCCCGTTAGGCGTGGTGATGTTCAGGCCCGGAGCTTGGCCCTGCAAAGCCTGCTCAAAGCTTTGCACTGGCTTTTGCGCCAGTACGGCCCCGCTTACGGAGGAAATGTTGCCGGCCAGCTCGCGTCGGTTTTGGCCCGTGCCGTACCCTACTACTACTACCTCACTGATGTCGGTGGTTTTGGCCGCCAGCGTAACGTTAATATTGGATTGGCCGCCAATTGCGACTTCCCGGGAATCGTAGCCAATGAAAGAGAATACCAGGGTGCTAGCCGATTCAGGCACGCCTACCGAGAAGCGGCCGTCGGAATCCGTAGCAGTGCCTTGCGTTCCGCCTTTTACCACAACGCTGACGCCGGGCAAGCCCGCTCCGTCGGCACCCGTGACCCGCCCGGTTATGGTGCGGGTTTGAGCGTACAAATCATGTCCCGCCAAGGCAGCTACGGCCATGGGGAACAAGAGTAAACTTTTTCTCATGATGATTAGGTGATGGTGAGTGAATGGTGAGTATTCGCAGCCAATTAGAAGCACAATTGTGAATTCTACAATTTTTTTATCAGACTGCAACCCTCTACCAACTCACGTGTCCCCCAACATTTCAATTTCCCCTCTTACCAGAAGCCTACCGGTGGCGCTAGCAGACCTACTACAGCCACGTCATCATCTTCTCAAACTGACCTACCAATAGAACCAGCCCAAGCCTCAGCTAGATAAAATTTTTATAACTGTATTATAGGATATACAACCATTTGCAAAGTTAAATAATTGACTAACAACTATTTAACCCCATAATTACAAACTGACAAACCTATCACACCATGACAGTATCCAGACTTGTCATTAGGTAGAATGATTAGTTAATTATGAGGATCAGCTCACCACAACTGTCCAGGTTGATACTAGAACCTGTTAGCTCTGGAGTAATATTTCGAGCAGTGAAAAACTTTGCAGGAAGCATATTCAAAGCGTAAAAAACTTCTGCCCATCTGGGATGAAAATCCACGATAGGCACTGCAACAACACATGATCTAACTAAGCCCCTATACTACACCAGCTTCAGCACTTCTTCCAACGACGTAATCTGTTGAAAGCTGACGCCACTCAACTGTTCTTCTGGCACGCGCTCCATCACCCAAGTGGTGTGAAAGGGCACGTACACCGCTTTCCCACCGAGCCGAGCCACCGGCAGGACATCTGACTTCAGCGAGTTACCGATCATCATGAACTCCGTCGGTAGCACTTGGTAGCGCCCCAGTATACGCCGGTACGTGTCTTCGTTTTTTTCACTGACGATTTCCACGTAATCAAAGAAGTCGCCCAACCCGGAACGCGCTAGTTTGCTTTCCTGATCAAACAGGTCGCCCTTGGTGAGCAGCATCAGTTTCAGGCCGCGGTCTTTCAGCGTTTGGAGCACTTCGGGCACCTGCGGCAGCAGTTCGATGGGAAAGCTGAGCAGCCGCTTGCCTTGGTCGAGAATGTGCTGAATTTCAGCCCCGCTAATGTTATTTTGGGTAAGCTCAAGCAGGGTTTCGATCATGTTCAACATGAACGATTTGGCGCCGTAGCCGAATACGGGCAGGTTACGGTACTGCACCTCGTATAGGTGCAGGCCTAGCGTCTCCGCATCGGCGTAATGCGTCAGCAACGCATAAAGGTCGGCTTCGGCCTGATCAAAGTGTGGCTGATTGGGCCAAAGCGTATCGTCGGCATCGAAAGCAATAAGGGAGGGCGAGGTCATAGCAGTAAAGCGCTGGCGGCCGCTAATAATCTGTTCTGTAAAATGAGTAACGGCCGCTAATGCTGCTCAAAGTTATAGTCTTGCAGCCCCACGAAATAGATGGTCGATTCAGCCTCTGATGGCTAGCAACATCTACTTCACTTTCTGTTGCCGCATATAGGCCTGCACTACCGGCAGCAGCAGCGGCAGAGCGACTTCGATATATGCTCGTTCGGCTGCCGTCCATTGCCGCGGATGATCAAACACGCAGGGCTGCAATATGCCCCAAAGCTGTTGCTCCTCGTCGGTGATGTGCGCGTGCACCAGCGCCCGGTGCCCGAAGGTGCGACGCTCAAAGTCGCGGTTCAAGACCTCAGGACCGGCGACTTCTACATCATTAACAAACACGGAAGGCTGTGCCGTCAACGCTGCCCGAAACAAAGGATCCTCCTGGGGTAAGTTGCCAGTATCGTCCTGCCAGTCGTGGCGTGGATCGGGTACGGCGTCGTCGAGGCGCCAGACCAGGGCAATGCGGCCGCGGCCTAGTGCTGGGTCCCGCACATATAGAAAGCAGCGGTCGGCGCGCAGGTGCTGACCGATTAGGGCCAGGGCTTCGTTGAGGGCGGCTTTGGGCTCCTCCGTTTGCGCCAGCGCCGCTTGCAGTTCTTGGGTTTCGGGAGCAGTCATGGAATGCGTGGTTTAGTGCAGCCAGTACGCAGCCCTGCGCTGGTGAGTTTATTGGTAGCAGTCAGAGCACAAACCACAGCTACAGTGCTCCGGCCGCGGCAGCCCCTACCCCCGCTCCAATTACCAACTCCACTCCGGTGTGCCGTTCCAGCACAAGGCGGGAGGCGGCTACCAGCACCGCCAAGCCCAGGGCTAGTGCCCCCCAGCCTGGAGCCATTATCACTACACAGCCAGCCATAAAAAAGGACAGCGCCGCGTGCAGCGACACCTTCAGCCGAAAGTTGATCAGGTAACACACCAGCAGCAAGCTGCTGGCAGCCACCATACCTGCCCGCAATGGGGCTGCTGAATCGACCAAGAATAGCAGGGTCGTAAGGGCGGCCAGTAGCCCGATCAGCCGCGGGTAAAATGAAGTGCGATGTTCCCGGACCGATACGTCGAAATTCGAGTACGCCCCGGATTTTACCTGCCGGTAAGTCCACAACGTCATGGGAGCAGCTACGCCCAGCACTACTCCTGACCACACCCAGGCTGCCGTGTGCCAATCAAGCAGCCTAAGGGCCAGAACGCCCACAAACAAGGTGGCCGTAAATAGCGGATTGCCCAGCGTGGAGGTCCAGTAAGCTGCGCGTACCAGCGTCGGGTGATACGGCCGCTTTGACTGCGTCTTTTGGGCAGTACTCATGGTAGCAGCAGTAGTTGTTCTTGAACTGATCTTGCCCGCAGCTACCGATCCAGCCAAGCTCGGAATGCCGATACCCGCTCACGGCTTACCAGCACGTCGCCCTCGGGTGAAGCTGGAGCCAGGGTGGTTTTCAGGCGCGAATTGGTGTAATGAATAATATCCTGGATAGCTGCGTGGTGCACGAGATAAGCGCGGTTCAGGCGAAAGAACTGCTGCGGATCGAGCAGCTTTTCCAACTGTTCCAGGGTTTGATCGAGCACGAAGCGGCGGTTTTCGCGGGTCTGCACGAAGGTGGCTTTTTCGAGGCTGAAAAAGTAGCTCACCTGCTCGATGGGAATCACCTTCAGGTGCTCCCCTACCTTCACCACAAACTGCTTTTTATACTGTTGCTGCTGGGGCTGTAGCTGCTGCAATACCTGGGTCAGCAGAGCCGAATCGAAGGCTGGAGCCGGGGCGGCGGGAGCAGCTGCTTGGCGCAACTCGCGCAGCTTGTGCAGAGCCGCCTGCAGCTCCTCCTCATCGATGGGCTTAAGCAGGTAATCGATGCTGTTGACTTTGAAGGCGCGCAGCGCGTACTGATCGTAGGCCGTGGTGAAAATGACCGGGCAGCGCACTTCCGTTTTCTCAAATAGCTCGAAGCTCAAGCCATCAGCCAAATGAATATCCAGAAACAGAACATCGGGCGGCGTGGCGGCGGACTGGAGTAGCGCGACGGCATCTTCGACCGAACCCGCCGTGGCCAGCACCTGCACGGGTGGTCCTTGGCGGCGCAGCAGATCGGTCAGGCGTTTGGCGGCCAGCGGCTCGTCTTCGATGATGAAGGCGGTCATAGGGGATGGTGAAGTGGCAGGTGGTATAAGGTAAGTAGTCAGGTACAAGG
The DNA here is from genome assembly GCF_058932745.1 of Hymenobacter sp. FMD4. Taxonomy (NCBI): domain Bacteria; kingdom Pseudomonadati; phylum Bacteroidota; class Cytophagia; order Cytophagales; family Hymenobacteraceae; genus Hymenobacter; species Hymenobacter sp. FMD4. The sequence continues at coordinate 14,410 of NZ_JBZYWH010000015.1, forward strand.
CCAGCGTGACGACTGAGCGCCGAATCAGCCATTTGACCGCCTCCCGGCTAGCCGATGGTCAGGCAGCCGACAGCTCCAGCACGGGCAAGGTTACCACGAATTCTTTTTCGCCTTGCTCCACCTGCACCGGTTCGGCGGTGAGGTGGCGGTAGCGGCCCTTCAGGTTCGGCAGCCCGATGCCAGTGGATTCGCCGGGGGCCACGCGGCGTGGACGCAGGTTGTTTACCACGCGCAGGCTTTTGCTGGCTTCGTCTATCTCGATGCGCAACTGCAGGGGTTGCTCGGGCGTGGCCACATTGTGCTTCAGCGCGTTTTCGAGCAGCAACTGCAGGCTCAGGGGGGGCACCACCGTCAACGGCGATACGCTGTTGGGGCGGGGCATATCTACCTGCAGGGCCTCGCCGTAGCGAATGCGCTGCAAAAACAGGTACGACTCGGCAAAGGCCAGCTCGTCTTGCAAGGGCACCACGTCGCGGCCGCGGGCATCGAGCACGTAGCGGTACACCTGTGAGAGCTGCCGAATAAAGCGCACCGCCAGCTTCGGCTCTTCTTCCACAAGTGAGGTTAGCGCATTCAGGGCGTTGAACATGAAGTGCGGGTCCAACTGCTGCCGCAGGGTTTCGGCCTCGGCCTGGGCCATTTCCTTTTGCAGTCGTTCGTTGCTAATCAGGGCTTCGCGCCAGCCCATCAGAAAGGCCCGGCTATGCATGGCCAGCGAACAAATAACCGTGATGCCCAGCGGAAACACGAAGTTGCGCCACACCTGCGGCGAGAGCATTACATTGGGGCTTGACCCCTTAACTCCCACTATGATCAACGCATTGATGAGCACAATAACCAACAGCGAACCGCCTAGCGATACTAGCAGCGTGAGGCCGAGACGCTTTAGCGGTTCGCGCTTCCAGTTGACGTAGCCATCGAGCCAATCCACGGCGTAGCCGTTGGTCAGCCACAAACCCAGCGAATAGATGTAGGTGATACCAAAGTTGATGGCCATGCGGCGCGTATTGCCCCAACATTCGCTGCAGGTAAAGCTGGAGATGATGACCGACAACACGAACATGGTCAGCAGCAGGCGTACCCAGCGGCGCGAGTTTTCCCGCGACCAGCGCCGCACCGGTGGCACCGTCGAGTCGCGCCCGCTGCGGGTAAGGTTGTCTTGGGTGGGAAAGAGGGTAGACACGGCGCGGACGGGTTTAGAGGGCAGGCCTGGAAAGCGGCTGGGCAGCCGGGCGCCGCAAGGCGTAGTACGAGATAAAGCCGACGGCCAGCGTGGTGCCCACCATCGAGGGCACAAATTGGCTGTACGGCTGGTATTGGGCCAGCACGGTGCCGGTAAAGGCCGATACCAGCGCAAAATACGAGCTGATCATCTTCCAGATGTGGTCGAGGAGCCACAGCTTGCGGCGCCACAGCGGCACAAAGGCGAAGCGGGCCAAATCGTAGATGGTTAGGCTGATCAGGAACCCGAGCGTCGTGTAGATAATTACCGGCGACCAGACCAGGTTTATCCGATGCAGCACCAGCAGAAACCCCACGCTGCCCAGCAGGAAAGCGGCTGAAAACAAAGCATCGGCGCGGGTGGGACCAGTGCGGCGCGTGCGCATCACGCGGTAACCCGACCAGGCCTGATACACGCTCATCATCACCACGATGGCCAAGAACGGGCGGAAGTTGAACACGGCCAGGCCCAGCACGGCGGTAGCCAACACCCCGCCCATCACCCACATAAACCCGCGTCCGACCCGCACGTGCAGGCGCCCGCCGCCGGGGCGCAGCATCGGCACCAGGCCCAGCAGCAGGCCCACCGAACCGAAGAGAATGTGCAGGCCGATATTAAACTGGTGCAGGCGTTCCATGGTGAGGCAGGCGCGATGGTGAAAGGTAACGAATCGGCCGCCGCTGAGCCGGCGAATGCGGCTAGGCGGCGGCCGGTCTTAGACTTGATCCGAAGTTATTTGGCAGCCGTTTGCGCGGGCTTGTCATAAGCAGCCAGGCGGCTCAGCGCCTGCTTCTCGCCCCAGTTGGGAGCCAGCTCATTGGCCGGCTTAAAGCTGGCGAAGCGGGCTTTGGCTTCTTCGTACAGCGGCTTGGCCGCTTCGGCTCCACCCCCAAACATCTTGGGCGTATAGTACACGTTATTGGCCTGCACTAGATAGCTGCGTGGGTTGGCCGGATTGGCTTTTTTGGCCTGTGCCACCGTTTCACTTGCCAGCTGCGGATACTTCATGGAGCGCGTCATGGGCGAGATGCCCAGGCGGGCCTGGTAGATGTAGGCCTGCATCACCAGCAGTTCCGATTCGTCGCCGCGCAGCTTGCGGGCTTGGGCCAGTGCCGCTTCGGCTTGGTCAAGGTACTTGTCTTTCACCTCGCCGTCTTCTTTGCTTTGGAAAGTGGTAATCAGCAGGGCATAAGCCTGGTAGTAGCGCGGCAGCCAATCGGCAGGGGCTACGGCGGCGGCGCGCTCCAGCTTGCCCACCAGGGCCTTGAGCTGGGCCGGGTCGCCGGTGCTCATAACTTCTTTCACGGTGGCGGCCATCATGTCGGTGTAGCCGGCAGGAGCAGCCTGGGCAGTAGCGGCTGGTTGCTGGGTTTTTGTTTGGGCCGAGGCGGTGAACGAAGCGGCGGCGAAGGCGAGGATGAGCAGTGACGTTTTCATGGCGTTGGGTTGGTTTGAGGATGAATTTCTTGGGAAGTGCGGCCCTGCGCCGCTCTGATGATTCAAAGGTGGACTACCACTGCCGCGGTTGAAATTTTAGGTTGCCGAAGTGTTGAGTGGGCCAGATGAAGCGTGGCAGCAGCGGACTGAGTTGTAAGGCTACTTTGGGGCCCTGGCGGGGGCGGGGTAGCCCGCAGAGGAAGCAGAGGCATTTGGAGGGCGTCGCGAACTTCACCACCGCTGCTATTCTGGGGCCGTTTCGGTATCGGCGGGCCGCTTCTTGTTAATCGAAATCAGCAGGCCAGCGAAGAGCATGCGCGGGGCCGAGGGCATCACGGCCACGCCTTCATAGCGGCCATCGGCGCCGGGGGTGCTGGCGTAGCGGTAGCCGAAGACGTTGTCGCGGCCGAGCACGTTGGAGCACGAGAGGTGCACGATGGTCAGGTGCTTCCGGATGGTGGTGAGGTAGCTCAGGTTCAGGCTCAGATCCTGGTAGCTGCGCGTGCGGCCTTGGTTGAAGCCGGGCAGGTTGGGGTCGTGGAAAGCGCGGGGCGAGGCGTAGCTCAGCGTCCCTCCTACCAGCGTGTGCAGTTTGCCGATCCAGTACTTACCCACTACCGATACGTTGTGCCGCGAGGCAAACGTGGGCACGGCCAGTTGTGGGTCGGCGCGCTGCTGCCGGCGCGTGTCCACCAGGCCGTAGCTTACCCAGTAGTCGAGGTTTTTGACGGTTTTCCGGTCGCGCCAGAACATATCCACCCCGCGAGCATAGCCACTACCGGCGCTGCGATAGGCCTCGGGCCGGGAAAGGCGCTCGGCGTCGAAGAGCGTGAGGTGGTTGTAGTCTTTTTGGAAGGCCTCGACGCGCAGCGTCCGGTCGTTTTTGACGCGCTGGTACGTGAGCAAGTAGTGAGTGGCGCGCTCGAAGCGCAGCCCACTGCTGTACTGCCCAAAGCGCAGCAAATCGTTGGCGGGTGTTTGGTAGAAGTGGCCATATGCAGCGGATACCTGGCTGCCTTCGCTGAGCTGATAAGCCAGAGCCAGGCGCGGGGCCACGTTCCAGCGACCTAGCACGGCCGAATATTCGGCGCGGGCACCGGTCCGGGCGGCCAGCTTGTTGGTGAATAGGATATCCGATTCGGCAAAGCCTGCAATACGCTGCTCGTCAAAGCCGGTGTGCAGCGTCGGGGCTTCGGCAGTAGCTTGGTATTGCTGGCGGAAACGCTGGCCCAGGCCTTCGGCACCCAGCTTCAGGTTGAAGCCCGTGCCGGCCGAGTCGTTGGTGAGCACCACGCGGCCCACCACGGATTGCTCCAGGTCGTGCAGGTACTGGCGGTCGGGGCGGATGGTTTGCTCGTCGCGGGTGCCGGCCACGCCGGTTTGCAGGCTCCAGCCGCGGGTGAGCGGGCTGCGGAAGGTGGCGTTCAGGTACTGGTTGTTGTTTTGCAACGCCACCGGCATGCCGCCCTCGTAGCCCGGCATGGGCTGGCGCAAGGCAAACGACTGTTGGGTGCCAGCTCCGTAGAGCTTCAGCATGCCCAGCTCGCCGGTGCGCTGGCGCAGCGCCACGGAGCCTCCGGCCATCATCGGAGCCTGCTGCCAGCCCCAGCTTTGCGGCACCAGGCGGTAGTAGGGCTGCAGGTTGGTATAGTCGCCGGTTACGGCGATGGAGCTCCGCTCGAAACGCTGCTGGTGCGACAGGCTCAGACCCACCGACAAAAGCGAAATGCCGGTCTGCGTTTCGGGCGCGAGGTCCAGGGAATTCAGCCCTACCACGGCGGACAGCGCCTGCCCGTACTCGGCCGAGTAGCCGCCGGTGCTAAACACCGTGCCTTTAAACAAATTTGGAGCAAACCGCCCGCGGGCCGGCACGCCCGAGACCTGCGCGCTGTACGGGCTCTGCAGGGGCAGGCCATCGAGGTATTGCTTGGTTTCGCCAGCGGCCCCGCCCCGCACAAAGAGCTTGCCTTCTTCGCCGTTGCGAGTGGTGCCGGGCAGCGTATTCAGCGCGCCGGCCACATCGGCCAGAGCGCCGGCAGTGGTTACCACGTCGCGGGCCGTCAGCACGGCGCTGCGCTTTTCGTCGCTGGCTTCAAAGGCCCCGGCTGTGATGACCACCGAGCCCAGCTGATTGCGGATGGCTTTCAGCACGATTGCGAAGTGCTTCGGCTGCCCGTCTAAGGCAACCTCCTGCTCGTGTACTTCAAAGCTTACTTGGGTGGCTACCAGCGTGAGCGTGCCGGTCTGGCGGGTGCTGAAGCTGAAACGGCCAAGCGAGTCGGTGCTGGCGCCATCGAAAGTGGTGCGCAGGTAAACATTGGCCCCGGGCAGCGGCTGGCCGCTGGCGTCGCGCACCGTACCGCTGAGGGTGGTGGCGTCTTGGGCCGACAGGCGAAGGGCCGTGGCCAGCAGCAGAAGCAGGAAAGGTAGCAGGCGTTTCATAGGGGTAGCAGCGAAGTGACGGCTCAAATGTGCCGCCCTGGCTACCCGGCTTCAACTAAACCTTACCGAAGCGTCGGACGCGCCGGACGAAGCGTCGGAATACCAGCCTCAGCCGCGGCGCCTTTTTCAGGTTTCGGTGCTATTTCCCTCGCTTCGCTGACTTCTTGACCCGCGTTAGTGCCTTTCAGCGGCACCCTTATTATCAGTCTGATTCAGCCCTTGGCGCCCTGCCCCAACCCACACACAAGGCATTGATCAACAATTATTAAACCACAAGCAGGCCAGTGCCAGCGCGAGGCCTTTTCATCGAACTGAACAATAACAATGCCTCCACCACCCCGTAAGCTAATCCCATCTTCCGCTTAGGAATATGAATAGAAAGTCGCACCGGTTCCGGTAGCCATCCGGACCACTACCCCCCAGCAGGATGATACCACCGCCCGATCAAAACCAGCCTCAAAACCCCGCGCCGCTTCAGCCGGGCGAACCGGTCATCTATCCGGTTATTGAGGAGCACCTGCACGTCGAGCGAGGCGTGATTGAGACGGGTCGGGTACGCGTGTCGAAGAAGGTGCACGAGGAACACCAAATCGTGAGCGGCCCGGCCGTGCGCGAGGAAATAGAGGTGGAACGCGTGCCCATCAATCAATACGTGGAAGCCGCGCCGCCCGCCGTACGCTACGAGGGCGACACGATGATCATGCCCGTGCTGCGCGAGGTGCTGGTGGTGGAAAAGCGCATCCTCTTTGTAGAGGAAGTGCGCATCACCAAGCGCCAGGTAGCAGCCGAAAGCCACGAACCCGTGTTGCTGCGCCGCGAAGAAATCGTGGTGGAGCGGGTGCCGACTGACCCCAATCAACCTGCGAGCTGAACGACAGCTCGCCATTATCCAACCTAACCCTTACACAACCATGTCACAAACCGTAATCGGCATCTTCGACGATGCCAGCCAAGCCCGCCAGGCAGCCCAACAACTCGAAAACGCCGGGGTAACCCGCGACCATATAGATCTATCGGCCGGTACTTCCTCCGAAGCTTCGGCTAGCAGCACAGCATCGACGGACGACGATAGCATCACTGGCTTTTTCCGCTCGCTTTTCAATAGCGACGATGAAGTAAGCCGCTACTCCCAAGTGGCCCGTCGCAGCGCAATGGTAACCGTACACGCCGACACGCCTCAGCAAGCTGAGCGCGCCCGCGACGTGCTGGACCGCTGTGGCGCCGTGGACATAGACGAGCGTGCCCAGCAGTACGGCAGCGGCAGCTGGACCGGCATGGCTGCCGGCCAAAGCCCGAACATGGACACCCAGAATAGCCAGACCATGGGTGCCCAGAACATGGGAACCCAAAACATGAGCGCTCAGAACATGTCGGACCAAAACATGTCCAATCAAGACATGACAAGCGGCACCATGGCGGGCCAGAACATCACGGGCCGCGGCCAGGACATGACAAGTCAGTCCATTCCGATTATCGAAGAAAACCTGCAAGTGGGCAAGCGCGAAGTGGAAACCGGTGGTGCCCGCCTGCGCAGCCGCATCATTGAGCGTCCGGTAGAGGAGCACCTGCGCCTGCGCCAGGAGCACGTCTGGATTGAGCGCAACCCCGTGAACCGCCCCGCTACCGAAGCCGACATTCAAGGCTTCAAGGAAGGTGAGATGGAAATTACGGAGCGCGCTGAAGTGCCAGTAGTCAACAAAGAAGCCCGCGTGGTGGAGGAAATCCGCATGGGCAAAGAGGTAGAGGAGCGCGACGAGACCGTACGCGGCACCGTGCGCCGCACCGATGTAGATGTGGAGCGCCTCGAAGGCGACGAAGCGATGCGCCAGCGCCGCATGTCGTCCGATCAAGATGATATAAACCGCGGCAGTGGCCTCTAGCGCCTATTGCTAGTTCCTTGAATTACTAGTGAAGCAGAGCGGCAGTCGGATTTCCGGCTGCCGCTTTTTTGCGTAGTGCCGGCCGCCCTATCTCGACTTTAACTTCTGGGCCCCGACCTGCGTTGAGCCAAAAACCAAGAGCTGTTTCGGCCGCAGAAACGCTCATCTACTCCTGAGAGCCAACTCCCATGAAACGGTTGAGCTACGCGTTGCTTGCGGCCTCACTGCTGATGTTGCCTGAGTTGGTTTGTGCCCAAAAGCGCACCTGGGAGGCGGCCGCCGCCGCGGGCGGCGCCGTGAACCTGCCCACGCCGCTGCGCATTCACCAGCAGGAAGCGCCGCCGCTGCGCCTCACGGCCCGCTACCGCACCGAGCCTTTTCGCCTGCCCGTCTACTACGACCTGCGCATCGCTACGTGGCGCGCCGCCAACGGCTGGGCGCTGAAAATGACGCACCACAAAATTATCCTGCGCAACCGGCCGCCGGAAGTGCAGCGTTTCTCCATCACCGATGGCTTCAACCTCCTGACCATAAACCGTCTTTGGCAGCGTCACGGGCTGGTTTGGTCGGTGGGCGCGGGCGCCGTCATCACGCACCCTGAGTCCACGGTGCGCGGCAAGGCCTTCCCGGAGCGCGGCGGCCTGCTGGGCACCGGCTATTTCCTCTCCGGGCCCACGGTGGAAGTGGCGTTGGCCAAGCGGCACTACTTTGCACGGCGCTGGTTTGTGGTGGGCGAAGGCCGAGCTACCGCTTCCTATGTGCGCGTACCCATTCAGGACGGGCACGCGCACGTGACCAACGCAGCCGTGCACGGCCTGGTGGGCCTCGGCTGGCAAATCAACGGCACCTCATCCGCTCCTTAGCTGCTGACCGCTTCCACTTCCGGGCCCTAGCCGGTGTAGTTCTCCAGTTCTCCCTGATTTCAACCTCCTTTATGGCAACTCGCTCCGCCCCCGCCCTCCTAGCTCAGGCTCAGCACTCGCTCACGCAGTTAGACAGCCGTATTCCCAAGCCAGTTTCGCCTCAGGCCCACGCCGTTGTTGACCTGTTTGCTTTTCCGTCTATGCTGGCCCTGACGGCTTGGATGTGGCGGCGCAACCGCCCGGCGGCGGGGCTGGTGCTAGCCAATGCCTTAATCGAAGGCACCACGGCCTCGCTCACCAATTTTCCTCCGGGCTTATTTCCAGTCCTCAACTTCCGGCAGCACGTGCTCATCGGCTTAATCGGCTCGCCCTTTTACTTGGCCGCAGCAGCCCTGACACCCGGCATTCCGTGGCGGCACCGCCGGGTGCCGTTGCTGCTGGGCTTGGTCCCCCTGGTGCTCAATGGGCTGAGCCGCACTTCCGGCCGGAGTTGATTCCGCCTCTACTGCCATGCCTAATTCACGCCCTTCACTGGCTTCGCGCCGCCGCTTCCTCACCCGTACTGCCGGTGCGGCGGGCTTGGCGTTGTTGCCCGGGTTCCAATGCTCCGCTTCTTCCACCACTCCCCCTAGCCCGCACATCATCGGCCCACGGGAAGGCTACGCGCCGCAGGTGGGCACGCTGGTCTCCATGCTGGACTGGATGCGCCGCGTGGTGCTCGACTCGGCGCAGGGCCTCGGGCAGGCCGAGCTTGATTTTCACTTTGATGCCAAGTCTAACTCCATTGGGGCACTGCTGTTGCACCTGGCCGCCGTGGAGGTTTTCTACCAAGCCAACACATTCGACGGGCGCCAAGGCTTCAATGACCGCGAAGCCAAACGTTGGAACGCCGCCATGGACTTGGGCGCAGAAGGCCGCCGCCACATCAAAGGCCAAGACCTCAGCTACTATCTCACGGCGTTGCAGGAAGTACGGGCCAAAACCATGGACGAGCTACGCCGCCGCGATGACGCCTGGCTGATGAGTATCGACCCGGCTTTTTTCGGCCAGCAGCCCACTAACAACTACTGCAAGTGGTTTCACGTGTGCGAGCATGAGTCCAACCACAATGGCCAGATCAAATGGCTGCGCAGTCGCTTGCCGGGCGCACCAGCCAATGGTCGGCCTTGAATTCAAAAGCGCTTCCGCTAAGGACGCGGCGCCACCGGGTACTCCGCAAACAGGCGCGCCATACCCGCATCGATTCGCTCAGCGAGTTTGTCGGGGTTGTCGGTGAGCGTGCTGGAGGCCACGCCCTGCCATACGCGCTCATTACGCGCAGCATCTACTATGTCGACGGTGGCCGTGCCTACATCGTAGCGGCGCACTTCTACCTCTTGGCTTTCCCAACGGTAACGACGCTGCCCCATATAGCGCGGTGCATCGCGGATATCGGTCTGGCGCGTTTGCACCTGCTCTTTGGTCACCACACCAATGTTTACCCACAGTTCCGGGTCGTCGGCGCGCTGGTAACCACGGCGCTCCATTTCGCGGGCCACAGCCTGCTTGAGGTATTCAATGTTGTTGGCGTTGCCTTCGAACGCGGCGTCGTTGCGGGCTTTTACGTCAAGAAAATTATAAGTCTTGTAGGCCGTAAAATCCACGCCTAGGGCTCGATCCGTCGATTCCACGTTGGTAGAGCTGCAGGAGGCTAGCACCACCATGATCAGCACAAACAGTAACTTTTTCATAGCATTTGTTTACGTATTCAAGAGCACCTTTACGGCATGGTAACCTCATTACGTATACGGGTGAAGGGACTTTTGTGCCTCGCCTAGTGTCTCTTGCCTGTTACTGCAAACGGACGGCTGAGCTAAGCGTTATGCTGCAGCTTCTACCGGCTGCCCTTCGGTGGCATCACGGCGGGGCAGCCCTGCCTACTTATATCACGTTTCTGCTTTCTCTGTGTTCCTACACCACGTCGCCGCCTACCTCCCCACCACCGTTGTCCCCAACGACCACTTCACCCGCCTCAACGGCCTTTCGTCAGAGTGGATTATCGAGCGCACCGGCATTCGGGAACGGCGCCGCGCCGCCCCCGGCGAAAACACCAACACCATGGCCATTGCCGCCACCGAGCGTGTGCTACACGAGGCCGCGGGCATCGAGGTAGCAGACATCGATCTGATCATCGGCGCTACGTACACCCCGCACGACACCATCGTGACGCTGGCCCACGCGGTGCAGCACGCGCTGGGCGTGGCCGATATTCCGGTGGTCAGCATCTCATCGGCTTGTTCGTCGCTGCTGAATGCGGTGGAGATTGTGCAGGGCTACTTTGCCCTGGGCAAAGCCAAGCGGGCCTTAGTGGTGACATCGGAACACAACACCGCCTACAACAACGAAGACGACACCATGGCTGGGCACCTCTGGGGCGACGGCGCCGCGGCCCTGCTGCTCTCCGCCGAGCGCCTCGCGCCCACCGATCTGCGCGTGGTAGACGTGCTGACCGGCGGCGCCGCCACTGTGGGCAAAGCCACCGAAGGCGTGACGCTCAAGCCGCTAGACCGCAGCATCATCATGCCCCACGGCCGCGACGTGTTTCAGCACGCCTGCCAGTACATGACGCGCGTCACGGAGCAGATTCTCAGCCGCCACCAGCTCACGGTGCAAGACCTCACGTGGTTTATCCCTCACCAAGCCAACAAGCGCATCAGCACCAAGGTCGTGCGCGACACCGGCTTGCCACCCGAGCGCCTCGTATCCAACGTGGATACGCTGGGCAACACCGGCTGCGCAGGCGCGGCCATCGGGCTGGCCGACACGCTGCCCGCCCTGCGCCCCGGCGACCGGGTGGTGGTGACGGTATTTGGTGGCGGCTACTCCTACGGGGCCATGCTGCTGACCCGCGACGAAAATTAGAAAAGAAGCTGTGTTAAGTAGTGTCATCCTGCGCCAAGCGTAGGATGATTGACGAAATAGTTACGCAAACCAAGCCACCGCCGCGGGGTTACCTTTGGCAGAGCAGCCACGCCGGCCGCCCTGTTTGTAAGCGTGCCCTATGCGCCCCCTACCCGCCCCCATCGTACCGCCCACCGACCGGCTGGCGGTGGCTTGGTCTCACCTGCTGTGGCTGTACCTCATGCTGGTTCCGGCCCTGCTGTGGGCCGCTTCGGCGCTTACCTGGCAGCGCAGCTTAGCCTCAGCCCTGCTGATGGGCCTTACAGTAGGCCTGGGCCACGCCGTGGGCTTGCACCGCGGCATCATCCACCATGCCTTTCGCTGCTCCCGCCCTACGCGCGGCGTGCTGGCGTACCTGAGCGTACAGGCCGGCCTGGGCGGCCCCATCACCTGGATACGCTCGCACTACTACCGCGACTACTGGCAGAATCAGCCCCAGAGCCCCGCCTACTTCCGCTACGACCACTCGCTGTGGCGCGATTATCACTGGAATCATCACCTCGCCTTCGTGCCCACCGATGAGGCGCGCTACGCCTTGCCAGCAGCCGACTTAAACGACCCGTGGCTGCGCTGGCTGGAGCGCACCTGGCCGCTGCACGTGCTGGGTTTTCTGGGGCTGCTGTGGGTAGTGTTCAGTTTCGAGACGATGATTATCTGCGGCTGTTTGCGCATCAGCCTGAGCATGCTGGGGCACTGGTTTGTGACGTATGTTTCGCACACAAGCGGCTACGCCCGCTACCGCGTGGAGCAAGCCAGCGAAAGCGGCTACAACAACCTGCTGCTCGGCGCCCTCAGCTTCGGCGAAGGCTTTCACAATACGCACCACGCGTACCCTAGCTCGGCGCGCATGGGCACGGCTTGGTACGAGTTGGATCTGGGCTGGCTGATGGTGGTGACGTTGCGCCGCATGGGCTTGGTGTGGAACGTGCAGGAAGCCGGCCATTCAGCTGCTCCAAAGTCTCAGGCTCGACCGCACCCAGTGCACCGCCGCTGGCCCTGGCAAACCCCCGACACCCCGGCGTAACTAAGCGGCGCTTTCGCCACCTTGCGGCTGCTGACTGAGTTTGTTTTCATCACCTAACTCTTCCTCCCTATGCTGGATTTGGTCATCGAAGCCCGTCAGGCTGCCCTAAGCGCCGGATTCAACGTGAGGCGCATTCTTCCGTTCCGGCAGCGCCGCATGGTGGGACCGTTCATTTTTATGGACCACGCTGGGCCCATAAACCTCACCGCAGAGCAAGTACCCAACATGGACGTGCTGCCGCACCCGCACATCGGGCTTTCCACGGTGAGCTACTTGTTTGGCGGGCAAGTCACGCACCGCGACAGCCTCGGCGTGGAACAAATTATCCGGCCAGGCGAAGTGAATTGGATGACGGCCGGCAGCGGCATTGCGCACTCCGAGCGGTTTGAGGACCCGGCGGCGCTGGCCGGCGGCGCCCTCGAAATGATTCAGACCTGGGTGGCCCTGCCCGAAGCCGACGAAGAAAGCGCGCCGTCGTTTGCCAACTACCAGCCTCACGAGTTGCCCATCTTCACCGATACCGGCGTGTGGATGCGCTTGATTGCCGGCAACGCCTTTGGCCTGCGTAACGACGTGCGCACGCATTCTCCCTTGTTTTACCTGCACGTGGTGCTGCAGCCCGGCGCCCGGTTTGGCTTGCCACAAGGGCACACCGAGCGCGGCGCCTACGTGGCCAAGGGCAGCGTAGAAGTCGGGGGCCGCACGTACACCGCCGGTCAGCTGCTGGTGTTTACGCCCGGCCACGACCCGGTACTGCTGGCCCGCGAAGCCAGCACACTCATGCTGCTGGGCGGTGAGCCGCTGGGCGAGCGGTTTATCTGGTGGAACTTCGTGTCGTCGCGCCGCGACCGGATCGAGCAGGCCAAAGCCGACTGGCAAGCCGGCCGCATCGCGCTGCCGCCCAACGATGACCAAGTATTCGTGCCCCTGCCGCAGGACCGCTCCCGCCCAGCTGGCAGCGGTGGTGCCGCGCCGCAGGCTCTTTCCTAAGCCATACCACCACCTTCCCAGAGGTTGGCGGCGCTACTTTTGCGCCGCTTTATTTTCATCTCATGACCTTACGCTGGACCTGCAAACCCTTCTCGGAGCTTAGCCTCCCCGAACTCTACGCCGTGCTGCAATTGCGCAGCGAGGTATTTGTGGTCGAACAGACCTGCGCCTTTCAGGACATTGATGGGCAGGATGCCCCCGCCCTGCACCTGTTGGGCCACACGGCCGAGGGCGAGCTTGCCGCCTATGCCCGCCTGTTCGACGCGGGCCAGAGCTACGAGCAGGCAAGCATCGGGCGTGTGGTGGTGTCGCCGCGGTATCGGCGCTACGGCTTCGGCCGCGAACTGATGCGCGAGGCCATTGGGCAATGCGATACGCTGTTTGGCCCGCAGCCGATCAAGATCGGCGCGCAGCTGTATCTGAAGCATTTCTACGAAAGCTTCGGCTTCCGGCAGCAAGGCGAGATGTACTTGGAAGACGGGATTCCGCACATCCACATGCTCCGCGACTGACGAGCAGGCCTTTGCACTTGAGTGCCTGACTTTAGCTCATCTTGCTTCACGCAGGCGAACCGAACAAGGCAAAGGTCCAGCACTGCCTTTGAACTTGGCGTCGTACGCCTTTTGGTTGGTAAAACAGGGGCATGGCTTATGCAGCCTCGGGTTGGTTACCATCACGCTGAACGTTACAACAAGAAGCCCCGCCGCGGACCATTGGGTCTGCGGCGGGGCTTGCTTTTAAGCGGGTTACAGCTTAGTCGTTGTTGCCGGTGGCGCCTTCGTCGGTGAAGCCTTTGCTGGAGCTTGGGCTGGACTTAATGCCGCTGCTGGCGACGTCGCGGTTCAGCGAAGAATCAGCATGGCTGCTTCCTTTCTGGCTGCTGGCTTTGGAGCTGCTAGCGCTTTTGGGGCTGCTCTTCTGGGCGCTACCGCCGGCCGATTGGCTGGCGCTACCCGAGGCTTGGTCGTCGCTTTTCTGACCAGCCGAAGCCCAGTTGCCTTTTAGGCCCGATTTGTCGGCCAGCTCGCTAAGGCTGCTGCCCCACGAAGACCACTTGTTGCGCGTCAGGCCTACGAAAGCGCCGGCAGCTACTACTGCCAGGCCCGCGCCTACCCACGAGCGGTTGTTGCCGCGAGCCATCCAGGTTTTCAATGAGCTTTGGCCTTGCTGGTCATTGTCGTGCTGCGAGGGCGTATGAACGGCGTGGTGCTGCTCGTAGTAGTTGCCGCGCGAGGTATCGTTTTGGTCTTGACGGCCTTGCTGGTTAGGTTCGAATTCGAGGCGTCGGCGTTGGTCGTGTGAAGTGCTCATGGTATGGAAAGGTTACTTTCTATGAATATTCAGTGGTACTCTTGGATAGCGCTTACGGAATTTTTCGGCTAGGGTAACAGACAGCTTACTTTTTTTGCTGATTTCAATCTTTTAATAGCATTAGAGATACACTGTACTAATCTGATATTCAATTGTTTATTTCAACAGCTGTTGCAACAACTTAACATCTGACTCCAAGGTGTTCAGCCAGTCGCTACCGCCGGCACCTACTTGCGGCCGGACCTGCTCGATGGTGCTGCTCAGGCGCTGAATGACGGGCAAAGCAGCATTGATCTGCTGACGTTTTTGGACCAGTTCGATATTGGCCCGGCGCAATTGAAAATGCGTGTTTACCAGCTTGGCCAAGGCTTTGAGTGACTCTATCTTGATAGCCGGCAACTCGCGGGGACGGTTGTCTACCACGCACAAAGAGCCCAGCGCCCGGCCTTCGCCGTCTTGCACCGGCACTCCGGCATAGAATATCACCCGCGGATCGGTAATGGCCATCGGGTTGTCGTGAAACCGCTCGTCGTAGCGTGCATCGGGCACCACCAGTGGCTCGTTGGGCGTCAGGATGGCGTGCGCACAAAACGATTCGCGGCGCGGCACGTTCCCGCGTTCCATGCCAACAGCCGACATGGTCCATTGCCGTTCAGCTGCAACCAAGTTGATGGCGGCAATGGGGGTGCCGCAGATTTCGGCAGCCAGCCGTGTGATGTCGTCGTACACATCTTCCGGCATGGTATCCAGCAAGCTGTGTTCTTCAAGCGACTTGAGGCGCTCCGCCTCATTCGGCGGCGTGGAAGGAGGTAGCATGTTCGTATCGCGTTAGGAGAGCAATCAGTACGCGTTTTCTTCGCCTTTGAACACGTTGTAAACCGTTAGAAACATGATTTTGATATCGAGCGACAGGCTCCAGTTTTCCAGATACCATAAATCGTGCTCCACGCGCTTCTGAATGTGCCGTAGCTCGGTGATTTCGCCGCGGAAGCCGTTTACCTGCGCCCAGCCGGTGATGCCCGGCTTCAGAAACTGACGAATCATGTACTGGTCCTCCATGGTGGAATACTCCTCCGTGTGCTTCAGCATGTGAGGCCGCGGCCCCACGATGCTCATATCGCCAAACAACACATTCAAAAACTGCGGAAACTCGTCGAGGCTGGTTTTGCGCATAATGCGGCCGATGGGCGTCACCCGCGAGTCGTTGCGGGTGGCCTGCTTGGAGTTGGCTTCCGTGTTCATCGTCATGCTGCGGAATTTAAAACAGCGAAACGGCTGATTGTTTTTGCCGCTGCGCAGCTGCACGAAGAAGATTGGGCCCGGGGATTGAATGTAGATAATTAGGCCCAGCAACGGCACCAGCCAGCTAAGGATAAAAACGGTAACGCCCAGGCTGACGATGATATCAAACAAGCGCTTCTTGAACTGATTCATTACCTCCTGCAGCGGCTCCTTTCGCACGGAAAGAATCGGCAAGTCGTAGAGGTAATCCACGTGCACGGGGCGGTTGATGAAATACGCGAAATCCGGCACGATGCGGAAGCGGATCAACTGCTTATCAGCTTCCTGCATCATGCTGTACACCATGCTGTTGTTTTCGGGCATGATGGTGGAATAAATTTCCGTAACGCGCTGCTGGCTGGCTACTTTTAGCGCGTTGCCAATGCCGGAGAAAAAGGAATACTTGGCCTGATTGGACGAGCGGTTTCCATCGTCTACAAAGCCCGCAATGTGCACGTTCAGCTCTTCGCTCTCCAGGTACTGGGCTAGCTTCTCCCCTACCCGGTTGTGGCCTAGAATGAGGACGCGCCGATTAAAGTGTACCTTCTTGCGTACCCATTCCCGGATGAATAAGTACAGCAAGCGTCCCAGTAGCAAGGCACCGGCAAAGCCCAGAATAGTGGTGTACACGAACACCCTGAACAAGGGCAGTATGTCGCGGGCCAGAAAGGACAACACCAGCACAAAAAACGCCCAGACGAAATAGACCTGGAACGTGGCGTGCAGGAAGCGACGGAAAACAGAAATTCGCGAGTAAGAATATGTTTCTCCGATCCAGGTGACGCCGAGCCACACCGTATTGATCAGTAGCCAATAGATGGTGTGGTATGAGAGCAGAGGTACCTGAGCATCTTCGGTTATGTACCGCTGAGTGAAGAGATAGACAAGGTTCAGCAGAAACAAGTCCAGCACTACAAATAGCATTTGCAGGGACCCAAGAAATTTCCTGTCCATGATAATGGCAAGCATTGTTCACCAGCCGCGCCCCCAGCTGTGAACAGCGGAGCCCAGGAGGCTTTAGGTTTAGATGTATTTCATATCACATTTTTTCGCATTTAAAGTCAATTAATGTCTCATACAGTGCGGTTAGGTGTGCAGAAGAAGCGGGAGTGTGGCGGGGGCAGAAACGCTGCACGGAGGTAAGCGTGCAGTACTCAGGGTTTGCATCATCAGGCATGCCGATGCGCAGAATCAGCTTTTGACAAGCTTCTTACGATGCATGCGGCTTATAAAGATTCATAGCCAGGCACTAGGAATAACTGGTTAATTGTCATTCCTCAGCCTTTTGCAGATGCTGACCGTCGCATAAACAATCTAATCAACATTAAACCAAATACTTGTATTAATTCCATAATAAATTATTCTTTTTCGTAACAATCCCAAAGTTTTCGGCTCACTTTGTACATCCTAGGTTGTTTGTCGCCGAAGATGGTGAGGGCATGCTGCTTGAACTCTCGGAAATCAGAAGCCGCCGGATGCGACTGGGGCGGAGTCCAGTACAGCTCAGCAGAATTGGACCAGACGAGGCAGTAAGCCAGGCCTGGCACCGCTTGAAGCAGGGGCAGCAACCGTTGGGTGTACCAAGTACTGTCCGTCAGATTGGCCAGGCCGGTTTCGGTGAGGGCAGCCAGCTTGTGGTGGCGCGCCGCAAAACCTGCCACGATGCGCAGCTTCTGCCGGGCCACTTCCGGTGGCATTTCTGGGCTGAGGTCGGCGTAGTCGTCCAGGCCTACCACGTCCACGTAGGCGTGGCCGGGGTAGCGTTCCAAGTACTCAGGTTCGGAGGTGAAGTTGCGGTCGGGCGACCAGGCGTAGAGGAAGTTGTGCACTTGCAGGCTGTCGCGCAGGTATTCCACCGTGAAGCGGTACAGCTGTTGGTATTCCTCGGCGGTGCAGCGGCCCCGGCCCCACCAAAACCAGTCGCCGCTCATCTCGTGGAAGGGCCGGAAGATGACCGGTATCAATTTGCCATCGGCTCCGATGAGTGACTGCGCAAAAGCCGCCACTTCGCGTAGGGAATTCTTGTACACCTCGTGGTGAGTACCGCCGGGCAGGATGTGCCGCACGGCCTCCACCGGTGCATCGCGCCACCACACGCCCTCTTTGGCCACGGGGTTGTGGTAGTGCCAGCTGTAGGTGTTTACGCCGCCGCGGTTGTAGGCTTCTATCGTCAGCTGGCGCAGCAACTGCCGCTCGTGCTCCACTTTGGGGCCGGTGTAGAAATTGACTACCTGCATCAGGTCCCAGCCATACACGGCCGGGTAAGCGCCGGTTACATCGTGCACGTCGGACTTACCGGCGGGCACGGGCGGGGCCTGGTAGTCGCGGGTCCAGCCGTGGCCGTTGCGGGTGGCGTCTTGGTGGCCGAAGAGCACCCGCCCACTGGCAGCTACCCGGTGCAGGTTATGGTAGAGCGCGGCCGTTTCGGCGGTAGCCTGCTTATCGGTGAGTTGGGTGCGCAGTTGCGGCAGATGCCGGGCCGGGGTGCAGGCGCTCAGCAAGCACACCCACGCCCATAGAAGCGCGCCGCACACTGCACGGTGGCGCATGGCTGCCGTGGCCCCAGTAGCAGCCATCAGCCGCGCTGCTGTTCGCTGGTGCCTTTCTGCTGCTTTTGCTCCTCCAGCTGCCGGTACACAATGGGAATAAAGCCCGCGCTGTCGATGAAATAGCGGCGAAACAGCCGGGTGGGCTCGTTGGAGAAACGCCAGAACCACTCCATGCGCATGCGGCGCACGGCCTGCGGGGCCCGCTTGATGGTGCCGGCCTCAAAATCAAACGACGCGCCGATGCCCAGTGCCACGTTGGTATGGAGGTGCTGGATGTTGCGGTACATCCACTTTTCCTGCTTCGGGGCCCCTACTCCCACGAAGAGCAGGTGCGGCTTCACGGCGTTGACCATGTCAAGGATGCGGCGGTTTTCGGCCTCGTCTTTCTCGAAGCCAAAGGGCGGGCTGTAGGTGCCCACCACCTGCAGGCTGGGGTGCTTGCGGGTAAGCTCGGCGGCCGCTTTTTCGGCTACGCCTTCCAGCCCGCCGAGGAAGAATACGCGGTAGCCCTTTTGAGCGGCGTGGGCGCACAGCTTCGGAAACAGATCGGAGCCGGTGACGAGGGCTTTCAGCGGCGTGCCCAGTACTTTGGAGGCCCAGATCAGCGGGTTGCCATCGGCCAGCACCAGGCCGGCCTGCTCGTACACGTGCGCAAACTCAGCATCGGTTTCGAGCTTGACGATGTGGTCGAGATTGGGCGTTACCACGTAGGCTCTGGTGTCGGCTTCGATGAACCGGTCGACAGCCTGAATGGCCTCCTGCGGCGTGACATTGTCGATGTACGCCTTGCCGATTTTGACTTTTTCCACGAGGGTTGCGAGTAGGTGTTCGGTTAGTGCGGAGCGGCAGGCTTCTGCCCCGTCGGCTTCCCTTTCGGGCTGCAAGGGGCGGTATGCCTGAGGTTTGTTACTGCATCAGCGGAGCGAGAGTTTTTATCACCCGGGCCGGATTGCCCACGGCCACTGAGTTGGGCGGGACTGGGCGCACCACCACCGAGCCCACGCCGATCAGCACGTTGTCGCCGATGCTGATGTCGCCCACGATGCACACGTTGGCCCCGATTTCCACGTTGTCGCCGATGACGGGCACGCCTCCGTCTTCGCGGGCATTGCCGATGGTGGTGGACTGCCGCAAGGTGCAGTTGCGCCCCAGCACCGCGTGCTTGTGCACCACGGTGGCTTGTCCGTGAAAAATGCGCAGCCCCGGACCAACGGTGGCCGTCCAGGGCAGTTCGATGCCCATAAACCACTCCACCAGCAAGCGGTAAAGCGCGAGGTAGGGCGCAAACAGCAGCCGGCGCCCCCGCCCGCCCTGCGCGCCATACTGCGCCATCCGAAACAGCATGGTCACCAGCTTGCCCTTGGTGTTGTTCTGGTTTGCGGCAGCATCCTGCGTTATGTAGCTCCTGAAGCTCATATCATCCATGATTAAGCAGCGCCTGATACTCGTGTACGTAGCCCGCCACGCACGTTTCAATGGAATAGTCTTTCTCGGTTACGGACTCCGTGCGCTGCATCAGCTGCGCCACAGCTTCTTGTCCGTACTCCCGAAACAACTTGTATAGCGCCCGGCCGCAGGCCTCATGGTCGCCGCTGGGAAACAGGAAGCCGCGGGGCGTGCGCCCGATAATTTCGGCCGGGCCTTCGATGTCGGAAGCCAGCACGGGCAGCCCGGCCGCGAAGCCCTCCAGAATGGTGAGGCCGAAGCCCTCGTAGCGCGAGGGCTGCACCAGCAGGTGGTAACCGGCTAAGTGCTCATAAAGCCAGTCGCGGTTACGTTCGCCCACAAAATTTACCTCGGCAGTAAGCTCCAGCTGAGCGGTGAGCTGCTGCAGATAATCCAACGAACCGCCGCTGCCCACGATGTCGAGCGTGAAATCGGCGAAGCCGAAGTGCGCCTTGACGTGGTGCAGCGCCTGCAGCAGCACGTCCTGGCCCTTTTTTTCGTGCATGAGGCGGCTCAGCTGCACGAGCCGGATTTTCTCACCCGGTGCCAGGGTGTACTGCTCCCGGCGCCGGAACGGCGTGGCATCCACGCCGTTGTACACCGTGCGGATGGGCCGATCGAAGCGGCGGGCCAGCTCCTCGCGTACGGCATCGGAAATGGCGACCAGAGAGTGGTAATAATGGTAGTGCTGCGTGGGAATGCCTGTATCGTGAATGGTATACAGCAGCTTGCCCACGCGCGCCTGCAGAATGCGCCCGATGTCGGGCTCGTGGCAGTGGATGATCTGCGGATTGAGCCGCCGCAGCAGCAGGTTTAGCTTTACCAGTGGCCAGGGGTTTCGACTGCCCTCGGGGCGGTTGATGCGGTGCACTGCCACGCGCTTGTCCAGCTTTTGCAGCAGGGCTTCGCTGCACACGCTGTTGACTACGACCAACGCCGTCTGGTGCTCGTGGCACAGGCGGTTCAGCAGGTCCACGGCCAGCACCTGGGCCCCGCCCATCTCGAAGGTAAAAAAGCAATGCACGATGCGCATATCCGTCGGGTTTGGGAAGGTTACTTAGCGCGGATCAGGGCATTCAGAGCCAGTGAGGGCGTGAGGCCCACCACGGCTTTGTACACGGCCTTTCCGGACATGGGCGACTCCGTCAGCAGGCGCAGGGCGTCGCGCTTGCGGTGAGCGGCTATGCCCAGCAGCAACGCGTGCCGAAACTTCTGCTTGTAGCCGGCGGGATCGAAGCGGTACAAGTCCTGCCCGTAAAGGCCGAAGTAGTGCTGCAGGTAGGTGAACTTGCCCTCGATGGCGGCCGTGGTTTTGAGGCGCAGCGTTTTGGTGAGGTTGTCGGTGCGGTCCAGGTCCACCCAAGTCACGGTTTCAGGCACTACCAGCTGTGGCTCCGTAAACTTGATGATGCGCAGCCAGTTCAGGTTTTCGTAGGCCCGAAACTGCTCGAAGAAGGGAAATTGCAGCAGCACGTGGCGCTCTATCACGTGCGTGAAGTCGCCGAACACGCTTTCGGTCAGCCACTCCTGATACGTAGTGGTATAAGGCGCCTTGGCCGTGGTATTGGGATTGGATGACACGAAGAACAGAAAGTGCTTCACCGCGGCGTGGTCCGTCACGTGGCGGATAACCGTGTCCAGCCCACCGGGCATGAGCTTATCGTCGCTGTCAAGAAAGAGGATGTAGTCGCCGGTGGCCTGTTCCACGCCGCGGTTGCGGGTGTAGTTCACGCCCTTGTTTTCGGGGTTTTTAAACACGCGCAGCTTGGGCATCTGCAAGCTTTGGAGCAGTTCCCAGGAGCCGTCGGTGGAGCCGTCGTCCACGGCAATGACTTCGTAGTCGGCGGGGTATTCCGTCTGGATGCTTTCCAGGCACCGGGGCAGGTCAGCCTTGCGGTTGTAAACCGGAATAACGATGGAAATCTTCTTCATAGGTGTCTTGGCGGGTAGCGGGTACGGGAGCGAAGGCGTGCAGGCCCACGAGCGAGGCCAGCGTGATGATGGATATAGCCGTGGTGTTGGTAGCCATGGAGTTGTTGCCGGAGGCGATGAGCAGCACCACGCCTACCAGCACACAGCGCGTGGCCACAGGCAAGCGGTGAACCAGGCTGAACAGGAACCCAATCAGAAACAGTCCGAGGAAGGCCGTCAGCACGAAGCCGTACTTGAAAATCCAGATGATCCAGAAGTTCTCGATGATGTCGACCTTCTCCAGGTACATCACCCGCGTGATGTGCTGCTCGCCAATGCCCCAAGCCAGATCGGAAGCAGTGAAGTGCCGGAACATATCGAACACGCGGGCGCGCACGTCGGCGCTGTCGTCGTCGAATTTGGCCGAGGCAAAAATCCGCTCCCCGAAGGGCGTGCTGACGAGCACGAAGGCCACCAGCACGAGCATCAGGAAGAACAAGAACAGGTAGTTGAAAAACTTGCCCGCCGCTTCGTCGGGCTCGTAGTTTTTCAGATCGAAATACAGCAGAAAGGGAAAGGCCAGCAGCACGGCCCCCAAGGCCGTGCGTGCTCCAAAGGCGAAAATGGCCATGATGCCCAGCCCCAGGAAAAAGAACTTGCGCGTGGTGTCCTTGGCGATGATGACGAAGAGCAGCGTCAGGAAGCCGATGATGAGGCCGTTGTTGAGGGGGTGGCCCAGCAGGGCGTACGAGCGAAACGACTCAAACCAAGCCTCCTGCGTGGGCTTAAAAATGATGGTACTCAGGCCCCGCTCCACGATGGCCAGGCTGCAGTTGATGATGAAAAAGGCTTTGAGCCAGTAGAGCACCTGTGCCTTAAAGTCCTCGGTTTCGTTCTGGAGCAGCTGAATGAGCAGCACCGGCGCAAACAGCGTGTCGAGGATAAAGAAGTTGGCCTTCGACTTACCGAGCGTGATGGAGTACACAAACACCAGCAGCACGGCCAGGCCGTAGTAGCGCACCGTGGGGCTGTTCAACTGATACAGCGTATTCTGCTTGATGCTTTGCACGCCCCAGAGCCCAAAGAGCAGGTAAGTAGACGGGTGCAGCCGGTACAGCGGCCCACTCGTGGGGTCGGACTGCGGGTAGTGCAGCACGTCGAGCACGTTGGCGCCGAGGAAGAGCAGCAGCACCAGCACGAAGGGCAGGATCGGTATTTTGAGTTCGGCGTCCACGGCTTCGGGGCTGATGCGTTAGGCTTTGTGGCCGCCCAGCTTGCGCCGTACGGTGTCAACCATAGGCGCGGCCGTAGTAGCGATGTGCGAGAAGCGGAAGTAGAGGGTATTGACGGCCCGGATACCGTAGCGGCGCAGGTACAGCCACATCATCACCGCAATGGAAGCCTCTGTGAGCAGCCAGGCCCAAGCCCCGCCGATGTAGCTGTACTGGCTGGCCAGCCAGAAATTCAGCCCCAACCCCATCACGCCGCCTGCCGCGATAATCCAGGTGTAGGGCTTGTCCATCTTGAGGTTCACCATGGTCTGCACGCCCATCAGGTTGCTCAGGCCCATAATCATGGGAATAAAGCACAGAATGCGCAGCACGGTGATGGAAGGCGCAAAGGCCTCCCCGTAGAAAATGGTGATGATCAGCGGCGCCAGCAGCCACACACCGGCCCCCATCAGGAAGGTGAGATACACGATGAAGGGCGCCGTAATCTGGATGCGCTCAATGCCCTTTTCGCGGCTGATGCCGAAACTCTCGCCGATGTAGGGAAACAGCGACATGCCCAGCGGAATGGTGACGATGGTGTGCATGATGACCACCAGTCGCCACGAAGCCGAGAAAAACGCCACCGCTTCGGGGGTCTGCACCAAGCCCAGCACCAGCGTGGTGGCGTAGGTGTACACGTTGATGGAAACGAAGGAGAAGAAGATGACTTTCTCGCTCCACAAGTGGCGCAGCACCTTGCGCAGCGGCACGTAGGCCAGCCGAATCTGGTACTTGCGAAGGGCCCACACAAAGGCCACCACGCCCACCAGAATGTGCGCTACCCCAATCATAAATGGCTGCCACACGTAGTCGTCTTTTTCGCGGATGACGACCAGCACCGCAATGGTAAAAATCAGCTTCGTGACGAAGTTGAAGATGGCAATGTTGTACAGCTCCTGCATGCCCTGGTACAGCCAGTTCGGCGTCAGAACAAAGGAGAAAACGATGATAAACGAGTAGATGGCCACCAGCTTTTCCTCGCGCAGCTGGGGCATGGTGCTGAGCAGCACCAGGAAGATGAGCAGCGACACGGTGAACAGCAGCAGCTTGGCAAACAGCACCTCGTTGAACACGTTGCTGCGCGTCTGCACGTTGTTGCGGTTGATGGAAATAGCCCGCGTGGCCGTCAGGTCGAAGCCGTAATTGGTGAGCAGAATGAAGTACGACATCACCACCGAGGCAAAGTTGATGACGCCGAACTTATCGGGCCCGATGATGCGCACGATGATGGGAATGGAAATAATGGGCAGCACGTTATTGGCTGCCTGCAGCAAGCTCAGCGAGAGGAAGTTCTTAAAAAGCGTACCGGTCGGTTTTGCTGTGTCCGCCATCGGAAGTAGGGGTGCCGCTTGGGAAAGGGTAACGGGGTATACGCAGGGCCGGGTGGCCGTTGCCGCAGGGCTGCGGCGCAGGCAGCGCGGCTCAACTTCGGGCTTTCGGGGCCAGCTGCCGGTACAGGCCGATCAGCCAAGCGTTGAGCTTTTGCAGGTTGTATTCCTGGTCGATTTTGCGGCGGTTGTTTTCGGCCACCTGCTGCATCTGCTGCGGGTGCGAGGCCACATGGGCAATATGCTGCGCGAGGCTGGGCACGTCACCGGGCGTGATGAGAAAGCCGTTTTTGCCTTCCGTCACCAGGTCCGGAATGCCCCCTACCCGACCGCTGATGATGACCTTGCCCGCGGCCATGGCTTCGAGGATGGACATGGGCAGGCCTTCGTTGTAGGAAGGCAGCACCATGGTGTCGCACTGGCCCAGCCAGTGGCGCTTTTCGGTGTCGCCCATCCAGCCCAGCACCTGCACGTTTGGCGTCAGGCCTTTGTCGCTGATAAGCCGGCCTACCTGCTCGATTTCACCATCGCCGGCGAGGAAGAACTGCAGGTGCGTAAGCTGCTGCTGCTTCACCAGCCGCTCGATGGCTTCGAGCAGATCGTACACGCCTTTGCGCTGGCCCAGACGGCCCAGGAACAGGAAGCGGTGCAGGTTCTGAGGCATGGTGTAGCAGGCGCCAAATACCTCAGGATACACGCCGTTGTGCAGCACGTCCACGTTGTGCTTGCTGATGTGCTGCTCGAAGAATTCCTGCCAGAACCGCGACAACACCAGCACCTTGCTGCTCTGCTGGAATATCCAGCGGATGTACTGCTGCGCCACCCCGCTCGATTCGCGGTAGAAGGTGTCGAAGTCGGCGCCGTGCACGTGCATCACGGTGGGCTTGCCCAGCAGCATGCTCAGCAGCACAAACAGGCTTTTGCGGTAGAAGCTGGCCCCCGAAGCAGCATGCAGGTGCACCACGTCCACGCCCGGCTCGCGCAGCAGTTGGCCCAGGGCCCGGAGGGTGTAGCTGATTTTCTCCAACGCGCTGCCCTCCACGTGCGACACGATGTGGATGAACTGCACGCCCGGCGTTTGGTTGGCCAGCATGTCACTTATTACCGTGGCCATACCGCCCTTGGTGCGCGTGATGCTCGGACCGACAACTGCTATTTTCATGGAAAGCGCGTAGTGAATCAGCTGATGCAGCGGCCGGTTGTCGGCCGTGAGTGAAGTGAAGCGGCTCTATTCCGCTTTCGACGGCAGGCGGTACACCTTCTGGTAACCATAACCGAAGCCGTAACCGGTGTAGCGCGTGAGGAAGCCGCGCGGCGGCACGTCGTTGAACACGATGCCCAGGCCCGGCAGCGCCCGCAGCTTCTGGTTTTCTTCCAGGTGCTGCACAATGGCCGATGGCGTTACGCCCTGCCGAATCACCAGCAGCGACGCATCGGCCCAGCGCCCGAGCAGGTAGGCATCGATGGCCAGTTCCACGGGGGGAGTATCCAGCACGATGAAATCGTAGCGCTGGCGCAGCTCCTGCAGCAGCTGTTCCATGGCCGGGCTCACCAGCAGCGAAGCCGCCGCCTGCGCTGCCAAGCCGCCCGCCAGCATATCCAGACCCGTTACGCTGGTGCTCTGAATCAGCGAAGCGAGAGGCGTTCCGCGGCGAACGTAGTCCCCCACGCCAGGCTCTGGCGGCAGGCCATAAGCCTGGGCCGCTTCCGGCGCATGCAGATTCAGATCGAGCAGAATGGTGCGGTAGCCACCCTCGGCCAGGCTTTCGGCCAGGTGCGTGCTCACGAAGGTTTTGCCTTCGTTGGGCAGGTTGGAAGTAACCAGGATAATCTGCCGCCTGTGGCCAGCATCAAACAAACCCAGCGCAGCTTGCAGCTGCCCAAACTGCGCCGCCACCGCCGAGGCTGGCACCGCCCGGCGCAGCCAGGCGCGGCGCTGGCTGCTGATTTCGCCTACCACCGGAATACGCGTGGCCCGCTCCACCGTGGAGCGGAAGTACACCTTGCCGCCGGTTTCTTCTTTCATGAATATGTAGGCGATACTCAGCCCCACGCCGGCCACCAGCGCCCCAATGAGGAACAGCAGGCGCTTGGACGCCACCGGCCGCACACTGGCCTCGGCGCGGTCCACGATGCGCGAGTCGCCAATGGTGGACGCCGTGCTCAGCTCAGCCTCTTCGCGACGCTTGAGCAGGAAGGCGTACACGTCGTTTTTGATGGCCTGCTGCCGCGTGATTTCCAGCAGCTCCCGCTCCTTGCCGGGCAGGGTGCGCAGCACGGCGTTGTACTGATTGGAGGTACCCTGCAGGGTGTTGCGGCTGGCTTGCAGCTGGGCGCGTTGGTTGCGTACGATGTTGCTGATGCTGGGCCGAATCTGCCCAATCTCGCTTTCCACGGCCCGCGTCAGGGGATGATTTTCGCCAGAGGTGGTGCGCAGGTTGGCTTGCTGCAGCTCTAGGTTGTTGATTTTCTGCAGCAGGTCGGCCAGCACCGGATCGGAGATGCCGAGCGTGGTGGGCACGATGCCGGTGCGGCTGCCGCCGGCGCGCACGTATTGATCCACCTTATCCAACACGGCCAGCTGCATGTTTATCTCGGCCACTTTTCGATCGTTGTCGGCTACATTCTGCAGGTACAGGTTGCCCTGCTGACTTAGGTCAACCACATTCTGAGAGGACCGAAATTCCTGGATGCGGCGCTGAATGGAATCCAGCTCCCGCTCCACCAGTCGCACGCGGTCGGTAATGAAAGCCAGTGTATTGGAGGCCAGCTGATTGCTATTGGTGACCGAAGCGCGGGTATATTCTTCCAGCAAAGCATTGACAATGTCTTCGCCGCGCTCGGGCACTTCATCGGTGTACTGCACCGTCACCACACTGGAAAGCTTGGAACTGGCCCCCACTTCCAGGTTACCCCCAATGCCATCGGCCACCAGCCGCGGCGGCACGAGGGCAAAGTATAGCTCCCGATCCGTATTGCGCTGCTGCCGGGGGTTGGGGTCGAAGCGCAGCACGCCGTGGGGCGTGCGCACCCACTGGCCTAGCGGGTAGCTCCGGCTGCCCATGCGCACCTGATTGGCGCGGGCATCGAAGGCAAACTCAATGCGCGGCTCGGCCCGAATGGAATCGGGCTGCCGGGCCTGTACGCGGATGGGCGAGGTCAGGTAAGCCGAAGCCGGCTTGATGCGGCCAGCCTCAAACAGTGGTGCGTACAGGTGCAGCCGCCGCACCACGCCGTGGAGCAAGGTGCGCGACACGAGCACCTGCACCTCGTTCTCGACGATGGTGTTGCCGGCGTACACGTCCAGGGAGCGAACAGTTTCGGACTCTTCCACGCCGCGCGCCTTGTCGTTGACCACCACCGTAGCGTTGATCCGGTACACCGGCGTGAGGTACTTGGTAGCAAAGAAAGCCACGGCCAGCAGCAGCCCGCATAGCAGCACAAATAGTGGCCAGTACGGCAGGTAGCGCGAAGCCAGCAGCCCGAGCAGGCTGACATCGGCGGGGCGGCGCGTTGGGGTTGGTGGTATCATGGCCCTGGGTGCTAGCGCGTGAAACGATCAACCAGGATAATCAGCACCGAAAAGCTGCTGACGATGGCTGGCAGGTACTGGTTCAGGCGGCTGGCCCCGGCAATGCGCGACTTATTGGGCTCCACGTACACCACGTCGTTGGACTG
Organism: Hymenobacter sp. FMD4; assembly: GCF_058932745.1. Classification (NCBI taxonomy): domain Bacteria; kingdom Pseudomonadati; phylum Bacteroidota; class Cytophagia; order Cytophagales; family Hymenobacteraceae; genus Hymenobacter; species Hymenobacter sp. FMD4. Next base: position 41,983 of record NZ_JBZYWH010000015.1, read on the forward strand.
CAGGTAGAAATACGGCGAACTAAAGAGTTGCTCAGAGCCCAAATCCACGCGGTTGGCCACGCGCTTGCCGTTGGTTTCGCGGATGACCAGCACGTTGTTGCGCTTGCCGTAGATGGTGATGTCGCCCGCCAGCCCGAGGGCTTCCAGCAGGGTGATTTTTTCGTTGGGCACGGTCACCACCGTTGGGTTGGCGACTTCGCCCAGCACGGTGACTTTGTAGTTCAGCAGCCGTACCTCCACCACTGGGTCTACCAGCAGCTTGCGCCTGACGATGCCTTCCCGGATCTGGGCCTGCAGCTGATCGGTGGTAAGGCCTTCGGCTTTCACATCGCCCAGCATCAGGAACTGAATCATGCCGGCTTTGTCGACGAGGTAGCCCGCCAGCTCCAGCTGATTGCCGGCCGGCGTGGTGCTGCGCACATCCGTGCGGCCAGGCGCGTTAAAAATGCGCGCTGCCTCCGGATTCTGACTGCTGACCGTAATGGCAAGGATGTCGTTTTTACGAATGATATGCTCTGGTGCGGCTAACTCCGGGAATTCAGTGTTATCCTTCAGGTCAGTGAAATAGGTTGCTTTTCGCGTATTGACGCAGCTCCACAGCAACGGCAACAACGCGAGCAGCAGCAGTAAAGATTTCGGCATAGGTGCGGGCAGCGGTGAAGCTGCGGGGTCAGGGGAACGGGAGCAGGTAAGGAAAGCAGCATGCGCCCGACACGTAGCCCAACGCGAAGCCAACGGGCCCAACGGCAGGTCCTGTGAATCAAGGCATAATGCTACTCATGTACCGCAACTTCGCCAGCGCCCACGGCTTGCACCGAGGCCACAGCGCTACTGCTGCGGTACACTTGCCCGGTTTTGTACGTTGCCAGTATTAACTTGGACTAATGTAGCCCGGAGATATTTTTTTCTCGGTTACCTAGCCGTAGTGCTACTCGCTCTTCCTGAGTTCCTTCCCACTATCGGCTTTCCCCACCAACTGCAGCAGCCTGTTTTTTGGCTGCTACTGTCGTCCACGCAGCACAAACGCTTAGCAGCGCCAGCAAAAACGCAGCGATGATAATTACCGGAATATCCTGCGTCACTGCTGCCGGCCCGAAAGCCACTCGCAAAGCCATGATAACAGCCGAAATACCAGCCGTAGCGCCCCAGAATCCCCACAGGGAACTGGCTCTGGCTTTCGGCGCAGGGGCCGCGGTGGGCAGCTTGCGAAATGCCCAAGCCATAAACACTAACCCAACCAAGGAGTGACACGAGTGCCACGCCGTGTAAATAGTGTTGTGGGGCTGCCACTCCCGAAAAGCAAAAAGCTGGCTTTGATGCGCGTAGAGGTAGTCGGCGCTCTGGTGCACAAACCAGTCCCAACCGAAATGCAGCAGTACCCCGAGCAGGATGGAAAACACCACAGCGGGCCAGTGCGACCGAAGCTTCTGCCGCCAGTTGCCTTGGGCCAGCGGGGCCAGGCGAGCCTGCAACAGCCTGGGCAAGTGCAGCAGCAGCGGCTGGCGCATGAATTGATGGAATACCACCGTAAGCAGCAACGCAAACGGCAGATCAAACCAAAGCATGCCCGACCAAGTGTGGCTGTAATAGCTCAGGCCCTTGCGCATCCGGAGGAAGTACTCGAAGTCGGGCACGATGCTGCCCACAATCAGACCCGTGGGCGAAAACCAACGACTCTGGCGACGCAGAAGCGGCAAAACCAAAGCCGGATGGGAAAAAGTAAAGGGCATCAGCGGCAACCTTTGAATGCTGGCACGGGCAGGCTTGAGCCCCGGCAGGCTGGGAAAGCGCCACAAAGCTACGCCGGCCCGCTACAACTTGCCTCCGCCCAGACCGGTGCGCTCCATTCATAACCTTCTGCCCCGAACGCGGGTAAGTCCTGATGCACCAATCAGCAATGTTATGCGTCACGTTTTCAACCGTTTCGTACCTGATTTAGACGCCTCGCGCCGGGACTTCCTGCGCACTTTCTCCCTGGGCCTCGGGGCCTCGCTCCTTGGCACGTCGGGGCTGGCCCGCTCGCTTTCCTGGCTGGATGAAACTGCCTATGGCCCAGCCAGCCTGGAGGCGCTGCAGCAGGGCCGTAAGCTAGGCGTAGCGCTGGTGGGCCTGGGCAAATACAGCACCGGACAGCTGGCTCCGGCCCTGCAGGAAACGCAGCTGTGCCGCCTTGCGGGCATAGTGACGGGCACGCCTTCCAAGGCCGCGCAGTGGAAGCAGCAGTACAGCCTCGCCGACAAAAACATCTACGACTACAAGAACTTCGACCGCATCGCCGACAACCCGGACATCGACATCGTGTATGTGGTACTGCCGGTGGGCCTGCACGAAGAGTTTACGGTGCGCGCCGCCAAAGCCGGCAAGCACGTCATCTGCGAAAAGCCCATGGCCCTTTCGGCGGCGGAGTGCCAGCGCATGATAGCGGCGTGCAAGCAGGCCGGCAAGATGCTGAGCATTGGCTACCGGCTGCACTTCGAGCCGCACCACCGCGAAATGATGCGCCTGGGCCAGCAGCAGGTGTTTGGGCCGATCAGCAAGCTGGTGGCCGACAACGGCTTCCGCTTCACTAACGACACGCCCTGGCGCGTGGATAAGGAGCTGGCCGGTGGCGGACCGCTTATGGACCTGGGGATTTACTGCGTGCAGGGCGTGGTGTACACCATGGGTCAGCTGCCGGTGTCCGTCACGGCCAAGTTTGCGCCCAAGCCCAACAACGCCCTGTTTAAGGAAGTGGAAGCAGGCATCAACTGGCAGATGCAGTTTGCCAACGGCGCGGTGGCCGACTGCCGCACCAGCTACGCCGAAAGCATGGAAAGCCGCCTACGGGCCGAGGCCGCTAAAGGCTGGATGGAGCTGCAGCCCGCATTCGGCTACGGTGGCCTCAAAGGCCGCACCAGCCAGGGACCGATGAACATTCAGAACGTAAACCAGCAGGCCCGGCAGATGGATGACTTTGCCGACTGCGTACTCAACAACAAGCCCACCCGCGTGCCCGGCGAAATGGGCCTGCGCGACATGCAGCTCATCGAGGCCATTTACCGCGCGGCCGAAACCGGACAGAAGGTATCGACCAAAGACGTGGTAGCGGTGCTCGACAAGGTGCAGGGCCGGTAGTCTGCTCCCGGCAAGAGTGCAGAATAAATCAGGAGCCGTAGCACGTTGCTCTTAATGTGCTTGGTAAGCCTGTGGTTCAGCCTGAAACGAAGGTCAACGGCAGCGGGCAATACCTCGTATGTATGGCGCGCCTTTTCGTTTTTCAGCCATGCAGGAATCCGTTTTTCGCATCGCCCACATGGACTGCCCTTCCGAGGAGACCCTCGTACGCATGCAGCTACAAGGTGTGCCAGCGGTGCGACAACTGGCCTTTGACCTGCCCCGGCGGCTGCTTACCGTGTACCACGAAGGCGAACTGCTCAACATCGAAGCCCGAATTCACGGCCTGAACCTGAACGCGGCCCTGCTGCACTCCCGCCCGACGGATAACTCGCTAATCGGCGTGGCTTCGCCCGCTACGACGCCCATGCCAGCTACGGATGCCGGGCAGCAGACCCGCCTGCTCTGGACGGTGCTGCTCATCAACTTCGGCTTATTCGTGGTGGAGCTAGCCACCGGGTTGCTCTCCCGCTCCATGGGCCTGGTAGCCGACAGCCTAGATATGCTGGCCGACGCTTTCGTGTACGGGCTCAGCCTGTGGGCCGTGGGCAGCGCTGTAGGGCGTAAGAAGAACGTGGCCCGGGCCAGCGGCTACCTGCAGTTGGTGCTAGCCGGCCTCGGGCTGCTGGAAGTAGTTCGCCGGTTTCTGAGCAACGAGGCCATACCGGATGTTCGGCTGATGCTGGGCATATCGGTGCTGGCGCTGGCAGCCAATGCGACCTGCCTGTACCTGCTGCAGCGCAGCCGAAGCCAGGAAGCACACATGCAGGCCAGCCTCATCTTCACGGCCAACGACGTGCTCATCAACCTCGGCGTAATTGCCAGCGCCGTGCTGGTACAAGTGTTCGACTCCAATAAACCCGACTTACTCATCGGGGCTGTTGTATTCGGGCTGGTCATTCGGGGCGCTTTGCGCATCCTGCAAATAGCCAAATAGGCCACCCCGGGTGGGAGTGGCCTATGCATGGGGGCTGGAGGCGGGCTGCTTATTCGCTGCTACGGTCGCGCAGCTTCTTCTTTTCGTCTTTGGCCGCCTTTTTCTCTTTCGGAGTTTTAGTAGGCTCTTTCTTCTTTTCTTTTCGAGCCTCTTGTCCTTTGGCCATAATCAGGGGAAATTGGAGGTGAGTAAATCCGTGATTCGTAACGCACAGCGCCAAATCTTTGTTGTCGAGCGTCGGCACTCGCTTTACGGTGCAATATCCTCCGATTCTTCCCTATTTCATGAAGTATTTTCTGTTGCTGGTTTGGCTGTATTTGCCGCAGGTCGTGCTGGCCTGGAGGCCCACCGAGCCGCTCCAAATTGCCGAACGCTTCGTGGCCAATGACCGGTGGCCGCAAATGAAGAATTTTCTGTGCTGCGAAGCGGCCCAGCAAGCCAAAAATCAAACCCTGGGCCAGCAGATTCCGCCCACCACGCAGCGCCGTTGCCAGCTGGTACAGCAGGACTCGGCCTCGGCGGTAGTGGCCGTGGAGCTGCGCAACGAATCCGTTAAAACCTCCGACTTCTACCTGCACTTTACCAAGGCCGGCGCGCAATGGAAACTGCAGGCGGTGCGCGGCCTGGCCATGACAGCCCTCGGGCACGAAATGCTGAAACTGATGGAAGGCATGCCGCCGGCGGAAGTCGATAAATACAACCGCAACCACCCCGACGCCGACCACCACTTCACCGTGAGCAACCTAAAGCTGTGGGTAGGCGCCGATGCCGACATCATTGCGCACTTCAACCGTCACCAAGGCGAGTTCAATAAGGTAGTGCGCCTGGCGCAGGCCGGTGGCTTTTTTCCGGCCGAACTAAACGAAGCGGCCTTCGAGGCAGAGCAGGCAGCCAACAATGACCCAGTCATCAAGGAGCTGCTGCAAGGCCTGTACATCCGCCGCCTCACCCGCCGTGATACGGGCTGTGGCAGCTGCCTGGAGTTTCTTATCGGGGGCGTCACCGGCAATACCGTGGGCCTACTCTACCAGCCCGATGCCGACGAAGTGCCCGACATGGACCCCAGCCGGATCATCGTGATGAAGCCGCTGGGCGGCGGCTGGTATTTATACAAGACGACCTAGCGCACGACAGTTCAAAAGGTCGTGGGTGTCTCTTCGAGCCTGTTCAAGTTTGCCGCTTTCCACGCCCGGCATCCTTTTTTCGGCTACGGATTTTGAGTGGTTCCTATTGTAGGGGTGCGTTGATAAAGAGGCTCAACGGTAGCCTGCCCCAACCCGTACCGGGTTTGGCTCGTTGTTACGAAGGTCTATTTCCGGCCGCTGCATCACGCGCCAGGGCGCACGGGCTACCCGGCCCGTCCGGCTTGGCGCGGAGCTGTTGGGCCGGGCTGTTCGTCAACCCTCCAAACTCCCTTCTGCTCATGGCTTACACGCACACCGTAGTAGGTGCTTTCAGCACCACCAATGCGGCCCAGAGCGCGGCCGATCAGCTCACCCAAAACGGCTTCCCGCCCGCTGTGGTGGAAGTCTCCGACCACGACACCACCACCACGGAAAACCCCACGGGCGAGTTTCCGGAAAACGACTCGTTTCACCACTTCCTGATGTCGTTTCTAGGTCCGCCCGCCGATAACCAGCGCGAAAAATACCAGGCGGCCCGGCGCCACGGCTTCGTGGCGGTGCACGTGGACACCTACCTGGAAGCCGAGCGTGCCCGCGACCTGCTGGACCACGCCGGCGCCCTCGATGTTCACGAGCTAGGCATCGGGCACCGCGGTGCTGAAGCTGGCACCACGCAGGACGAAGCCCTGCGCCCCCAGCCGCGCAGCCGCATTGTGGAGCGCCGCCAGCCGCTGTAAGCTGCACCGCTCGAATTGGACTGCATTTTCTTCGCAACCGATACCATTCCATGACTAATAGCAACTCCCGCCGGCGCTTGGCGTACCGGCGGGAGTTGCTATGTCGTGTGGTTAGAGTCCGTGTCCTTTAACTACAGTCGCAAACCTTACTTCTGACCCTGCCATCAGCGACTTCGTTGCAGCCCAGAAGGTGTTTTGCCTGCCTGCACACCCACTTATGACCGCACCTACTTCTTCCGTCGATTACCAGCACTTGTTCCGCTCCCTGCCCGACAGCGTGCTTGCTTTTGAAGTAACGGAACTGGTAAAAGCCCGCAAAGCCCTCGAAGGCCTCTCAGGTAATCCTGCTCAGTAAAATCCCCGACCAGCCCCAACGCCCTTCCCCGTTCCGTATGGACATTTCTAGCCTGGACTTCCAGCAAGCCAGGATAAAGCAGGTGCTCTTTAAATTCTGGCTCCGCTCCGTGCTATACGGCGTGCGCGAAGCCGACGATACCATGTTTTCCATGCGCGACAATCCGCTGGCTGAGTGGCTGGGAACCGTGGTAAAACCCAGGTACCATGCACACAGCGAGGTGCAGGAAATCGAGCGAGTGCTCCAACAGATGCTGGAGCGCAACAGCACGCCCTAGCTGCCAGGATGAATCGAAGATGGCAGCGCAGTGCATCCACGCATTCTTAGTCCTATACTGGGTAATGTGCTTGCCCAGGTGCTGGGTGCGGAGGGTTAGCGGCATAACGTCAAAGGTGCTGCACTAACTACCACTAAGCGCTAATGCAACCTTCGCGGCTGAAGGCAGTATTTTTGGCGACCGTTCACCCCACTCCCTTTCGAATGCGCTTATCCTACTCGCTGCTCTTTTGGGGCGGCTTGCTGGCTGCTAGCCCCGCTGCAGCCCAGTCCCTCACCGTTGATAAAAAAGTGGCCGATGCCTTGGAGCAGGTGCGGCCCGACGATATCAAAGCTCACATCTGGTACTTAGCCGACGACAAGCTAAAAGGCCGCCAGCCCGGCACCGAAGGCTACCAGATGGCCGTGGACTACGTCACGCAGCAGCTGAAAAGCTTCGGCGTAAAGCCCGCTGGTGATAAGGGCAGCTACGTGCAGCGCGTGCGCCTGCGCCGCGCCTACACCAAGCCCGAAACCACGCTCACGCTGCGCGGTGAAGGCGGTGCCGTGAGCACTCTTACCGCGGGACAGGATTACGTATTCTACCCCAACCCCGAACTGCCCAATGTGCAGGCCGATGCGCCGCTGGTATTTGCCGGCTACGGCATTTCGGCACCCGAGCTGGGCTACGACGATTACGCCGGCCTCGATGCCAAAGGCAAAATGGTGGTGATAGTGCGCGGCGCCCCCCGCTCCTTTCCTTCCACAGTTTCGGCCGCCAGCCAGGACCTGACCATGATCATGCAGAACGCCGTGCGGCACGGGGCCGTGGGCGTTATTGTGGCCAGCACCAATCCTAAGGGCACCTTGCCCAACTTCCGCCGCGGCGCTTACAGCGTACTTGCCCCCAATGGCAAGGTGGCCGCCTCGCGTAGCTACGCCGCCGGCACCGAGCTTAAGCTGCTGGCCAACGTGAATGCCGCCGTGCTGCACCGCCTGTTTACGGCCGCAGCCGCCGACACCGGCCGTACACTCTCGGCCCTGCGCGCCGGTACGCCGGCATCGGCGCCGCTGCGCACCTCGGCCAGCGCCACCTTCGGCTCCACCTACCAGGATTTTGATTCCTACAACGTGGTGGGCCTGATTCGGGGCTCCGATAAAAAGCTGCGCGACGAATACGTGGTGCATTCCGCCCACCTCGACCACCTGGGCGTAGCCGCCGCCGTGAAAGGCGACTCCATCTACAACGGTGCCCACGACAACGCCTCGGGCGTGGCCTCAGTGCTGGAAATTGCCCGCACCTATTCGCGCCTCAAGCAGAAGCCCAAACGCTCCATCCTGCTGGTGCTGCAGACCGGCGAAGAGCTCGGCCTGCTGGGCTCGGCCTACTTTGCCTCGCACCCCACCGTGCCCAAAGACAAAATCGTGGCCGACGTGAATACCGACATGCCCACCATCATTGCGCCGCTGCTCTCCGTGGTGCCGCTGGGCGCCGAGCACTCTAGCCTGGCTGAGCCCGTAAACCGCGCCGCTGCTTACCTCAACCTCACGGTAGAAGCCGACCCCGAGCCGGAGCAAAACCGCTTTATCCGCTCCGATCAGTACAGCTTCGTGACGCAGGGCATTCCGGCGCTGCACATCAAGTACGGCAACAAAACCGCCGACGGGCAGAACAACCTGAGCCAGCTGGTGCAGAAGTGGCGCGCCGAAACCTACCACAAGCCGCAGGACGATACCTCGGGCACTTTCGACTTCGAAGCCGGCAAGAAGTACGTGCAGCTCAACTTCCTTATCGGCTACCAAGTGGCCAACGAGCCCCAGCGCCCTACCTGGAAAAAGGGCGACTTTTTCGGCGGACGCTTCGGTGCGCAGCCAGCCCAGTAAGCTAAGCAGCTGATCAACGCGAGCTACAGCATTTACCGCTCTCAAAACACGTGGGCCCCGTGGATCAGCTGATCCACGGGGCCCACGTGTTTTGCGGCTTGCTTTTCGCCGCTAGTCAGAACAACTACGTTCTCGCGCCACCATTAGCCTCAGCGGTGAAACACGCCATAGCGGCTTTGGTAGCGCCTCTGGTATGTAACACTGCTAAGGCCTACTTCCAGGCCCAGCAGCGGCCCCTGCAGCGTAGCATCGTGGCGGGCTTCGAGGTGGCGGTATATGGCCCGAATGCGCATTCGTACGCCATCTATTGCGGGCACCTGAGTGGCATTTCCCCTTGGCGTTCTGCCGACGTGCACGTCCAGGTTGAGGCCGGCCGTGAAAGGCCGCCGGAAGCGCATCGCCACGTCCTGAGTCGGGTCGGTTTGCACAGCGGTTTCCGTGGCGCTGATGCCAAAGTACAAGCCCCCCACAAACGGCGTCAGGCGCAAACGCGCGTTGTCTACTACGGCGTAGCCCACGGCGGCCGCGGCCGTTAGCAGATTGACGCGCAGATCCTGGTTCCAAGTTTGGTTTCGGTACTGAAAGGCTTCTCGTACGCCGCTGTTGCTGATTCCCAGCGTGCCGCCCAGGGTAAGCCGATGGTACAGCACTTCGCCGCCCATATTCAGGGTTACGGCGTTGCGTACGTATCGGCCCAGGGCCGCCGGCAGCAGCAGCACTCCCACCGTGCCATTGGCTCCCAATGCCACCTTGGAGGCCATCACCTCATTGCCGATTATGCCTTCGCCGAACAGGCTGGTCAGGGAGCTGGTCGGGTATTGCAACTTGAAAGCCGCAACCGCTTTGGCAAGGCGCATGCGGGTTTCGGGCGAGTTGGGCAGCAAGTGCCCGTCCAGATAAATGGCCAGAAAAGCGGCGTCTTCCTCGCTCAATGCCGCAGCAGCCAGTTCGGCCCGCACCTTGGCCTCGTGCCGCCGCACGTAATCAAATGCAGCCGCTGACAGGCCGTCGCGGGGCGGCGTAGATATGATGGGCCCATGAATCCTGTGGCCGTAGCTGCGTCGGGGTTCGACACGCAGGCGCCGGGTCAGCTCCGCAAAGTCGCCGGTAGCCATCAGCAGCCAGTCCTGCTCGGTGGGATAAATGCCGATAACGGAATCTGAGTTTACGGCTATCAGGTAATCCCGCAACGGCGGGATGAGGGCCACCGCATCGGTTTGGAGCAGGTGCGTTAGTCGTTCCCGCGCCTGCACGATGCGTACCGTTTCGCTACGCGGCCACTGCTGTAGCGCCGCCTCGGCAGCCCGGCGGTAGGCGTCCAGCGCCTGACCATTGGTAGCTGCCCCCAACATCATCAAGGCAATGAGAATCGGTAGTGAGGTCTGAAGCTTACGCATATTGAATAACTGCCCGAACGGCACCCCAACCTACGGCTTATACTGGAGTTTTTTCTATCAATCACCAAAGCCGTTTGCCGCCTTTTCCCCACGGTTTTCTGTCTAAACGGCATCAATAACCTTGAGCGGCCGAACTGCACTACCTTACCGCCCATGAACATCAGCATCCTGACGCTTGGCTCGCGCGGCGACGTGCAGCCCTACGCCGCACTGGGGCAGGCGCTGGCGCAGCGCGGCCACCAAGTTACTCTGGCAACTGCCCAAAACTTCGGCGCCTTGGTGCGCGGCTACGGCGTCGGCTTCCACCCCATAGAGGTCGATTATCAGGCCATTCTGAACACACCGGAAGGCAAGAAAATGCTCGGTTCCAATCCGTTTGCCATTCGGCGCAACCTGGAGAAATGGGTGTATCCGCTCATCGAAAGCTCCTTGGATGAGTTCTTCCACCTCGCGCAGGCTAGCGACAAATCCATCTACCACCCCAAAACCCTGGCCGACGTATTTGCCGGCGCCCTGCCCGGAAAGATGGTGCGCGCCGCCGTGGTACCGGCCTTTCAGCCCACGCGGGATTTCGCCAATCCGGCCTTCAGCGGCTTTCCCATCCCGGCCCCGCTGAACCGCTTTAGCTACCGCCTCACCGACTGGAGCATGCGCTTGCTCAGCAAGCCCATCGGCCGGTTTCGGCAGCGCAATTTTCTCTCGGGGCAGGGCTCCATCGAGGTGGTACCGTTTCTGTACGGCATCAGCCCCGCCTTCCTGCCCAAGCCAGCTGATTATCCTAGCAACCACTACTTTACCGGCTTCTGGTTTGGGGCCGAAGCCGAGGCGCTGCCCGCCGAGGTGCAACGCTTTTTGCAGGCCGGCGCGGCGCCTGTGGTCATCACCTTCGGCAGCATGCCTTTCAGCAGCCCGGCGCCCATTGCCGAGCTAGTCGCAGCGGCCGTGGAGGAACTGGGTTTGCGCATCATCTTGGTGAAAGGCTGGGGCGTGACGGTAACGCCGGCGCTGGCGGCGCTACCCCAAGTGCTCGTAGTGGATGCCGTGCCCTACGCAGCGCTGTTTCCGCAGGTGCGGGCGGTGGTGCACCACGGCGGCATTGGCACCACGGCCGAATGCCTACGGGCGGGCTGCCCCATGCTCATCTGCCCGGTGCTGTACCCCGTAGGCGACCAACAGTTCTGGGGTAAGCTGGCCGAGCGCCGGGGTGTAGCGGTGGCGCCGTTGCCGGCCAAGCAACTGACGCGCCGTCGGTTTGTGCAGCGCTTGCGCGAGCTGATCGGCCGGGCTGAACTGGCCGAGCGCAGCCAGCATATGCACGAATTAATTCTTCAGGAGGATGGACTGAAGCGTGCCGTTGAACTGCTTGAGTCTGCAGGTTAGCGCTACCTGAATTGGGTTGCCGAATCAGGCCGTCGGGCCGCGCCATAGCGGGGCCTGATCGTTGCTGACTCAGGGCACTTCCGGTTATTTAAACGACGGCCACGCTGCAGCGTGGCCTTGCAACTTGCCTCCCCGAAGGCTGTAGGGAGCGTGGTGTGGCCCCGGCAGCACCTCAACGCTTTACGTCCCACGTAAAACGCTTCACATATTCGGGTGGTTTCGCTCCTTTTTTGGTCAACCTGACCAAGTTCAAAAAGTCAGAAAATCGCCATTTTTTCAGCTTAAAAGCAGAGTCAAACCTGATAACAATCATTATCAAAATGCATATAAGTTTCTTTATACCAAACATATACATACACAATACACACACTTACATTCTCCAAAGGTTAGTTCTATCACTTCATTTGATAAAGTCTGATTACCGCCACTATTAGGCCTTTACTTGTCCCGCTTATTGCTCAGATTTGGTCATCGGATTTGCTCCACTGACCAGCATGACTTCGCCCAACTTTTATCGCCACATTCACCAGACGCTACGCCAACAGGCGGAGCAGGTGCTGCTAGTGTGGCCCGGCGGAGCCCCCGATGCCCAAGACGCCCTTTTCACGGGCTCCATGTTGGCTGGTCGCATCGGGGCCTATCAGCAATTGTTGCTTGCTGAGGGCGTTCAGGCCGGGCAGCCGGTGCTGCTGTTGCTGCCCGTGGGTGCGGAGCTGATTTGTGGCCTGCTGGCCGTGATGAGCCTGGGTGCGGTACCCGTGCTGCCGCCCGCTGGAATTTCCGCCCTGGGGCTGATCCATCTGGCCCGTCGCAGCCAACTACGGACGGCCTTACTGCCACCCGCCAAGGCACGGCGCTACGGCTGGCTAATGCGCGGCTTCGGGCTGCACCTGCTGGGCGCGCCCGCCCCTGAAACGGTAGCCGAGCCATTAGCCTCGGAGGCAGTACCCTTTGATCGGCCCGCCTTAGTGTCGCACAGCTCGGGCTCTACCGGCCAGCCCAAAGCCATTCGGCGCAGCCACGCCGTATTGTCGGCCCAGCACGAGGTACTGAAAGCGGTATTTCCGCCCTGGGCGGGCCAGCGCGACTTTCCGCTGTTTCCCAACATCTTGCTGCACAACCTGTCCATCGGGGCGGTAAGCGTGCTGCCCGATGTGCCCTGGGGCCAGCTGGCGCAGCTGGATGCGGCCCGGGTGGTGCGTCAGCTACAGGCTGCGCAGGTACAGACGCTGACGGGCAACGTGTTTTACTTCACGGCGCTGTGTCGCCACCTGGAGCAGCACCCCACGGCCCTGCCAGCCGTGCGCGCTGTGGGAGTGGGTGGCTCGCCGGTACCGGAGCGGCTGTTGCAGCAGCTCCGAAAGCACTTTACCGGCGCGGCGGTGTACGTGATTTACGGCTCTTCCGAAGCCGAACCCATAGCCGTGCGCCCCGCCACGGCGGCCACCGATCCGCGCGGCGGCTATTGCGTGGGGGCAGTGCAGGCCGATTTGCACTGCCGCCTGCGGGCCATCGGCCAAGTGCAGCTGCCCGAGGGCCGCCGTTACGAAGTAGGCGAAATCTGCGTGCAGGGCGCCCATGTGGCCACGGCCGCCGGCACCTGGCTGCACACCGGCGACTTCGGCTATATCGATGAGCACCAGCAGCTCTGGCTGACCGGGCGACAGGGCAACGAAGCCATAATCCAAGGCGTGCAGCATTACCAGGTAGAGCACGTGCTCAGCCAGCTGCCAGGCGTAGAGCGCGTGGCTGCCCGGGCCGGCGCCCGCGCCTTCGATATCTACCTGCAAGGCACCGCTCCGGAACTGGCCGTGCGCGCCGCCTTAGCCGAACATTTTCCCCCGGGCCTGTGCAACCGCGTGCACCGACGACGGCATCTGCCAGTTGACCGCCGCCACCTCTCCAAAATCCTCTACGACCAGTTGCGCTAACGCCCTCCCCTATGCACACCGAATTTTATAACGTAGCCCTCGACCGCGTCCGTTATTCGCTGGTTTGGGAAAGCGGCGACACCCTCGCAGAGGCCCTGGGCTTGCAGGCTACCGACGACGTGCTGGTCATTACTTCCGCCGGCTGCAACGCCCTGAACGCCTTGCTACAGAACCCGCGCAGCGTCACGGCCATCGACCTGAACCCGGTTCAGAACCACCTGCTGCGCTTCAAGCAGTACCTAATCCTGCACCACGAGCCGCAGGTGCTGCGCGCTCTGCTTGGGCTGGATGGTGTACCGGCCGTGCTGGCCGCCTGGCAGGCGATAGAACCGGCTTTGCCAGAAGAGCTGCGGGCTTATTGGGCACCCTTCTTCGAAAGTCACCCAGCTGGTATTCTGACGGCTGGCCGCTTGGAAAGCTACTTGCTGGGTTTCCTGCCTACGCTCAGCGCGGAACTGCAAGCCACCCTACATCAGCTCGTGCGCTTCGATACGGTGGCCGAGCAGCGGCGCTGGTTTATGGACCGCCTGCACGGCACCGCCTTCGAGGATCAGTTTATTCATTACTTCGACGACGCCAACCTCAGCCGCGGCCGCGACCCGAAACTGTTTCGCTACGCCCCCGAATCGGGCGGTGAGGCTTTTTACCGGCGACTGGTGCGGCACGCGTCCACGGAACTGCTGCGCGACAACTTCTTTTTCCGCTTCTTCTTTTTCGGCCCCAACAACCTGCCCGAAAGCATCCTGCCGCCCTGCTACCAGCGCCAGCATTTTGCGCAGCTGCGCAAAATGCTGCAGCGCGGCAAACTGACCGTAACCACCGGCGAGGCTACCCACTACCTGCTTTCCGACGCCGGCCGACACATCAGCAAAGCCAGCCTCTCCAACATTTTTGAGTACGTGAGCCCGGCCGAGTTTCAGCTTACCGCCCGCGCACTGATGAGCCGCCCGCACCAGCTGCTGCGGGTGGTGTTCTGGAACCTGCTGCAGACGCACGCCGCCGGTACCATGCCCGGCATTCCCCTCGACCGCGTGGCCTCCACTGCCCTGGCCCGCCGACCCCGCGCTTGCTTTTACTTCCGCGACGTGCGCGTGCTCGATGCAACTCTTGCCACTACTTCCGTACCCGTTCCACACCTGCTGCCCGCTCATGCATAGCCCCGACTACTACCGTTCCGCGGCCCTCGTACAGGGCCTCATGCAAGCCCACGCGCCGCAGTGCCGCATCCAGGTGCGGGAGGTGCAGCCGCTGCCCATTGATAACTCGGCGAGCATCTTGGTGGTGCTCACGGCTGGGCAAACCGAGCGGCCCATCGGGCACTTCGGCTTGGCAGTTACTTTCGAAGCCGATGGCGAGCTGCAGACGCGCCACATGGTGCTCAAGCTTAAGCCGGCTGGCGGCGAGGTGTCGAGCATGCTCATGGGCTTGGCGCAGGCCTGCGGCGGCGAAGCAGCGGCAGTGTACCCTACGTACGCCACCCGCACTGGCTTCTTCCACACCCACCAGCGCGAGCTGGAAGTGTATGCCCGCCACGGCAACAGCCCATTGATGCCGCAGATCTGGGGCCTGCACCAGGACGAGGCGAACGACGTGCACATCATCCTGATGGAGTACCTCGACGACGTGGAGCTGCTCAACTCCGCCATGACGCCCGAGCAGTGGACCGATGAGCACCTGCGCGCCGCGCTGGCCCAGCTTGCCACTTGGCACGCCGCCCACCTGCGGCCCGCTACAGCTGTGCCCACCTCCTGGCCCGATCAGCCTTCGGCCAGCTACATGCAGACGCTGGCTCCGCTGTGGCAGGCCCTGGCCAACAACGCGGCGCAACGCTTCCCGGAGCTTTACGAGCCGGCCCACGCAGCGCTACTGCAGCAGGCTATTCGCAGCATTCCGGAGTACTGGGCCGAGCTGAGCACACAGCCGAAAACCCTCATTCACAACGACCTTAACCCGCGCAACACCTGCTTCCGCCGCACCGCCGCTGGCCTGCAGCTCTGCGCCTACGATTGGGAGCTGGCCACCTACCACGTACCGCAGTACGACGTAATTGAGCTGCTGGCCTTCGTGCTCGATGCTGACCGCTACCACCTGCGTCCCGCTTACCTAGAGTATTACCGCCAGCAGCTGCACGCTCACACCGGCCTCTTCGCCGATGCCGACGAATTCAACCGTATAGCCGGCCTGGCCGCGCTGGATTTCGGCCTGCACCGCCTGGGCATGTACATGATGGCGCACAGCGTTAGCCCCTACCCTTTCCTGCCGCGTGTGGTGCAGAGCTACTTTAATACCCTCGCGCAACTGCAGCCGCTCCGCGCTGCTACGGCCGCCTGCCCGGCGTAGAGCCGCCACCCCATACCCTCGCAGCCAACGCTTTGCAGCTCATCGTTAAACAGCCTGCGGCTATTGCTATTTATCCTGCTTAGGAAGTGTCATCCAGAGCAAAGCGAAGGCCCTTACCACGTATGAACGAGTCGTTGAGACGATTGTCTTTCTAGCGTGGTAAGGTCCCTCGCTCTGCTCAGGATGACAGCCCGATGCCGAATTCATACTAGCTAATAAGCTTCTCTATTTATTGTACAGGGTCAGCTTCGATTCAGTATTGAGATGTGGAGCATTGGCTGTGCCGACCTGCGGTGTCGGCCCTACAGTTCCTTCCCGAATAAGGCGTATTGGGCCACCTCGTAGTCCAGCCCGTCGGTGAAGTGCAGCGAAAAATTACCGGTACGCATCAGACAGAAGATGACCTCCTCGTACCGCTCGCGGAAATGAACCATGCCGTAAGCGCCCATGTACGACATGAGGCCGCGCTGCCGGTAATCGGGGTGCACGCCCACCGTTTTAGCCAGCAGCACCTTGCGTGGCAGCTTCGGAAAGTCGCGCTCGAATACGGGGTGCTCCTGCGGTGGCAACTGCAGCGCCTGGTAGTTGGGGTGGCAGAAGCTGAGCGCCGCCAGCTGCCCGGTGGCCCGGTCGCGAAAGAGCACCGAAGTGTACGGGCACAGCCGTTCGGCGTAGCGGCGGTTGTACAGCAGCCGAAACTGCTCGAATGAAACCGGTCGGTATGCCGGATTGGCCCCGAAAATAGCCTCTACCAACTCGTAGATGGCGCGTTCGTGCTCTTCCCAGGTGGCAGGCGTCAGCGGAATGAAGTCGAAGGGAATTTTCCCCAGTTCGGCGAGCAGCAGATTTTTATCCGCAAACACCGCGGGCACCGTTTCGGGCCGGATCAACCGGCTTTCGAAAGTGCTGACGGGCTGAAAGCCGAGCTCCGTGAGCAGGGCCTGATAGTAGGGCGGGTTTACCGGCTCCCGGTCAAATCGCCCCCACGAAGGCGGTTCGCCCAGCCGCAGCCGGTAGGCGTGGTAAGTGCTAAAATTAAGCGGGCCGACGAGGCGAGTGCGGCCGCGCTGCCGCGCCTCGTCGGCCAGTGCTTGGAAGGCCGCTTCGTTGGCCGGTGCGTCATCGAGTGTTTCCCAAAAGCCGAAGTATGCCTCGGAGCTGTCCGTCGGAAATATGCCAGCCACGCGCATGGTTCCTGCCTCGTCGCCGAAGAGCACGATGTCGTTGCGGTCGGCTTCGTGGGCAAACAGCTGCTCGGTTACGGCGCGGTTTTCATCGGGTTTGTAGGGTTGATTGTCGTACACGTGCGCCGGCACCTGCCAAAACCAGTCGGGGAGTTGGTCAGTGTAAGGTATGCGGAGAAGTGTCGTCATAGATGAGTTTTCTAATGCTGAATGACGCCAAGGCGGCATCTGCCGTAGGTTGTCAGCTGCAATATCACCGTCATGCTGAGCGCAGTCGAACCGAAGGAAGGCGTAAGCCCAGCATCTCTACTGATAGTAAACTCAACGAAGCGGTAGAGATGCTTCGACGAGCTCAGCATGACGGCCAAGAACATTTTATTTGCTTCGGGCTGAGTAGTAGAAATAACGTGCGGAACCGCGCAGCGCTACAGTGGTTCGATCTGGCCGGTGGCGCCATCCATCCGCACCTGCTGCCCGCTCTGCAGGCGCTTGGTGAGGCCGGGCACGTTGATGATGGTGGGAATTCCCAACTCGCGCAGCAAAATGACCGAGTGCGAAAGCGAAGACCCTTTTTCGATGATGACGCCGCGGCAGGCCGGAAACAGCGCCGCCCAGCCCGGGTCGGTGCGCAGCGCACACACGATTTTGCCGGCTACGGCGAGGTTGTCGTCGGGCGACGTTACTACCAGCACCTCCCCGCTCACCTGGCCGGGGTAGCAGCCGGTACCGCGCAAGGCAGCGTCGTCGGCAACGGCATCTGCCAACGGTGTAAGTGGCGGCGAGGGCACTACCACTCGGGCCGGCACTTCGTCGCGCAGGTAGCCGTTGAATTCTGATTGGCGTGCGGCCAAGGTGCCTGAAAGCTCCGTTGGGGCGGCGCCGCGCAGGGCGGCGGTTATCTCGTCTTCGGTGAGGTAGTATACCTCCCGCGCATCGCGCAGCAAGCCGCCTGCCACCAGCCGCTCGCCCATGGCCAGGTACAGCGCCCGGTACATGCCAAACAGCCGCGTACGCTCCAGCCGCAGCGACTCGCGGTGCCGGATGGCCTCCTGCAACTGCCGCAGCCGCCGGCGCAGGCGGGCCCGCAGCAGCCACGACTTGCCCCGCAGCAGCGCATTCACTTCAGCCTGGGCTTCGCTGAGGACTTGCTGGGAGCCATGGGTGCCGAGGGTGGCCGGGGTGTCGGCGGTGAGGTAATTGCGCAGGTACTGGTAGAAGATCTGCGGGCAGGTGCGCATGGTCTGGGTTTCGAGCTTCAGCTCCCCCACCGTCCGGTCGCCGTAGCGGCTGATGAATTCCTCTACCTCTCGGGCAAAATCGGGCGCCAGCTGCTGGACTTGGGCGAATAAGTCGGCGGGCTGCGCCAGGATGAGCTGGCGCAGGGCGGCGTGCGGGCGCACCTGCGCGGCCAGGGCCAGCATGCGCTTAGTGGGCTGGGTGCTGGCCAGGTCCTGGTCGCCGGCGAGGTAGCGGCGCAGCAGCTCCTCGGGCTCCGGGGCGCCGGCTTGCTGCAGCAGGCGCACGGCGCGGCCGTTGCTCATCATCACGTAGAAATCGTTGACGATGGGCGTGCTCCAGTTGCCGAGCAACTCCTGATCCAGCCGGCCTTTTTCGGCCAGCAGTTCAGCGGCGCTCAGCTGCGGCAGCGGCAGCTGGTAGAAGCGCTGGTAGTGCTGCTCAAATCGGCGGTGAAAAGCCTGGACGGCTCCATTCAATCGACTGAAAGCCCAAAGCAGCCGCGAGAGGTTCAGCACCAGCCGCGGGGCCATGCGCAACTTGGTGCTCAGGCTTTTTTCCTGCGTCTGCACAAAATCCACCGGCTCTTCCAGCCCCATCATGCGCTCCATATCGGCCTTGTTTTGCCGAAACGAAGGCAGCAGTTGCAGGCCGCGGTACCAGTTGTTGATGTTGTAGTAGATCCGACCTTTCACCAGGCCCAGCAGCTGCGTCACCACACCCTCGTGGGCGGCTATTTCGGCCGCTGGCAAGCCCAGGGCCCGCATGGTTTGGCGGTACACAGTGGCGTAGGCGCGCTGCGCAAAGCTGAACGTGAGCGGCGTAGTCACCCCGCAGTAGCTTTCCTGGATGTTGGAGTTGTCGTACACGATGACTTCCGGGATGGGCTGTGTGATGGGCCGCGCCTGCACTATCCACAACTGCTCCTCGGCCACCACAAACTCCACGTCCTGCGGCCCGCCAAAATCCTGCTCCAGCTGACTACCGATGCGGAACAGCTCGGCCAGGTGCTCAGGCGAGAGGCACGCGGCCTCCTGCAGGGGCTGCGGCACCGGCGTCGGCTCCAGCCCACCTTCCGGCCGGGCGGTCAGCTGCTCTTCTTTGCGGGCAATGATGTGGCGGTGCACCTGCCCGGTTTGCTTGCTGAAGTAAAACTCATCGGGCGCCAGCGCACCGCTGACCAAGCCTTCGCCAAAGCCCCACACGGCGTGCACGGCCAGCTCCTGCGGGTACTCGGGAAAGGTGGAAAAGAGCACGCCGCTGGCCGCAGGCGTGATTTGGCGCTGAACAATTACGGCCGGCCGGGCCGTGAGCGGCAGGTTCTTCTGCCGGCGGTAGGCCAGGGCGCGGTCGGAATAGGCGCTGGCGGCGCAGCGGCCGATGGCGGCTTCCACGGCCTCGGGCGTGGTCAGGTTCAGGAAGGTATCCATGAGCCCGGCGAAGGCGGCGTGGCGGCCGTCTTCATCGGCCACGGAGGAGCGCACCACCACCGGCTGCTGCGGAAACTGCCACTCGCGCAAGAGGCTGGCGAGGGCGGTGCGGTCGGCTTCGCTGAGCTGAAAAGCCCGCAGCTTTTCGCGCCGCTGCAGCAGCCCGGCTTCGTCCGTAACGGGTAGCTCGCCCGGTTGCGGGTCGAAGTTGTCGGCGGGCAGCACCGCGAAATCGGGCACTCGTGCGCCGGCCGCTTGCAGGTGGAGCAGGCCCGCGGCTTTGCCCCCGATGCCAGCGGCTGGCGCACGGAGATTAGACTGAATCAGAATCATGTAGAAAACCCGGCAACGATGGCCATATGGGAGCAAAGTAGCGGAGCGGGCAGGTTCCGCCAAGCCAATGTGTAGGGCAACCTGACTTTACAGCGGGATCTGCCTGGGTTAGTTTCCTGAGCTGTTGTAGAACGTTTTTGAAATTATACGCTTGAGTCGAGTCATGCTGAGCCCCGCCGAAGCATCTCTACCGCTTCGTTGGAATTAGTATCAAGCGAAGCGGTAGAGATGCTTCGGCGGGGCTCAGCATGACGTGCTAGAACCCTTTTTATTAAACTAAAACACACTAGTAGCCCCTTATCCGGCTTACAGTTCGCCGCTTGAAGACAGTGGCAATGTGTTTTGCAATGGCAGTTACACGCATAGCGTAGGTTGGATAACTGCCACTGCATTGCGTACTATTGATGGGAAACTGCCATATTGATACAGTGGCTAATGGCGGCAACCCAGATGTTAGCGGTTATTTTAGCACAACCTGCCAGTGAACTTTGAGCTGAACAATAATAATTTAGGTAACTGGTTGACACAACTGAATGGTAAGACCGTTGACAAGATATTTCAGGTTGACTTTAATGAAGAAGACAGGCACGAAGACATTTATTTGCCGTGGCTTTTCTTTGTAACATTCACCGACCTTGGCAAGTTTTTGGAAATTGAAGGTGACTTTGACGGCAGCCACATAAGAATTGCCCTCCATGACATTTCCCAACTTGAAAAAAAGCTGGAAGAAAACAATCTTCCTGATTATCCTGATCTTTGGAAAGTTTATGTGACAAGCCCAGAAGAAATTCTCAATAAACTTTTAGGACAGAAGATTAGTTTTATTGAATACGGTATTGATAGAGATGAATACTTGATAAATGGAACCATTTCAAAGGGACAGAAGGATGTTTTTACTTTTATTAGGCTTCATTGCGAGACTGTTAGCTTGACAATCTTTGAAGGTTCTGCAACTGGGCTTGGTGTATCAAATGACCCAAATGTGCGATTAGATTTTGAAGAAACATTTGAAGTTTTCAGCACGATGAAAAACAACCGCTAACAGCGTATTCGCAAAAAAGCGGCTGACCAACTACCTTTTAACAGCAAAAACAAAATCAACAACAGAATGAAAATGAAGCAGCAGAATATCGACTTCCGCTTCTTCGCAAATACGTTTTCCGTTTGCAATAGAGGACTTGCTCTGAAATTTAAGCAAATGATTAAAGACGGTATTAACATAGAAAGAGCACTTACAGAATTATCAAACGAAATTCTGAGCACAAATCAAGTCTCTGACATTCTTGATAGCCCTAAAGAGTTTCCAACAACCGTAGTTGAGGAACTGTCGATTGAAACTGCTTTAAGGTATTGGAAGGGACAACTTAACTACGAAGCCGCTGATTGCATTATGAACAACCTCTATTCATTCTGGGTAAACGATGATTATTTCGTCAAAACGTATCCATTTACAGATGTAGCATGGGAATGTTTTGAAGCTTTTGATGCTGGCAAATACTATAGAGCTAATGATAACAAAAGCATTAGTCTTGAAGTAAAATACACAAGGCCGCTTGTTGAAAAATTATTGAAAAGCAGAATGCTAATCGAATAAACTGCACACAAAACGAGGTTTGCGTCAGGCAGGTTAATGTGCAAATTTGAAGCTATGTGCTACTATTGAACTTTAGTAATGAATCGAAATTTTGTAATCCAAAATACGTCCTAACGCAAATATCCAAACTGCTGACGTCACCACACCCACCGCCCAATCTCAACAATAATCGACACATAGCTCGTCAGCATAAACAGCGACACCAGCAGCTCGGCGACTTTCAGCGTTTTGGGCCGCGGGCGGGCCAGGCTGCCGATGTAGGCGCCCAGCGTCACGAGGTAGAGCAGGCCCATCAGGGCGAAGGGCCAGAGGCGCGTATCGAGCAGGCGCAGCAGATAGCCTTGCACCAACACCCCGGCCAGCAGCACCACCAGCACCGCCACGATGGCACCCACGTAGCCCAGGGAGCGGGAGTAAGAATCGACACCGGGGCGCTCGGCCTCGGGCGTTTTGATTTTGCGGGCAATTTCAAACGAGAGGCCACCGAGCAAGCTTAGCAACGCCAGCAGCAGCAGCGGCAACGAGAGCAGCGGCCGCGCCGCGTACGCCGACCACACCCACCCGATAATCAGCGGCATGATGAGCAGGTGCGTGAATGCATAGAGCACCAGCCGCGCCCGCAGCCAGTCACGCACCAGGAATTCGTAGCGCATCAGCAGGCTGTAGCCTACCACCAGCGCCCAGGCCAGCAGGGTGCCCCAGCCCATCCACCAGGACCACGCCGCCTCCACGGCCACGCCTACCCAGGCCAGGCGCGTGAGCTGGCCCAGCGTGACGCGCCCCGACTGCAGTACGCGCTGCGGGTAATGCTCCAGATCGGAGGCGTAATCCTTGATTTCATCGAACACCCGGAGCCGGAAAAAGAAGGATATTGTAGCCAGAATGCCCACGGCTTCCCGCAGCCCGAAAGAGGCGGCTTCGGCGGGTTGGGTGGCCTGCGCCACGGCGTACACCGTCAAGAACAGGATGGCAAACAGAGCCATGTTGACGGGCGGAAACCGCTCGTGCAGGTAAGCAAAGAAATTACGCCGATTCATCGAAGCAAATAACGCCTGCGGCCGCCGCTATTACACTCACATGATTGAGGGATTGTACAAATTTCGCTGGTGGCTGCTGGGGCTGACGCTGGCGCTGTGCGCGCTGCTATGGCCGGGCGTACGTGCCGCCGTGCAGGTCGACAACAGCCTGGAGGCCTGGTTTCTGGAGGGTGACCCGGCGCTGGGCGCCTACCGCGACTTTCAGCAGCGCTTCGGCAACGATGAAGTGGTCATCGTGGTGGTGCACGACGAGCAATCGGTGCTCACGTCCGACTACTTCCGCCGTTTCCGGGCATTGAGCCAGGTGCTGGAACGCAATCCGGCGGTGGCCAGCGTCATCGGGCCCGGCAATGCGGTAGTGCCCACGCGCGGCCCGCTGGGCAGCGGTGCCCGGCCGCTGCTGGCGCCGGATGCCTCGCCGGCGCAGGTGCGGCAGCAGCTGGCCAGCCACGCGCTGCTGCGCGAGCAGCTGTTCAGCCCCGATTTTCGCACGGCCCGCCTGCTGGTGGTGCTGCGCCAGCTGCCCGATTTTGATGCGCAGCGCGGCGAGATTCTGGCCGCCGTGCAGCGCACGGTGTACGCCCACGTACCTCAGAAAAACGCGTACCTGGGCGGGGTAGGCGTCATTTTCGCGGGCCTGAACGCGCTGTCGCAGCAGGACTTTGGATTCTTTTTAGGCCTGGGCTATTTGCTGATGTTCGGGGTGTTTGCGCTGCTATACCGCAACGGCCTGCTGCTGCTCTACGTGCTGGGCATTGTGGGCCTGGCTACTTACCTCACGCTGGGCGTGTACGGCCTCACGGGCCACCGCCTGAACCTCATGACGGTGCTGCTGCCGGTGGTGCTGATTCTGCTGGGCTTCATGGATGCCATGCACGTCATCAATGAGCGCAACCTGCTGGCTACGCCCGGTCTGTCGCGGCGCGAGTCGGCCCTGCAGGCACTGCGCAATACGTTTTCGCCGTGCCTGGCCACTATGCTCACCACCGTGGCCGGCTTCCTGGCCCTGGTGACCAGCCCCATGGCTATCCTCAAGAACTTCGGCCTGTTTGCGGCCTTGGGCATTGGGCTGTGCTTCGTGTTCACCTTCGTGCTGGGCGTGCTCATTCTGCCTCTGACCAAGCCGGCGCCCCGCGCCACCCGCAGCACCAGCACGGCGCTGGCCCGCCTGTACACGTTCATTCTGGCGCGCAAAGGCGCCTTCACGGCTGCTTCAGTCGCCTTGGTGCTGCTGGCCGCGGCCGGCACCACCCTACTCCGCGCCGATACCTACACGCTCGGCTATTTCCCTTCCACCCACGCTGTGGTGCAGGACCACCGCGCCATGGAAAGCACCTGGGGGCCCTACATGCCGCTGGAGCTGCTGGTAGAGCCCAGGCCCGGTCATCAGCTCTACGATGCGGCCGTAGTGAGTGGCGCGGCGGCTTTCGCCGATTCGGCCCGTACACTGCGGGGCGTAGGCCGGGTATTCGGATTTCAGTCGCTATATCAGGCTGGCCTCGAAACGCAGTTTCCCAGCAAGGGCCGCGCGGCCCTGAGCAGCCAAAGCCTGCTGCGGCAGGTGCACCAGCAGCTCACCGCCGATTATCCGCAGTTGGCCGCGCAGTTTATGCACGTGCCCAGCCAGACCGGGCGCATCACCGTTTCGGGCACCATGCTTTCGGCGCGGCAGCTCACGGCCAAAACCGACACGCTGCTGCGCATGGCCCGGCACACGCTGGGGCCGGTGGCCACGGTGCGGCCGGCCGGCTATCAGCCGCTGTACGCCCGCATCGTGGAGTACGTGACTACCTCCCAAACCGAAAGCCTGCTCTTATCGGCCCTGATGGTGTTTGGGCTGGTGTGGGTGTACGTGCGCAGCTTCCGGCTGGCGCTGCTCACGGTGGTGCCCAATTTCTTCCCCGTGCTGGTGTTGCTGGGCGTAATGGGCTGGAGCGGTATTGCCCTGGATACGGCCACGGCCAGCATCGGCGCCATTGTGCTCGGGCCGTGCGTGGATGATACCGTGCACTACATTCACCACTACCGGCAAGCCCGCGTGGGCGGCCAGTCGCCGCACCTGGCGCGCCTGAGCACCATCACGCACGTGGGCCCCACCATTGTCCTGACGAGCGTGATTCTATTTGCCGGCTACGCTGTGATGGGCCTTGGTTCGCTCAAAACGGTGCAGCTGTTTGGGGTGCTCACGGCGGTATCAGTAGCAGCCGCGCTGTTTGGCGAAATCATCATCTTCCCGCTGGTGCTGGAGCGGTTTGATCGGGAGAAGGCAGCGGAGAAAGTGACGGTGTAGTTTCTTCAGTACCGGTTGAATTTAACCGACCGTCATGTCGAGCGCAGTCGAGACATCTCGCGTGTTTAGCCGGATAGTAATTCCTTTATCAGAACATTACTCTCGGCTCGGCCGTCCGCACGCGAGATGTCTCGACTGCGCTCGACATGACGGGCTGCTTTGGTCGTTTAACGATTGTCAACCACCCCGCCCTGCGGGCACCACTCCTCATCCGAGGAGGGGAGTTTTATTCTAACTACTTGGCTTAAAACTCGTCCGGTAAATTCACCGCGTCTAGCCAGGTTTGCAGCAGTACCGGCCTCTGGAATAGGTTGATGAACAGTACGCGCTCCTCGCCTACCAGGCGCCACACCTCGGCGTAAAAATCCTCCAGGGCATAAAGCTGCAGCCGGCAGCCGTGCTCGGCGCGGTCGGCCAGGTGGTGACCGGTGCGGAGCAGGTGCTCGGCCTGCTGGCCCAGCGGAAGTTTGGTAAAAGCAGCAAATTTCATGACATCACAGTGGCAGCGGCGCGGCCACCGAAGATACAACGATTAGCTGGCAAGGGGTTCCGCTGCGTATGCGGGGGTTTGGTTAGCTTTCCGGCGTTACTTGTTGCTACTGCATGTCTACACCTCTGCTCATCATCGTTCTGGGCTGCTTGATTTTCTTCGGGCATTACCTCTCCGAGGTGTTTGAGCGCACCAAGCTGCCGGAGGTCATTGGTCTGCTGATGGTGGGTTTGCTGCTGGGCCCGATTCTGGGCGTGGCCAATCCGCAGGACTTCGGCCAGGGTGGGCGCCTGTTCACGAATATTGTGCTGGTATTCATTTTATTCGAGAGCGGCCTGGATGTGCACTTGCGGCAGCTGCAAGCGTCGTTGCGCGGCTCGGTGGGCCTAACCACGCTTAACTTTATCGTCTCCACCCTGCTCGGGGCGGGCGTGGGCGTGTGGCTGGCCGGGCTGGATATCCTATCGGCGCTGATGCTAGGCTCCATTCTGGGTGGCACTTCTTCGGCAGTGGTCACCACGCTCATCCGTAAGGTAAAGGTGCAGGAAAGCACCTCCGCTACCTTGGTTATCGAGTCGGCGTTTAGCGACCTGTTTACCCTGGGCGTGCCCCTGTCACTGATGACGGCCTACGACGACTCGTACTTCAACGTCGGGACGATGTTCGGGCAGATGGTTGCCTCCCTGGTGCTGGCTGTGCTTATTGGGGCGGGCGGGGCACTGGGCTGGTCGTGGATTCAGGCCCGGCTGCCCAGCTTGCAGAAAACACGCTTCTCCACGCCGGCCTTCGTGTTTATCGTGTACGGCTTGGTGGAAATGATGGAGTTCAGCGGGCCGATTGCGGTACTCACCTTCGGCATCACCCTCAGCAA
This sequence comes from Hymenobacter sp. FMD4, assembly GCF_058932745.1. Classification (NCBI taxonomy): domain Bacteria; kingdom Pseudomonadati; phylum Bacteroidota; class Cytophagia; order Cytophagales; family Hymenobacteraceae; genus Hymenobacter; species Hymenobacter sp. FMD4. Next base: position 67,941 of record NZ_JBZYWH010000015.1, read on the forward strand.
CCTGAATTTGCTGAGCCCGCTCCGGCTGGCCAAGTACATCCCGCAGAATCCCGTGACGCTGCGCGAAGACGAGAAAAGCTTCTTCTCCGAAATCGTGTTTTTGCTGCGCACCTTCTTTTTTATCTACATCGGCCTCAGCATTCAGGTCGACAACATCTGGCTGATGACGGCCGGCGTGGTGCTCACCTTGCTGCTTCTGCTGGCCCGCATTCCGGTGGTGCGCATTTCGGCTCCGGCCAATACCCCGCTGCTCGATCTGTCTATCATGAGCATCATGATACCCAAGGGCCTGGGCGCGGCCGTGCTGGCTACGCTGCCGGCCCAACGCGGCATTCCCACCGGCGAGATTATCCAGACGGTGACCTTCTCGGTGATTCTCAACACTACCCTGCTCTGCACGCTGCTCTTCGTGCTGGTGGAGCGCGGCACACTGCTGGGCTTCTACCGATTGTTTTTCCGCTCGGCCCCGCACGAGCCCGCGCAGCCCCTGGAGTAATCCCCAAAGGTGCGCCGCTGCTATTTCATTAGTTTCCCAATAATGCCCAGGTTCCGCTTTCCGCACCCGCTGGTGCTCCTTATCGGTTTTATCATGCTGGCCGTGGCGCTCAGCTACGTGCTGCCCGCGGGCCGTTTTGAACGGCGGCTGGACGAGGCCACCAAGCGCGAGGTGGTAGTGCCCGGTTCTTACCACCGCGTGGCGCCCACGCCGGTTTCGCCACTCGATTCCGTCACGGCCATTCCACGTGGCCTACTGGAAGCCGCCGACGTTATTTTTCTGGTGTTTCTGGCCGGCGGCGCCTTTACGGTGGTCGATCAGACCGGCGCACTGCGGCGTGGCGTCGACTGGCTGTTGCAGAAGCTCAGCGGGCGCGAGGCCCTGGTAATTCCGGTAGTGGCGCTGCTGTTTGCCACCATGGGCGCGCTAGAGAATATGCAGGAAGAAATCGTGCCGCTGGTGCCGGTGCTACTGGTGCTGATGCGGCGTATGCGTTATCCGGTGCTCACGGCCGTGGCCATCAGCATTGGTTCGGCGGCCGTGGGCGCAGCCTTCAGCCCAATTAACCCTTTCCAGGTAGGCATCGCGCAGAAACTGGCCGGCCTACCCCTACTCTCGGGCGCGGGTTTCCGCATGGTGTTTTTGGCGCTGGCATTGCTTATCTGGATTGGCGGCACGCTGCGCTACGCCCTGCGCCACCGGGAAGCCACGGCCGTGGTTGCTGATACCTCAGAAATGGAAGCCGAAACAGCCGCGCAATCTGGCAATGGCCGTCACGGGTTGGTGCTGGGCTTGCTGCTGGCCACGTTCGGGTTCTTTGGCTACGGCGTGCTGGAGCTAGGCTGGGACTTCACCCAGATGGCAGCCCTGTTTTTTGCCCTGGGGGTGGCGGCCGGACTGGCGGGCGGCTTGGGCCTCACCGGCACCGCCGAGGGCTTTATTGCCGGCTTCAAGGACATTGCTTTTTCCGGCATGCTAATCGGCTTTGCCCGGGCCATTTTCGTGGTGCTGGAGCAAGGTCAGATTGTCGACACCATCGTACAGGGCCTATCGGCGCCGCTGGCGCAGCTACCGGTGACGCTTTCGGCGCTGGGCATGCTGGGCGTGCACACAGCGCTGCACCTACCCGTGCCCAGCGTGAGCGGACAGGCGGTGCTTACCATGCCCATTCTCACGCCATTGTCGGATTTGCTGGGCCTTTCGCGTCAGGTAACGGTGTTGGCGTATCAGTACGGCGCGGGCCTGTGTGAGTTGATTACGCCTACCAACGGTGCCCTAATGGCCATTGTGGCGGCCTGCGGAGTGCGCTTTGATCAGTGGTGGAAATTTGCGCTGCCCCTGTACTTGTTGCTGGTACTACTGGCCGTGGTGGCCATCGTGGTAGGTATTGCGGTAGGCGTTTAGCTACTCTGCGAAGACCGTAACGACGACCGGCCTGGCTTCCGGCGTGGTGTGCACCGCGTAGGCCATCAGCGCCCATATCAGTACCGTGTACCAGCCCATTACCGCCACCGCAAACTCGCGGCCTACAGCAAGAGATAAAAGCGCAAAGCCGGGCAGGAAAAAGCCGCCGGCCAGCGGTACCCAGCGGCGCCAATCCGCCCAGACGCGGGCGCGGAGCACGGCCGTGCCCACCACCAGCATGAGCACCATGCTGGCCGGCCACGCGGCATCGGCTACCTGATAAAGGACGTGCTTCTGCGGGCCAGCTACCGTATCAAACACTTGCTGCGTGGCAGCCAGACTCAGCAGCACCAACTGCACCGCGTACAGCGCCTTAGCTCCTCGCCCGAAGCCGGTGACGCGCCCCTGGCGCAGCCCCGTGGCGCTGCACGCCCAGCCAATCAGAAACACCAGCCCCATCAGCGCCGAGCCCGTCGGGGCCCAGCTTAGCTTGGTTTGGCCGATGGTCATCATCAGCTGCATGCCCGGGCAACAAATGAGGGCGACGATGCCCAGGGTGCGATTATTCATGACGCAGGAAAGGGTTGGGAAGTGACTGGATTAGACACTTGCAAAGAACCCTGCCTGGCATCGGCAGCACAATCACATCATCAGGGAGACTGGCCACTTTCGGGCTGGTTCCCCATCACATATTCGGTTACGAAGCCCGCAGCTGATGCGCTTCAAACACCTGCGGCACCTTTTTCTTGCGCACCACTATCTGGTAACGGGCCCGGGCAGCGCCTTCGTCCCAGAAGATATCCGATACCACCCCGCGCAGGCGCGGCTGCCCGGGCTCCATCTCCGTAGCCTCCACTGCATCGCCGAAGCCGAAGGGCGGGCGCTGAATAGGCCGAAACAGCTCGGGGCGCACCAAGAACTGCTGCTCGTCGTAACGCAGCGTAATCCATTCCTCGTCCTCGCCTATCTTCTCAAACACCTTGTCCAGCGGCTCTACCCACTCAAACGTGCGGCGGTTGGCCGGATGCACGTAGGTATAGCCGTAGTCGGCAGACCAGCCATAAAGGCCGTATTGAAGCATCGGACGGGGCACGGGCAGGAAAAGTTGGTTATCAGAAAGCCAAACGCCGAAGCCGGGCGGCAAGTTTGGCGGGCGGCAAAAGTAACACAGCCTGCCCGCCTGCGCATCGTAGCTGGGCAGCCGCACCGCCCCCGCGACGGCGCATAGCCTGGGCTACGGTGCCGCGGTGCCGCCTTCGGTGCTACCGGGTTCCAGCAAGTACACGTCAGATTCGCCGTCGCCATACAGCTGGGTGAGCGTGTATGAGTGGGCTTGCGCGCCGGTGCCGCGGGTAGGCAGCGTCACCATTTCCTCGGCGTCGGGCTTGTCGCTTTTCTTCATATACAGCTTGTCACCTACCCAACGGTAAGCCCCGGCAAAGCGCGTGTACACGTAGCCCATACCGCTCACACGGTACTTCGGCGTGCCCGTTGGGGTAGAACTGAATGGTGCCGCCCGCACGTGAGCTAAGGGTGTTGTCCTTGCGCACGGTGGTTAGTTGGGTAATGTTCCACTCGCTCGGAAAGGGCAGCCGCGCAGCAGGTGCAGCCTTGGGTCCCGCTGCCCTGGGCCCAGCGGGCTTGGATGCAACCGTTTTAGCGGGCGTTTTAACCGCTGCTTTTTGTTGGGCCCAGACATCAGGCGACGCGGCGGCCACTAAGGCTACCACAACAAGTAGAGGCAACAACCGATGCGTCATAGCAGAAAGGGCAGCCCGTTATATGGGCCGGGCCCTAAAGATAATCTTGTCGGGAATAGCTGGTCAATTATTGGCCGAAACCAAGATTGGTTGTTTTTACGGAGCTGTTTTAGACCCTTTTACCGTAACCCGCCCCCCTCAGAAGCGCGTTCAATGGGGTTCCGTCCCCTGAGGTATAGCAGGTATCCAACATCATATTCGAGGACACTTTCCGGTACGGAGCATCGGCTCCGCTGCCGCCGGGTAGTTTTTTGGCTGAAGGCAATGAAGAAAGAAGAAATTTACCTGGGCGACATCGAGCGCATCATGTTGGGCAATGCGCCCGTCGAGTTTATGGTGGAAGTGCTGCTGCGCACGCTCATCATGTTCTTGGCGCTGCTGATTGTATTCCGGTTGCTGGGCAAGCGCATGAACGCGCAGCTTTCCCTCACCGAAATGGCCGTAATGGTAACGCTTGGTGCCATCGTGGCGGTACCCATGCAGCTCCCCGACCGCGGCCTGATTCCGCCCCTGGTGGTACTGCTGTGCGTGCTGGGCCTGCAGCGCGGGCTCAATTACTGGGCCACGCGGCGGCGTCCGGTGGAAGTCACCTTGCAAGGCGATGCCCGCTTGGTAGTACGCGAAGGCGTGCTGCAAACTGAGCAGCTCAGGAAGTCTGGGATTTCGCACGAGCAGCTGTTTGCGCAGCTCCGCTCCGAAAACGTGCTGCACCTGGGCCAAGTGAAACGGGTGTACTTCGAGGCTTGCGGCAACTTCAGCATTTTCCGTCATGCCCAGCCTCGCCCAGGCCTGAGCGTGCTGCCACTCATGGACCAGAAGCTGCACACCGATGAGCACCAAGCCGAAGGCCAACAAGCCTGCCTGCACTGCGCTACGGTGGTAGAGCACCAAGCCACCGAACGCCCCTGCCCCACCTGTGGCCACCAGGAATGGACATATGCTGTAGTCGAGGCCCACGAGGTAGCCGAATTCTAGACGCTATTCAGTTAATTATTTGCTAGCGCATCTCGCTTATGAAACCCGAAGACATTCAGCTGACCGATTACATGCGCATTTTGCTGGGCGAATTGCCCTGGAGCTTTGTACTGGAATCCATACTGCGCATCCTGTTCCTGTACCTGCTGCTCATCGTCTCCATGCGCATGATGGGCCAGCGCATGGCCGGCATGCTTAGCCGCATTGAAATGGCGGCGTTGGTGTCGCTGGCAGCGGCCATTGGGGTGCCGCTGCTGGCCCCCGACCGCGGCTTGCTGCCCGCCATCATCATCGCGGCGGTGGTGGTGCTTAGCCAGCGCATTATTACGCGGTATGCCGTGAAGCACAAAGAGTTTGAGCAGCTGGCCCTCGATGATATCAGCATCGTGGTGGAAGATGGTCGCTTGCAGCGCAAGGGCATGCTGGAAGCGGTATTGCCGCAGGAGCGGCTGTTTTCTGAGCTTCGCTCCAATGGCATTGACAACCTAGGCATGGTCAGGCGCATGTATATGGAAGCCAATGGCAATTTCACGGTGCTCAAGCAGCCCAAAGCGCAGCCCGGCCTGACGCTGATTCCCGATTGGGACCAGGATTTCATTCAGGAGCAAGCCAAGGTGCCCGACACCTATGCGTGCTGCAGTTGTGGCTTTGTACGCCATAGCCGCGGCCACGAACCCAACACCGCCTGCGGCCATTGCGGTGAAAAACGCTGGTCGTCGGCCGTTATATCGAGCGAAACAGAAGATTAGGCGCGGTGCTGCGCCGCATGAGCCAGCAGTTGGTCACGCAACTCAGGCCCACCACGCATGTTGCCAAGGTTCAGGCGCCGTTGCTGGCCACTGGGCAGGTAAATAAGCACGGCTGCATCGCCGACGGGCTCCAAGCGCACTACATCGGCCCACTGATAGGCAAACCGCCGCCCAAACGGATGCAGCCGGCCGCTAAAGCCGCTTTCCTGCAGGTGCAAAAAACGCCGCCGATGCAACCGTGCCAGGTTGAACGCCAGCCAGACGTATACGCCCGCCAATGCCCAATACACGTAAGGCAGCGCATGAAAGCGGGGCTGGCCGCTGAGCGCATCGGCCTCGTGGTGACGGTGCCAAATGTGGTAGCCCTCGATAGCCAGAATGCCGGCGGCGGCCAACTCCAGCCAAGCTACTCGCTCCTGGTGGGTGGGGTCGTGACGGAGGTGGCGCAGCTCACGCACCAGCAGTACCACGTAGGCGGCTCCCACCAAGAATTCGATGCCGGTGAGGAAGGTAAATGGCTTTTCGCCGCGGATAACATTGGCTACACCTAGCAGCAACACCACCGCGGGAACCAGGTGAGAAATCCCTTTTGCCCGTTCAGAGCGCATCCGCCGCTTGTGGTGCAGGACGATAAACGCCGGTGAAACGGCAGCCGTACTTTTCATGCTTTGAAGCACGGAAAAATAGCCCGCTTGCGCAACCTCAAATCTTGTCTTGGCTAGCGCAAAGTCCGCTGGAAGCACCTGGCTGTTTGCAAATTATTGCTTTCAGCCGCCACCCTTGCCTGCCAGGGGTGGCCCGTGGCTACCAGCGCTGCATCCAGGTGGTTTGCCGGGGACCCCACGCAACCATTTTGGATAAATCCGCGCAATAATCGGCTAATACCGTACTCCAATTAGTCCCGGCCTGTATATTTCGAGGCCTCCACCTAGTTTGCTCGCCTATGCAATTTCCCCTGCCCGCCCCCGAAGCCGTAGTTCCCAATGCCTTGCTCGTGGAAGTAGCCTGGGAGGTCTGCAACCAAGTGGGTGGTATCTACACTGTTATCCGCTCCAAAGTACCGGCCACCGTAGAGGGCTGGGGCGAAAGGTACTGCCTGCTGGGCCCTTACTTTCCGCAAGCGGCTCAGGCTGAGTTCGAGCCCCTCTCCGAAACGCAGCTCGCCGCCGCCTACACCGATCCAATAGCCCGGGCCGTCCGGCACTTGCGGCAGCAGGGAGTAGAGGTGCACTACGGCCATTGGCTGGTTACGGGCAAGCCGCGCGTGGTACTCATTTCGCCGTTTCAGGCTTATCATCAGCTGAATCAAATCAAAGCTGACTTGTGGGCCCACCACGGTATTCCGTCCCAGGACCAGGACGACCTGCTGCACCAGGTCACTGCCTTCGGCCACCTGGCCAAGCTGTTTGTGCAGGAACTGGAAAAGGAAGTGGCTGAAACCGGCCAGCAGGTTATCGGCCATTTTCACGAATGGATGGTGGGCTCAGCCATTCCGGCGCTGCGCCGCGAGCAAACCAAGGCGCACTTGGTATTTACCACCCACGCCACGCTGCTGGGCCGCTACCTGGCCATGAACGACCCCAATTTCTACGACCACCTGCTGTATGTAGACTGGGAGCGGGAAGCCCGGCATTTCAACATTGAAACGGCTGTGCGCATGGAGCGCGCCGCGGCCCACGGGGCACACGTATTCACTACCGTCTCCGAGCTGACGGTGCGCGAGTGCATGTACCTGCTCGACCGCATCCCCGATGCCGTGCTGCCCAACGGGCTGAACATCGAGCGGTTTGTGGCGCTGCACGAGTTTCAGAACCTGCACCAGCAGTACAAGGCCAAGATTCACGAATTCGTGATGGCGCATTTCTTCCAGAGCTATTCATTCAACCTGGACGAAACGCTGTACCTCTTTACCTCGGGCCGCTACGAGTACCATAACAAGGGCTTCGATCTAACCCTGGAAGCCATGGCACGGCTGAATTACCGCATCCAGCAAAGCGGACTGGCGGGCCAGGTGGTGCTGTTCATCATCACCAAGCGCCCTTACCACAGCATCAACCCCGACGTGCTGCACAGCCGGGCCATGCTGGATGAAGTGCGCGAAACCTGCCGCGCCATTGAGCAGCAGGTGGGCGAGCGGCTGTTTTACCAAGCAGCCGCCAGCGCCGATTACCAGATGCCCAACCTCTCCGACCTCACCGACGACTACTGGAAGCTGCGCTACCGCCGCACCTTGCAGAGCTGGAAAACGTCGCGGCTGCCTCCAGTTGTCACTCACAACCTCGTCGACGACAAAAACGACGAAATCCTGGACTTCGTGCGCCGCGCCAACTTGGTAAACAACCGCCACGACCGCGTCAAAATCGTGTATCACCCGGACTTTGTGTCCCCTACTTCGCCGCTGTTTGGCATGGAGTACGGGCAGTTTGTGCGCGGCTGCCACATCGGGGTGTTTCCCAGCTATTACGAGCCCTGGGGCTACACCCCGCTGGAGTGCGTGGCCCGCGGTGTGCCGGCCATCACCTCCGACCTATCCGGTTTCGGCGACTACGTGCAGCAGCACGTGCCCGACCACGAGCAGAAGGGCATTTTTGTGGTGCAGCGCAAAGAGCGCAGCTTCGACGAGGCTGCTGAAGAGCTGACCGACATGCTCTGGCGCTTCGTGATGCAGACCCGCCGCGAGCGAATCATGCAGCGCAACCAAGTGGAAAGCTCTTCCGAGCAGTTCGACTGGCGCCAGCTGCGCGTGTACTATGACAAAGCCTACGAGCTGGCGCTGGAACGGCAGTAATCGGCTCAGCCAACCAAAACGCCCGGCGAAATCGTCGGGCGTTTTGGTTGGCTAAAGATGGCGCGCGGGTGGCTCAGGCTCACAGCAGCAATACGCAGTCGATGTCGTAAGCCTCCATTAGCAAGGAGGGCTACCTTGCCGCTTCGCGCACGGTTAGGGCGCTGCTAGACACCCCCACGAATACTTCTCGTCTGGCAAGAGTATGCCTGGATGTAAGTAGCTATTCAGAAGTCAAAATTTCTGACATACTACCGGCTGCATCTATCGGAAAAGGCTCTTGGAACCTGCATCTTTGCTTGGTGCGAACCCGCTCCTTTTGCCTCTTTTCCGTTCTATTACTTTCGCTTGGCGCTACTGCCAACGAGTTCTGGCTGCAGCCCGTGCGCTTCACGGTGGCACCCGGCACCCGTCTGCACGTAGGCCGTTGGGTGGGTCAGAATTTTACCGGCGAGCGGTGGCCTGGTCGCGGTGCCCGCCTGGAGCAACTGCGCCACTACCAGCCCGGCGGCCTTGTCACCGACCTGACTCAGGAAGCCCGTCAAAGCGACTCTCTCCACACCGTAGTCACCTTTCAGCAGCCGGGCACCCACCTGCTGGCGTTTGAAACCAACAACGCGGCCATTACCCTGTCGGGCCAGGAATTCACAGCCTACCTGCGCAAGGAGAGCCTCGCCCACATCGAGCAGTTGCGCGCCCGGCGTAAACAAACTGATAAGCCCGCGCGTGAGTTGTACCGCCGCTGCGCCAAGACGCTGGTGCAGGCTGGCCCGGCCCAACCCGCCGATACCACGTGGCGGCAGCCTGTGGGGCACCCGCTGGAAATCCTCCTCGAACAAAACCCGTATACGCTTCGCCTTGGCGCTTCCCTCACCGCGCGCGTCTTCGTCGATGGCCAGCCAGCCCCCTACCAGACCGTGCAGGCGTGGCTGCGCCCAACTTCGGACGGACCGGCCCAACATTTTACCTTGCGCACCAACAACAACGGCCGATTCCTGTTACGCCTTACACAACCTGCCGCTGTATTACTCAGCTCGGTGCGTATGGTACCCCATTCTGTACCGGCTGAGGCAGACTGGCAAAGCACTTGGGCCACACTTACATTTGCTTTTCCGGGCCGCTGATTCTTGCAGAGCTTCGCCTTAATGCCGAATTTGCAGTAAATTCGACATTGTTTTTTTTACTACCTTCGCAACACCCACGTACTACCGAAGACGTCCCGTATGAAGTACTCCATCGATAAAAAAGAGACCTACACGATAATCACGATTGACGAGAAGAAGCTCGACACCACCGTAGCTCCCGATCTGAAATCGGAATTCGTGAAGCTCAACGCCGAAGGCATCAACAACCTGATCCTCGACCTGCAGAACGTGAAGTATACTGATTCGTCGGGGCTTAGCTCAATCCTGATTGCCAACCGGCTCTGCAATTCGACGGGCGGCTTGCTGGTACTTACCGGCCTGCAAGACCACGTGATGAAGCTCATCACTATCTCGAAGCTGGAATCGGTGTTGCACATTCTGCCCACCGTGGAAGAAGGTATCGACCGTATTTTCCTGCACGCCATCGAGCGTGACCTGACCAACAAGGAATAGCTTGCTCGATTTTTGATTACAGGTTGTCAGTTGTCGGTTCGTGGAAACTGACAATTGACAACCTTCTTCTTTTTGCGCGGCCCCATTGGCTCCGCCTGCTTAACCCCTAACGGGCCTTTTTCTTGGAGTTTGAGCTTACCATACTCGGCAGCGCATCGGCCACTCCGATGCTGGGACGGCACCACACGGCGCAAGTCCTCACTGTGGGCCGCGAGCCATACCTGATTGATTGCGGCGAGGCTACCCAGGAGCGCCTCATGGAACACCGCATCCGGTTTGGGCGCATCAACCGCATCTTTATTTCGCACCTGCACGGCGACCATTTTTTTGGTCTCTTCGGCCTGCTGGGCACCCTGCACCTGCAGGGCCGCACCGAGCCGCTGCAATTGTTCGGCCCGGCCGGGCTCGATGAAATCCTGACCACGCAGCTGCGCTGCTCCGGTACGCCGCTTTCCTTTGACGTGGATTTTACGCCCGTCGACACCACCAAGCACGCCTTAATTTACGAAGACGCGCAGGTGCAGGTATCCACGCTGCCCATGCGCCACCGCATTCCGTGCTGCGGCTACCTGTTCCGAGAGCAGCCGCGCCGCCGGCGCCTGATCAAAGACCAGCTGCCCGCCAATCTGACGCCCGAGCAGCTTCAAGCGCTTACTCGGGGCGAAGACCTCCGCGACGAGGCCGGCCACGTCTGGCTGCGTCACACCGACGTCACTACCTCGCCCGCCCCGCCCCGCGCCTACGCCTACTGCTCCGATTCAGTCTACCTCGAAAGTCTCGCTGACCTAGTTCGCGGCGTAGACCTGCTCTACCACGAGTCGACGTTTCTGCACGAGATGCTTGACCGGGCCCAGCAAACCGGGCATTCTACGGCCCGTCAAGCGGGCCAGTTTGCACGGCTCGCCGAAGTCAAGCAGCTCCTTATCGGGCACTTCTCTTCGCGCTACCGCGACTTGCAGCCGCTGCTTGCCGAAGCCCAGCGCGAGTTCCAGCCCGTACAATTGGCCACCGAGGGCCTGACCGTAACACTGTAATGCCGCAACGCGGGGTGGTACCGCCGGTGCCAGAAAAATTGCGTCGGGGAGTAGTCTAGCGCCCAGCCACACGCGGTGGTTCGTTTGACAGAAGTGCGTCCCGCTGAGCTTGTCGGACCGGAGGACAACAGATGGAGTAGGACGCCGTGAAGGCTAGGCCTCGTCTGCTTTTAACTGACTGGTTATCAAGAACGGAAGACCCTGGCACTTGCCGCGTGCCACTCCGCACTACTTACATTAATTTGCTGCTATGTTCAGCGCCGTTACCTCTTCGTTTGCTCACAAGAAGCAACAGCTATACCTCGTTCTAAGCGCCATTTTCATTGTAAATGCGCTGCTGGCTGAAATCATCGGGGTCAAAATCTTTCACGCCAACGGCCTGCTCGGCCTGCCCGAAACCGTGCCCGGCGACCTAACCGCCGGGGTACTCATCTGGCCCGTGGTTTTTGTGACGACCGATATTCTGAACGAGTACTTCGGCCCGAAAGGCGTGCTGCGCGTGAGCTTGCTCACGGCGGCTCTTATCCTCTATGCCTTCGCCGTCATCTATGCCACTACGTCGCTACCGCCGGCAGCTTTTTGGCTCGAAGTCAACAAGGAAGTGGCCCCCGATTTCAACATCGATGTGGCTTACAAAAGCATTTTTCGCCAAGGCGGCAACATCATTATCGGCTCCATTGCGGCCTTCATCATTGGGCAGATTCTCGACGCGACGGTTTTTCAAGCCCTGCGCCGCATTACGCGTAACCGCATGGTGTGGCTGCGGGCCACCGGCTCCACGCTGGTCTCGCAGCTAGTGGACTCGTTTGTGGTGCTATTCGTGGCGTTCTACATCTTCGGCAACTGGAGCTTTCAGCAGGTACTAATGGTAGCCAACACCAACTACTGGTATAAATTCGCGGCGGCTATCCTACTCACGCCGGTGCTCTACCTCGCCCACGGGCTGATTGACCGGTATTTGGGCAAGGAAGAAGCCGTGGAGTTGCAGCAGGAAGCGGTAGAGAATGTGAGTGTGTAGATTTCTATTACCTTACCTCGTCTGTACCAATACTCATATGATGAAAAAATTACTCTTTTCCGTCCTCTTAGCTGGCACGCTGCCCATCTGGGCTCACGCCCAAGTTTCCCCGGCCGTGCCAGGTACGTATCGACTGAAAGATGGTACTTCCGGTGAAGGCAAAATCTCTATTGACTACGGTACTGGTCAGCTGCTGGTGAAACAGGGCAAGGAGAAGTTTACTCTTACACCAACCCAAGTAGACCGTGTGCGCATGATGGGCACTGTACTCAAGCCCGTTAGTGACTTCACCATGAAGCTGAGGCATGGCAAGGAGTCCGTTGACATAAGGGAAGCCTTTGCCATACAAATGGATACGGGTCGGGTAGAGTTGCTGACCTATTCCTATCAGAGGCCACCGCGCCTCAGCGCCTCAACGCAAGACCGGATACCCCATAGATCATTCTTGTTGCGCACAGTTACCGGCGCGCCCACGCCGGTAACTGTGCGCGATGAAAGCAACATGGTTCATGACGGTAATTTTGACGAAGAGGATAAACAAACCCTGCTACGCGTGTTCAACAACGACGCGGAGCTAACTCAACTGTTCGCCTCGAAGAAACTTAACGGCAAGACTTTTCCCGATTTCGTGCGCGCCTACAACCGACGTAAAAGCTAGGCTGTTGCGCGCCAACTACTCTCGTACATGTCCCGTATCCTCACCGGCATTCAGAGCACCGGCCGCCCGCACTTAGGCAACCTGCTCGGCGCCATCCTACCCGCCATTGAGCTGTCGAAAAGCAGCAACAATGAATCGTTGCTGTTTATCGCCGATCTGCACTCGCTCACCACCGTACGCGACGCCGACACGCTGCGTCAAAACACCTACGCCGTAGCGGCCGCGTGGCTGGCCTGCGGCTTCGATACGGAGAAGAATCTGTTTTACCGCCAGTCCGATGTGCCGCAGGTAACGGAGCTGACGTGGTACCTCTCGTGCTTTACGCCGTACCCGATGCTGGCCAACGCGCACTCGTTCAAGGACAAGTCGAACCGGCTGTCGGACGTGAATGCCGGACTTTTCACCTACCCAGTACTCATGGCCGCCGACATTCTGCTCTATGATGCGGAGTTCGTGCCGGTGGGCAAAGACCAGATTCAGCACCTGGAAATCACCCGCGACATTGCTTCGGCTTTCAACAACCGCTACGGTGAAACCTTCGTGCTGCCGCAGGCCCGCGTGGACGAGCAGCTCATGACCGTGCCCGGCCTTGATGGGCAGAAGATGAGCAAGTCGTACGGCAACATCATCGATATTTTCCTCGACGATAAAGCGCTGCTCAAGAACATCCGCAGCATCGTGTCGGATAGCACGCCGCTGGAGGCCCCCAAAAACCCGGATACCGATACCACTTTCAAGCTGTACTCGCTGCTGGCTACGCCGGAGCAGACGGCCGAGATGCGCGAGCGGTACCTGACTGGCGGCTACGGCTACGGCCATGCCAAAACGGCGCTATACGAGCTCATCCTGCAGCGTTTCGGGGCCGAGCGAGAGCAGTTCAACCACTACATGAACAACCTTAAGGAAGTGGACGAGCGTCTGGCCGAAGGGGCCCGCAAAGCCCAGGCCTACGGCACCACGGTGCTGAACAAGGTGCGCGAAAAAGTGGGCTACCTGAAGCGGTAAAGCCGCTCAACCTCCGCTGCAATTTCTACAATAGCTGTCATCCTGACGAAGGCACCGAAGGAAGGCATAAGCCAAGGACCTTACCACGCTGGAACGAGTCGTTATGACGATTGTCGTTCTGCGGTGGTAAGGTCCTTCGCGTTGCGTGCTTCAGATAACGGACGGATGGCGGGCGCTTAGTAGATCAGCCCGTCGTAGCCTTGGTGGCGCTGCTCGTTGCGGAAGTTGAACCCGACTTTGCTGCCGCGGCTCACCTGTTGGTTTTCTACCTTCTGCTTGACGGTAATCTTCTGGATATCCTGGATGGATGGAGCGATGAGGTCGTTATTGACTGCCGCAATCATGGCGCTTTCCACGTACAAGCGCATGGCGTCGTGGTTGATGACATTGTGCTCCATGTCGTTTTCGGGCATGTCGAGCTGTTTGGCGCCTTCGATGTAGTAGTGGTTTTCGATGTTCACCAGCAGCCGACCTACTAAGTAGCCGGGGTCATTCATGCGCTGATACTTAATGGAGTCAGCCATGAAGTTGTAAGCCATGATGTGCCCGAAGAAGCGGCGGCGGAAATCGTCGTTGACGTAGCTCGTGTTGAACAGCGGGAAGTCATCGGGGAAAGTGATGATGTTTGAGTGCATCACAAACACGAGCAAATCACCCGAAAACCGGATGTGAAATTCAAACTCGTTGACCGGCCGGTATTCGATGGCTACGCTGGCATCGACCGTAGAGATGCGGCGCGTGAGTTCCAACACCAGTTCCTGCGTTACGGTGCGCAAGCAGTCAAAAGCCGCCTGGGTATTGCGAAAAATCGCCTGCTTGGCGGTTGATTTCTGGCGCAGTCCTTCAAAAATGATGTCGAGTTTGTCCTCAATGGGCTCGGGCACGTATTCGGCCTGCGCGGTCGGCTGAGCCACTTCCGGTGCCTGTTCGGCCGCCGGGCTGGCGTCGTTGGTAATGGCCGGTGACGGGGCCTGCGCCGCTTGCTCGGGATGTTGACCAGCAGGCTTTTCGTTGAATTCGGCGGAGGGCGTCACATTTTCGAGTTCTTCGGGCATAGGCATGCGGCAGAGCGCCGTTTAAGTTGAATCGGGGACCAACCCGGCAGCGGCCGTGCCAGATCGGTAAATCAATGGTACGAAGCTTTAGTTGGCCGGGGTTTAATTTTAGCCCAAACCCTGTCCGCCGTGGCTGAATTCCCCCGAATGTTCGCCCAAATGAGGCGGGGACTTAAGCGCCGCGGCTCGCGGCCACTGAGGGCTTTCAAAGGCAACCGTGCGCAGCCCCGCGTGCGGAAACTCGGCGGTTGGCGGCAGCAGCATGGCGGCAGCGCTTGGCTGCTGCAAGGCCTCGCCGGCGGTGCGCACGGCTCCGGCGGGCACGGCCCGGCGCTCCAGTTCCGCCAGCAGTTGCTGGCCACTGACTTCGCCAATGCGCTGCCGCAGCAGCTCTTCCAGCGCCGCGCGGTGCTGCACCCGAGCGCCATTGGACTTGAAACGCTCTTCCATAGCCCACTCAGCTCGCTGTAGCACCGTGCACAGATCCTGAAACTGACGGTCGGAGCCTACGGCCAGAATCAACTTCACATCGTCGGCGGCTTGGTACACCGTGCCGTACGGCACGATGCTGGGATGGCCCGAGCCCAACGGCTGCGGATCGTGACCGGTGACGAGGTAAGTGCTGCCTTGATTGGCCAGCGACGCCAGGCCGGCTTCCCACAACGACACCTGCACCAAGGCTCCTTCACCGGTCCGCTCGCGGCGGTACAATGCTGTGAGAAGTCCTTCCTTTAGCTGATGCGCGGCCAGTAGGTCCATGAGGGCTACTGGCATCTTGAGCGGCTCGTGGCCGGGCGGGCCATTCAGGTGCATAAAGCCCGCTTCGGCCTGCACCACGGCATCGTAGCCAGCACGGGGCTCTTGGGGGCCGTAGCCGGTAATCTGCCCGTAGAGCAGGCGCGGGTTCAGCCCGTGCAGCGTGGTGTAGTCCACGCGCAGTCTTTCGGCGTCGCCGGGCTTATAGCTGGCCAGCACCACATCGGCCTGACGGGCTAGCCTGTGTACAGTGGCCAGCCCATCGGCGGTGCGCAGGTCTATCACCACCGAGTGCTTGCCCCAGTTGGCGCTGGCGAAATAGGCCGAAACATCAGTATCTGCCAACTCAGCAGCCGTTTTCCAGGTGCGCGTGACGTCGCCGGCCGGCGGCTCTATTTTCAGCACTTCGGCGCCGAGCTCGGCAAAAAACTGCCCGACTTGTGGGCCGGCCAAGACGCTGGCCAGTTCCAGCACGCGCAGGCCGTGCAGGGGTAGCGCCTCAGCGGAAGAAGGAGTTGACGACACGAGAAAAAGCTATGACTTGGGCGAAGTAAGCACGTAGCGGCTTAAGGAAGCTTTCTTCCTTACTTTACGGCCATGACCCACGCCATTCAAACCGGTCTGCTCGCCTATGGCATGTCGGGCCAGGTATTCCAGGCTCCCTTCGTGGCCGCCCACGCCGGCTTTCAGCTGCGCGCCGTAGTGGAGCGCAGCCGCAAACAAGCCCAGCAGCGCTACCCCGATATCATCAGCTACGACTCAGTGGAGGCCCTGCTGGCCGATGAAGCCATCGAGCTGGTCATCGTAAACACGCCCAACGACTCGCACGTGACACTGGCGCGCCAAGCCCTGCAGGCCGGTAAGCACGTGCTGCTGGAAAAGCCCGTGGCGACCAGCGTGGCCGAGGCCGAGGCGCTGTGGCAACTGGCCCGGCAGATGAACCGCCACCTCTTCGCCTACCAAAACCGCCGCTGGGACTCTGACTTTCAGCTGGTGCAGCAGGTAGTGAAGAGTGGCCAGTTGGGCCACTTGGCTGAAGTCACCTTCCGCTTCGACCGCTACAAAATGCCGCTGCACCACAAGCTCTTCAAGGAGCAGCCCGACACACCCGGCAGCGGCCTGCTGTTCGATCTGGGCCCGCATATTCTGGATCAGGCCTTGAGTTTGTTTGGCCATCCACAGCGCGTCCGTCGCACGCTGGGCCGCTTCCGCCCTGGCTCCCAGGTCGATGATTATTTTCAGCTTCAGCTGCTTTATCCGCACGGCCCGCTGGTCACGCTCGTGTCGGGGCTTACCATCGCGCAGCCATTGCCAGCCTATGTGCTGCACGGCACGCAAGGCAGCTTCCAGAAATCGAGAGCCGATGTGCAGGAAACCCAGCTGCAGGAAGGCCTTACACCGCTGGACCCCGCGTATGGGCTGGAGCCGACAGATCAGGCAGGCATATTGACGCTGGTGGCTGCTGATAGCCAGAAAACCCAGCAGCTGCTGCCTGCGCCCAAAGGCGACTACATGCAGTTGTTCAATGCAGTGCACGCCTCCTTACGCAGTGGTGTCCCCTACCCCATTACGGCCGAGCAAATCAGCTGGCAGATGCGGGTTCTGACACAGCCGGATGAGTGGTGGGATATGGCATAAGGCCCCGCCCTACTGCCGGCGCGCCAACTGCACTATGTCTTGTACCTCCAATACCGGCTTCCCATACCCGTGCTTGGCAGCGTTGATCATCGCCTGCCCCATTTCTTTCAGCGTCGACACGTAGGCCGGCGTCAGCTTACGCATCAAGGGGTATAGCCAATTGATGTATTTATAGGCGGGCAATGCATTTTTCAGGCCGGGCGTGGGCAACATAAACCCTGGCCGGAACATGTAAGCGCGGCGAAACGGCAGCCGCAGCAGCGCATTCTCGGTACGGCCTTTCACGCGGGCCCACATCTGCCAGCCCTGCTCGGTGCCGTCGGTGCCGGCACCCGAGACGTAACAGAAGGTCATCTGCGGATTGAGCCGGACCAGCGCCTGGGCAAAGCCAAGTGTCAGATCGTAGGTCAGGCGGGCGTACTCTGGCTCCTTCATGCCCACCGACGAGACGCCCAGGCAGAAAAAGCAAGCGTCGTAGCCGGCTAGTTCTTGTTCAATGGCCGCCAACTGCTGAAAATCAGGCAGCAGCATCTCTTTCAGTTTAAGGTGGCTCACGCCGGTGGGCTTGCGCGTCACCACCAGTACTTGCTTGATGTCGGCATCGAGTAGGCATTCGTGCAGCACGCCTTCGCCTACCATGCCGGTAGCGCCGGTTACGATTACGTTCATAGTTGGAAGTGCAGGAAATAGCTCAGTTTACTGGGCTGACGTACGGCGGCAGCTTATACTTTAGGCCGACCACTAATACTTCGGTCGGTTCCCGCTGGCCTACGCACGTCCTCGTGGCTGGCTGCCCAAGCAAGCTTGAACAGGACATATTCTTCGAATGATATTCCCCAACGAACCATCCCTCGGCCGCACCTGTTGATTTCGCGTATCTTTAGCCGGAATACGCTGCATTTGCTGACCAGGAACCCAAGGTCAGCCATCATTTACTCAATTTGCTGAACCCTTGACGTTCGACGATTTTCAACTGCACCCCGACGTACACGACGGGGTGCTGGGCATGGGCTATACCAAGCCCTCCCCCGTGCAAGAACAAGCCATTCCGTTGGCTTTAGCCGGTAAAGACCTAATTGCCTGCGCCCAGACCGGCACCGGCAAAACCGCCGCTTACCTGCTGCCCGTGCTCGACTTCATCGCCTACGAGCGGCCTGCGCACACCACTGCCCTCATCCTGTGCCCCACGCGCGAGCTGGCCAAACAGATTGACGAGCAGGTGGAAGGTTTTGGTTACCACGTAGGTGCCTCGTCCATCGCCATTTACGGCGGCGGCAAAAGCGACATTTGGGAGCAGCAGAAGCGCGCCCTTACCCAGGGTGCTGACATCATCATCGCCACGCCGGGCCGCCTGATTGCGCACATGCAACTGGGCTACGTGAAGCTCGATCAGATCGACTTCCTCATTCTTGACGAGGCCGACAAGATGCTGGACATGGGCTTTTCGGACGACATCATTCAGATTGTCAACCAGCTGCCTACCAAGCGCCAGACCCTGCTCTTCTCGGCGACGATGCCGAACAAAATCCGTGAGTTTTCGAAGAAGATTCTGCACGAACCCGAGGAAATCCGCCTGGCCGTGTCGAAGCCGGCCGAAAACATCAACCAGCAGATGTATATGGTGTACGACACCATGAAGCTGGCTTTGCTGGAGCACCTCATCGGCGAGCTGGACGTGCAGAGCATGATTCTGTTTACCTCGCGCAAGATGAACGTGGGCCCCATCGAGCGCGCCCTGCGCAAGAAAGGCCTGAACGTGCGCGGCATTACCTCCGACCGCACCCAAGAGGAGCGCGAGCAAGTGATGCGCGACTTCAAGAACAAGCAGTTCCAGATCCTCGTCGCCACCGACGTGATGAGCCGGGGCATTGACGTGAGCGAGCTGAGCCACGTGGTGAACTTCGACCTCCCGCGCGACGCCGAGGACTATGTGCACCGCATCGGCCGTACGGCCCGCGCCGGCACCTCCGGCATGGCCATAACCTTCGTTTCCGACCACGACCAGGACGCGGTGGTGAAGATCGAGAAGCTCATCGAGCGGGAGCTGGAGAAAAAGCCGACGCCGGAAGAAATAGGTCCGTCGCCGGAATTCGACCCGCGTAAATACCGGGGCCGCGGCCCCTCGCACCCCGGCAAGCCCGCTGGCCGAGGTGGTAAAGTCGGTGGTGGGCGGAGTGCCCGCCCCGAACGCCCCGCTAGCCCGGCGCCCGTAGCTGCTGTCCCAGCCGCAGAGGGCGCAGTAACTGCCGAAACCGAGGAGCAAAAGCGCCGCAAGAAGCGCCGCAAGCCGCGGCCTCAAGGCGCCACGGAAGCAGGTGCTAGCCCAGAAGTGGCCGTAGCTTCAGGTGATGTATCGGGTGCGGAAGCAGTACCGGCCGCCGAAGGCGCTACTGGCGAAGCTGCCAAGCGCCGCCGCAAGCGGGGCGGGCGCAACCGCAGCGGCCGAGGGCCACAACCGGAAGGCAGCGAAGTTCGCGCGGAAGCCTCCAACATAGTAGAATAACAAGAAACCCTGCCGCTAAGTCGGCAGGGTTTTTTTATTGATTTTTAGTTTAATACACGCTCTCATATATAAATTATAACATATATAGTTGGCATAAGCTCCCGCCCGATGGAACTAGCTTACTTGTACTTATCGTCTATTATCTTCTAAATTGCCATCTTTTCCGCAACCCTGTTGCCTATGCCGATTACCGCGACCAGCTCTGACATCCTGCAGCACCTGCGCCGCGGAACCCATGCCCAACACGAAGCTCTGGAGCAGAATGAATTCAACCAAGCGTTGAGTGCGGGCACCGTTACGATAGCCGCTACCAAGCGCTTCTTAGGCAAGCTGTACGGCTTTTTGCGGCCCTACGAAGCGCAGCTGCATCGGCATGCGCCAGACTTTGCCCCGGCCTGGCAACTTGAAAAGCGCTACCGCGCCCACCTGATCGAGGCTGATTTGCCCCAGGCATCGGCGCTGCCGCTGTGCCAAGCCATGCCTCCCCTGCAGACCCGTTCCCAGCTACTGGGTGCCCTGTACGTAATGGAGGGCTCCACGCTAGGTGGCCAACTTATCACGCGGCAGCTGGCCAAGGCGGGCATTGACGCTCGCACCTACTTCACCGGCTACGGCGACCAAACCGGGGCCATGTGGAAAGCATTCTGCCAGCTACTCGCAGCCGAAGCCACCGAAGAAAACCAGGCCGACATCGTAGCTTCCGCCACTCTGACCTTTCAACTCCTGCACGCATGGATCGAGCAACCGTAGTTTACTCCGACGAGGCGCTGCTGAACGCGCCCGTCACGCTCACCAACTGCGACCGGGAACCCATTCATATTCCGGGCTCGGTGCAGCCCTACGGTTTTTTGCTCTGCCTCGACGAGAAGACGTTCCGTGTGGTGCACGCCAGCAGCAATACCGTTGAGCTCATCGGTATCGAGGCGGAGGACTTGCTTGGTCAAAGCCTTAACCGGCTGTTCAGCTCCACTCAACTGGCCGAGCTGCAGCCGGTGTACCCTACGCTAACGGCAGCCACCAAACTGCTGGGCGTACGCCTCAGCGAAGTAGCGGGCCAACCCTTCTATAAGCTCATCCTGCACCGTCACGACGGTTTGCTGTGGCTGGAGTTTGAGCCCGTAGAGGAAACCGGCGCCAGCGTGCTCGACCTGCCTTCGCTGAACGTGGCCTTGGGCCAGATGCTCGGGGCCAACTCAATGCCGGAGTTCTGCCAGTACGCTGTGGAGCAGATGCGCGACATCACCGGCTTCGACCGGGTGGTTATGTACCGCTTCGCCGAGGACGCTAGCGGGGAAGTAGTGGCCGAAGCCAAACGTGAGGACCTGGAGCCTTTTTTGGGCTTGCATTACCCGGCCACAGATATTCCGCCGCAAGCCCGGGCCCTGTACCTGAAAAACTGGCTGCGCTTCATCCCCGATGTTTCGTACCTGCCGGCGCCGCTGGTGCCGGTACTGCACCCCACCGCCCAGCGCCCGCCCGATATGACCTACGCGGTGCTGCGCAGCGTGTCGCCCATCCACTTGGAGTACCTGCGCAATATGGGCGTGGCGGCCACCATGACGGTTTCCATTATCGTGCAGGACAAGCTGTGGGGGCTGATTACCTGCCACCACATTACGCCGCGCCTGGTGAGCTACGAGCTGCGCGAGCTGTGCTTGTTTATCGGCAAAACGTTTTCGGCCCTGCTGCCCAGCAAACAGCAGCGCGACGACTATGCTTACCAGCTGCACATTCGGGAAACGCAGGCGCACCTGTTTGAACAGATTGGCCGCAACGCCAATTTTATGAACGGCCTATACCAAGGCCAGCCCACGGTGATGGACGTCATCGACTGCGGCGGCGCGGCCATTTGTTTCGGGGGCGAAATCATCACGCTGGGCACTACCCCGACCAAGCCCCAGATCCAGGAACTGGTGCAGTGGCTGCAGGCCAATGTGCAGCAGGACGTGTTTCACACCACCTCCTACGCCAAACACAATCCGGCCGGGGTAGCCATCCGCGGCACCAGCAGCGGCATCGTCGCCATTTCGTTGTCGCAGGAACCCGGCGACTACCTGATCTGGTTTCGGCCCGAAGTGGTACAGACGGTAACCTGGGCCGGCAAGTCGCAGAAGGCGGAGGTAATGAAAGACGGAGAATTACACCTCTCCCCGCGGCAGTCGTTTGAGGCCTGGAGCCAGCTGGTTGAAAATACCTCGGCTCCTTGGCGAGCCATGGAAATCGAAGCGGCCGAAGAAATTCGCCTGCATTTGTCCGACATCCGCCTGAAGATTTTCAACGAGCTGCAGGCCCGGGCAGCTAGTCTTAGTCGGCTGAACATCGAGCTGGAGCGCAGCAACGACGAGCTGGATTCTTTCGCGTACGTGGCCTCCCACGACCTCAAAGAGCCCCTACGCGGTATACACAACTATTCCGTCTTCTTGCTAGAGGACTACGCCGAACAGCTCGACGCCGACGGCGTGAACAAACTGCAAACCCTGGTGCGCCTGAGCCAGCGCATGGAGTCGCTCATCGAGTCGCTGCTGCAGCTCTCCCGCGTGGGCCGCTTGGAGCTGTTGGTGGAACAAACCGACCTAGGCGAGGTACTGGAAGAAGTGACGGATTTGTTGCAGCCGCGCTTCGAGCAGATGCAAACCAGGGTCACCTTAGCCGAACCGCTGCCCAGTATCCGCTGCGATAAGGTGCGCATCCGGGAGGTGTTGATGAACCTGCTCACCAACGCCATGCGTTACAACGATAAACCGGAACGGCTGATAACCGTGGGCACGGCCGCTGATGGAATAACCGGCCCGCGCGGTTCCAACCACAAAACGCACTATATCTTCTATGTGCGTGACAATGGCATCGGTATCGACCCCAAACACCACGACACCATTTTCAAAATCTTCAAGCGCTTGCACACCCAAGATAAGTACGGTGGAGGTACGGGCGCGGGACTTGCCATTGCCAAGAAAATGATTGAGCGCCACGACGGCGAAATGTGGGTTGATTCCGCGCCGGGCAATGGAGCTAGTTTTTATTTTTCCGTTTCAAAGCAACTCTAAGTGACAGCCTTACCCCTCAAACCCATCCTTGTGGTGGAAGACAGCGTCGAGGATTTTACCGCCCTGGGCCGCGCGTTTCGCAAAAACGCGCTACCCAATCCTGTACTCCGCTGCGAAGATGGTGACCAAGCCTTAGAGTACTTGCAAGGCTACGGCAAGCGGCCGGGCTGGCCGCAGCTACCCGCTTTTGTCCTGCTCGATCTTAACCTGCCCGGTACCGACGGGCGCACGGTGCTGGGCATCCTTAAGCAGGACCCGCAGCTGCGCTCGATTCCGGTTATTATTTTCAGCACCTCTACCAACGCCCGCGACATAGAGGACTGCTACCGCCTGGGAGCCAACAGCTACCTGACCAAGCCCATTGAGTACGCTACGTTGGAAGAAAAAACCCGGCTGCTCATGCATTACTGGCTGGCCACCTCCGAATTACCATCTGCGGGCTAGTGGCTGCGGGGGGCGTAAAAAAGATCTTACTCGTTGACGATAACGAGCACGACCGGATGCTGTACAAGCGCTTCCTGCGCAAGCACGTGGCGCCCGATTTGTTTATGGTCGTGGAGGCATCGTCGGGAGCGGAAGGCCTTGCTTTGTTTCAGGCAGAGCGGCCCGACTGCGTGCTGCTGGACTACAACCTACTTGATACCAACGGCCTGGAAATCTTGGCCGACCTGCAGCGGCTGGCCCCGCTGGACACGCTGTGCGTGGTAATGATTACCGGCGGTGGCAGCGAACAACTGGCCGTGCGTGCCCTCAACGAAGGTGCCCTGGATTATCTTGTCAAGCAGCAATTCGACCATGAGCTGCTTTGCAAAACGGTGCTGCATGCCATTGAGAAAAACGAGTGGCGCCAGCACGTGAGTCAGCACAATGCTCAGCTGCAGGCCATCAATAAGCAGCTGCTCGATTCGCTGGCCGAGCTGACCAAAACCCGGCAGCAGGTGCAGCAAACCAATGCCCAGCTGCTTTCGGCCAACGAAGCCATTAAGGCCAGAAACCAAGCGCTGACCACTGCCAATCAGCAGCTAGCCCGCACCAATGCCGACCTGGACAACTTCGTGTACGCGGCTTCCCACGATCTGCGCCAGCCCATCAACAACCTGCGCGGCCTTTTCGAGGAACTTCGCCGTACGGCTAGCTTCGATGATCCTGACGAAAGCTTGCTGCTGCGCCTCGTGGATGAGTCCCTGCTTGATTTGACGAGTACCATCGACGGGCTGGCCGCGGTGGTTCAGATAGAACGTCAGAACGGCGAGCAAGCTGCCGAGCTATTGTCGATGCAGGACGTCGCGGCTGAAGTGCTCCAGACCATTCGCCCCCAGCTACTGGAAGCGCAAGCCGAGCTGCAGACCGACTTTGCCGAGCTACCTGAGCTCTTGTACGTACGCAGCAACCTGCGCACCATCCTCTCTAACCTGCTCAGCAATGCCCTCAAGTACCGCCACCCCGACCGCCTCCTCCAGGTGAGCCTGCGCACGCGGGTAGCTGCCGGCCAGCCCGTGCTGGAAGTGGAAGACAACGGCTTGGGCATGGACCTGGAACGCTACAGTGCGGAGTTATTCCAACTGTTCCGCCGTTTCCATCCCCACGCCAGCGACGGTACGGGCGTCGGGTTGTTTCTGGTCAACCGCTTGGTGCAGGCCCACGGCGGCCGCATCGAGGTCGAAAGCCAAGAAGGCTGCGGCACCGTTTTTCGGCTGTACTTACGCTCTTAAGTTGCTGATTGTCGGACTTGTTCAGCACGCACCCCTCATTTACTTACGCACTTATCAAGCGTCGCTCCGCAAGCGGCGCTTTTTTGTTGTGATGACTGCGTGGAATGTTATTGGGAAGTTAGCCCAAAGTAACCGCAGCCTTCCGGCATCAGTAGAGGGTCGGGCCGAGGTGGCGCGGAGTGGCACGTGCCTGTTTGTACAATTCTCTACGAACTGCTACTTGATTATCGGATCGAGGTCTTGGCCGCTTTCCGCAAACTCTTAGCCACTGCCTCCCTTAGCTCCTCGGCCAACGAACTCTGCCGGGTGCGCAAGCGCAGCCGATTGGCGAGTAGAGCGACAAAGAGAAAGTATCCACCAAAACTGATTCGCTGCATAAGTCCCGGCATACCTTCCGGCACCAGCAGCATCAGCCCGAACATCAGCAGAGGCAACCACGGCAGCCAGCGGGCTAGCCCAAGCCAAGGCGCATAAGTGCGCAAGGCCGGCGCCAGCGTCAGAGCACAGCCCAGCCAGCAGATGCCGCTGCCCAACGAGCCGATGGTGTGCAGCAAACTGAGCAGGCTTTGGCGGCGGTCCATGTCAACAGGGCACAGGCCGGCCAGGGCCATGAGCAAGCCGCTGGCCAGCAGCAAGCGAAAAGCCAAGGGTCGTTGCGGCAAGTAGCGGCGCAGCCCTTGGGCGCAGACCGCAATCAGCAGACCGGGTAGCAAGTAGCCCAGCACATTGAAGGCCCAGCGGTGCGGTGCATCCACGCTCCCTAGCTCGCTTACTGCCTTGGTCAGGTGACTATAGCCGTCGGAACGCAGGGCGGCGAAACTCAGGATAGCAACGATGCTCAGGACCGGGGCGGCCAGCCCGGCCCAGGCGCTCAGGCGCAGGGTACGGTGTTTCATGTGGCCAAACGTAGGTACCGCTGCCCCCGCCTCCTTTGACTTAGGTCAAAAAATCACGGGGCGCTGCGGATGCGGCTTAGCGTTTCGGCCGAGAGGCCCAGGTAGGCAGCCACCATGCCCAGCGGCAGGCGCCCCAGCAGCCTCCGGTGCGACTCGCAAAAGTGGGCGTAGCGGTCGGCCGCCGAGTTGAACTGCAGTGCCGCCAGCCGCTCTGACTGCCGCAGGTATTGCCCCGCCAGCGTGATGCGGCCAAACCGCTCCATTTCGGGAAACCGATCAAATAAATAGCCCAGGTCGGCCTGCGTAAGCGCGTAAACGGTGCTTGGCTCCAAGGCCTGCACGTAGGACTGGTCGGGCTGACCGGTCATAAAGCTGTAGGCCGCCGTCATCCAGTCGTGCTCCGCGGCGAAGAAATCGGTGATTTCGCGGCCATTTGTCAGGTAGTAGCTGCGCAGCAGTCCTTGTTGCACCCAATAAGTGCGCGTGCAGACGGCGCCAGCTTGGTGCAGCAGTTCCCCTTTCTCCACCTGCCGGGTGGCTACACGTCGCTGCAGTTCCAGCCGTAACCCATCCGACAATGTGGTGAGTTGCGCAACGTGGTCTAACAGGTCTTGCATAGTGGGACTGTTGTTTTGAAGCTGTCGAACAAAGGCGGGGATGAAACAGCGTCGGTGTTTACCAGGTCAATAACCACAACTCGGGGTACCGCATCAAGGCCGATGACTCCTCGAATAACGGACCGTGCAGCTCATAGGCCAAGGCACCAGAAGCGGGCATTTCGTGTCCGGTTTTCCCTTTGTACTGCGCGGTGGCCACGTAAGCCAGCCCCTCGTAATTCTGCAGTAGTTCAGCCCGCCCCGACAGAAACAGCAAGCGAGGGTGCCGCAATGTCCAGTAAAACTTATCCCGTCCCTGCGCAATGAGCCAGCTTCGGAAATACTCGAAACAATCATCGGAGCACCCACCATTGAGAGCGTACGCGGCTTCCCACAGGCGAGCATTGTAGCTTTTCTGCATGATGTAGTCCAGCGTGCGGTCGAAGCGCCGGAGCTGCACGGTATCCAGTAGTGCAAGTTCGTCGCCTAGGTTTTGTAGCTGCTCGTCATAATTGGCATAGCCATCCTGCCGCGCAGCTTCGATGAGGTGCCAGAAATCAGCCTCTGGCATCATCTCAGGATTGTGACCGGTTGCGAGGAAAGTCGGCCCTGAGTAGCGCGGGAAAGGCACAAACCGCTGCACAATAACCCGAAGCAGCAGGAGCCCGAGCAGCACGGTCAAAGCAGTGGTTAGCATCTTCTTCACAAGTACTTCTCTTGTCACCAGTCACCTCGAACCTTACCTCTGTATCGCGGAATTGATTACACCAGCTTAGAAACCATTACAGCAGCTGCCCTACCCCAAACAGCAGCACAAACAGCAGCGTGCTCATGGCCATTTGCTTAAGCAGTGGATCAAGCTGCATCGACTCTTGTCGCTTCCATACCTGCGCGCCGTTGAAGGCCAGCAGCGGCACGGCTCCCAGAAAAAGCCATTGCCAGGGCGAACGGTAATTCTGCAGCACGTACGCTACAGCAGCACCGAGGCCCAACAGAATCAGCGCCCAATGGTAGAGCCGCGCCGGGCGCGGGCCCAGGCGCACCGGCACGGTAATCTTGCCGGCCAGTTGATCGGAGCGCATATCGCGGATGTTGTTCACGTTTAGCACCGCCGCCGAAAAGCAGCCCAGGCTGACGGCCGGCAGCAGCACCTCGTAGGGCAGTTCACGAGTCTGGAGGAAATAGCTGCCGCACACGCCTACAAGGCCGAAGAAAAGAAACACCGATACGTCGCCGAGGCCGGCGTAGCCGTAGGGCCGGGCGCCGGCGGTGTAATTCACAGCCGCCCAAATGGCACCCAGACCTAGCAGCAGAAAGCCCATGAACAGCCATAGGCCCGAGGAGCCCAGCGCTACCCACAGCAGCCACAGCCCCGAAGCCAGGGAAGCCGCCCCAAAGACGACCATGCCCTGTTTCATCTGGCCGGCCGTAATGGCGCCGCTCTGCACGGCCCGCTGCGGCCCTTCGCGGTGCACGCTATCGGCACCATTCTGCGAGTCGCCGTAGTCGTTGGCGAGGTTGCTCAACACTTGAAGCAGCACCGTGGTAAGGGCCGCCAAGCCGATAACGGCTCCGTTGAACTGGCCGCGGCCAGCGGCCAGAAAGCCGCCCATGAAAATACTGGCCAGCGCTAGCGGTAACGTGCGCGGCCGAAAAGCAGAAACCCAAGCGCCGACGAGGCTTGGGTTTCGGGGAGTGAGGTCGGAAGAAGTCAAACCGAATCTGCTGGCAAAGCGCCTGCTCAAGCACCGCAGACGCAAATAGTAAACTTAGTTATCATATGCAGTAAACCAGTTTACTGCATCACTATTGAGGCAACTTCCTGCCCTATTTCATGATGGCCGCCAATAGCTCATCGTCCATTGGCTTTGTATCCGAAGGGTAAAAAGCCACTACCCGGCCCTGCTCGTCCACAAGGTACTTGCAGAAATTCCAGGTTGGCTTTTCGTCGGTGACGCCGTTTTTGTTTTTGTCGCCGAGGTACTGATAGAGGGGCGCGGTATCAGCGCCCTTTACCGACACTTTCGAGAAGAGCGGGAACGTCACGGCGTAGTTTTTCTCGCAGAAAGCCGCAATCTGCTCGTTGGAGCCTGGCTCTTGCCCGCCGAAGTTGTTGGCCGGAAAACCCAGCACCACCACCCGGTCGCCGTGCTTTTTGTGCAGTTCCTCCAGCTCCTTGTACTGAGGCGTATAGCCGCACTCCGAAGCTGTATTGACGATGAGCAGTTTTTTGCCTTTGTACTGACTTAGCGGCACGGGCTTGCCGTCGATGCTGGTCATCGTGAAATCATACACAGTGCTGCGGGCAGCGGTTTCAGAAGTAGCGGTTTCGGGCATAGCGTTGGGTTGGTTGGCGGTGGAGGTGGTCAGACCGCAGGCGGCCACTAGTACAGCAAGCGGGAGCAACAGCATGAATTTCATGGCAAACGGTGGTGAGGCCCGTCGGCGCCGGAGTATACCGGCACCGGCAGGGTTGGTTTGGCGCGGCGAGGTTAGTTTGGGTTAGGTGCGTGGCGGAGTCAGCCACTTTTCAACATCGGAGGGCTGCCAGGTATTCATCAGCGCCAGCAGCTCCTCAATGTTATCGGCGACCAGCAATTGACGGCGGTTTTCGGACCGCAGCAGGCCTTGCTGAGTCATGTGGTCAAGTAGGTCAATGAGCGCGTTGTAGAACCCGGCCACGTTCAGCAGGCCGATGGGCTTACGGTGCAGGCCCAGCTGGCCCCACGTGAGCACCTCAAACAACTCTTCCAAGGTACCGAATCCGCCGGGCATGGCAATGAAGCCCTCGGCCAGCTCGGCCATGCGCAGCTTGCGCTGGTGCATGTTGTCGACTACTTCCAGCTGCGTGAGGCCCAGGTGGGCTACTTCCTTCTGCTGCAGAAAGTAGGGAATGACGCCGATGGCCTGGCCGCCCGCGTCCATAGTAGCATCGGCCACGGCGCCCATCAGGCCCACGTTGCCGCCCCCGTATACTAGCGTAATGCCGCGTTGGGCAAAGGTTTTCCCCACCTCTGTGGCGTGCTGGCGGTACCGCTCATCCAAACCGGCGCTGGAGCCACAGTAGACTGCTATTGATTTCATGATGCTATAAGGCAGAACGCAGCCGCACGACGCGTCCGAAAAGGTGTAAAAAGCAGAACGCGCCCGGGGCGCGTTCTGGAAAGGCAATTACATACGCTCCGGGGCCTGGATGCCGAGCAGCTTCAGGCTTTGCCGCAGCGTCTCGGCCACCTGGGCCGAGAGAGCCACGCGCAAGCTGCGCTTGGCCGCATCGGGCTCGGCCAGTACCTGCACGTCGTTGTAGAAGCGGTTGTAGGTTTTAGCCAGGTCGTAGGCATACTGCGCAATCACGGCCGGCGAGAAGGCCTTGGCGGCGTCTGCTACGGCTGCCGGGTACGAAGCCAGGGCTTGCACCAGGTCGCGCTCGGTTTCGTGCAGGCTGGCCGCGTCGGCGGCCAGCTCCGGCTGAATGCCCATTTCGGTTGCTTTCCGCCGCAACTGGGCAATTCGGGCGTGCGTGTACTGAATGAACGGGCCCGTGTCGCCGTCCAGCTTCACCGATTCCTCGGGGTTGAACAGCATGCGTTTCTTCGGGTCCACCTTCAGCAGGTAGTATTTCAGCGCCCCGAGGCCCAGCATGTGGTAAAGTTGCCCCAAGTCCTGCTCGCTCAGACCTTCGGTTTTGCCTTTGGCCAGCGTTGCTTCCTTCGCTGCTTCGGTTACTTCCACTACCAGCTCGTCGGCGTCCACTACGGTGCCTTCGCGCGACTTCATCTTGCCCGAGGGCAAATCTACCATGCCGTAGCTCAGGTGGTAGATGGCGTCGGCGTAAGGCTTGCCCAGTTTTTTGAGCACGAGTTTGAGCACCTGCATGTGGTAGTTCTGCTCGTCGGCAATAACGTACACCGAGGAATCATAGCCAAAGTCCTGGTACTTCAGCTCGGCCGTGCCCAGGTCCTGGGTCATGTACACGGAGGTACCGTCGGCACGCAGCAGCAGCTTCTGGTCGAGGCCTTCGTCGGTAAGATCTACCCACACCGAGCCGTCGTCCTTACGGAAGAACACGCCTTTCTGCAGACCTTCTTCCACACGCTCTTTGCCCAGCAAGTAGGTTTCCGATTCGTAGTAGAACTTGTCGAAGTCAACGCCGATGCGCGCATACGTGTCGTTGAAGCCTTCGTACACCCACCCGTTCATCTGCCGCCAGAGGCTCACCACTTCGTCGTCGCCGGCTTCCCACTGCAACAGCATTTCTTGCGCTTGGCGCATGAGGGGGGCTTCGCGTTTGGCTACTTCATTGGCCACACCCTCGGCTTCGAGCTGCTTGATTTGCTCGCGGTAGTGCTTCTCAAACAGCACGTAATACTTGCCGATGAGGTGGTCCCCTTTAATGCCCGCAGACTGCGGCGTTTCGCCCTGCCCGTACTGCTGGTAAGCCAGCATGGACTTGCAGATGTGGATGCCGCGGTCGTTCACCAGGTTGGCTTTGGTGACGGTGGCACCGGTGGCCTTCAGGATTTCGGCCACGGAGTAGCCGAGGAAGTTGTTACGCAAGTGGCCCAGGTGCAAGGGCTTATTCGTATTCGGCGACGAATACTCCACCACCACGCGCTGCGGCCCGCCCGTGGCTACGGGTGCTGCAATGTCCTGACTGCGCAGTTCGCGCAGCAGCCGCAGCCATTCGGCATCGGCGAGTTCGAGGTTCAGGAAGCCTTTCACAACGTTGAAGCCGCTCACGCGCGGCTCGTTGGCGGTCAGCCACTCCCCCAGTGCCTGCCCGATCTGCTCCGGTCCTTTGCCCAGCGGCTTGGTGAGCGGAAACGTAACGAGCGTGAAGGTGCCTGCGAAATCCTTGCGGGTGGGCTGAATGGTAAGCTGCTCGGGCGCCACCGCGGCGCCAAATACTTGCTGGATGGCCGAACTGAGGGCGGCTTTGAGGTCTAATTCGAGTTGTTGCACGAGGTGCGGATTTTAGGTCGGCGCGCTACGCTATTGACTGGTGCACGCTGAAAAAAACAATGGGTTAAGGGGACGAAACGGACGCTGGCGTAAACCTCACCCGCGGCAATACTAATTACCGCGCAGGCCACAGGCTTACGCTACATTCGTCGCTCGTTTCGGCTCCGAAACGACCGCACCACAAGATTCAATACGAAGACAGGCAGCGGTTTCACGGCCGCAAAGCTAATCACGGATTCAGACGGATTTTGCGGATTTCGTGGATTTTGTAACCGGCGCGGAGCAAAGCGGCTTTTGCGCTGGCGTTGGGGCACAGCTGCAGGCCTTTACCGCTGAGGGGTTTGCCAGCCTTGCTTCCGTGCAGACTAGTAGAGCTGCTTCCGCGAACCGTCGGCCAGTTCTTCTGCACGGGGCGCTGAGGTTGTCGACGGCTGAATGCCTGGTTTCGCAGGACTTGTGTGCGGAGCTGCCCAGCGTAGCAGCGCTACTGCCGCACCCGCTGCAGCATCAGGGCCACCTGCTTGGGATTGCCGCGGGTGATGACCGGATAAGCGGCATCGTTGGTGAACAAAGGCTTGCCCTCCACCTCAATGCTGGCCTGCACGGTATAAGTATTGTTGCGGTCGATGCCCGTAGTATCGTAGCGCAGCACAAAAGGCAGCGGGACCTGTTTGCCGCTGGTTGGCACGGTAGCCGTTTCGATGACGATGGCCGCCACATCCTGCTGGGTTACATCGTGCAGCTGCACCCGCAGCACAGCATTCGGCGGCAGTGCCATCCGTTCGCGGTAAGCCACAGTACCTATTATCGAATCACGCACAACGATGCTGCTAGCCCGACCTGCTGCTTCTGAGGCGTCAGTAGTAGCGGGAGCGGTGCATTCTTCCATCAGCAGCGCTACGGCCAGCAGTGACAAGAGCAACCGTGGTTTCATAACAATAGCAGCAACTACAAAAGACCTAGGGAACTGACAGCCACTCAATATAAGTAGAGAAATCCTTATCAGGTTCTTCTAATATTAAGCTCTTGCCAATGACGATTGATGCTGAGCTTGGTGCCGGTTCCCAATTTGTCTTTCAGCGGTACGCCCGGGCAAGCCAAGGCTTGCCCGGGCGACATCCGGCTGGCCCACTAGGCATACCAACTTAAAAAGCTCCGCGCTTAGCGCCCAGTCACGGTATCCAGCCGTAGCCGCTCCTGAATGGCCTCAGTGGCTACTTCGAGGATGTCGAAAGCGTTAGCCGCCATGGTGTTTTCTGAGTCGAGGGTAGGATTTATTTCCACCATTTCGAAGCACACCACGCGGTCGTTTTCGAGCAAGGCGCGGCACAGGGCCTTGGCTTCCGATACGTCTAGGCCCAGCTCCACGGGGGTGCCGGTGCCTTTGCTGAAGCGCGAATCGAGCGAGTCCACGTCGAAGGAGATGTATACCAAGTCGCAGAAGCGCAGCTGTTCGTAAATCTCGCGGGCTACCTGGCGGGGGCCTTTGGCGCGGAATTCATCCAGCTTAAAGTTGCGAATGCTGTGCTTGGCAATGATGGCGTCCTCTTCCACTTCGGTGTCGCGCACTACTACGTACACAAGGTGGTCGGGCGTGACTTTAGGGCCTTCCTCGCCGAGATTTTTGATTTTGCGCCAGAAAAATTCCGTTTCGGGCTCCACGCGGTTTTGCTGCAGCTCGCGGTGGTCGGCGCCGAGGGCCATGGCCAGCGGCATGCCGTGCACGTTGCCGGAGGGCGTGGTGTAGGGCGAGTGAATGTCGGCGTGGGCATCGATCCAAACGACGCCTAAGGTCTTGTGCGGGTAAGCCGCTTTGATACCGGCAATGGTGCCGGCCGCGTTGCTGTGGTCGCCGGCCAGCACCAGCGGGAACTCACCGAAACGCAACGTTTGTTCCACCGTGCCGGCAATGCCTTTGAGTACGGTGTAAATGCTGTCGATGTGCTTCGCGTAAGGAAAGTGGTTTTTATCGAACAGCACTTGGTTTTGGTCGGGCACCGCCACGGAGTTGAACCGCCGGAAATAGTCCGAACCCTTGTTGAGGCAGGCCACACGCAGGGCGTCGATGCCCAGGCTTGCACCACGGGTGCCGGCCCCAAGTTCGGACCGGACTTCAATGAGCTTAATTCGTCGCATACTACATCGGCTAAAAAGTTTAGAGCGGTAGTGTTGCTTGCCGATTGCCGGGACCTGCTGCTGCGAGGGGCTGCGCCCCCACGTGGGCGCCCGGTTAGGCTTGGCGTCGGGGGACCTTCCCCCGCGACCAACGAACAATTCAACAACCAAAACACCCCCGTTGGGGTATCTTTGCGGGCCTTAATTTCGGCTTTTTCGAGCTTAGTGCCTAGCGCAGCGGACCGGATAAGTGGTTTTTGATCCGCGGCGTCGTACTCAGCATTACTCCTTCGTCAACACCACATTTACGCAACACGCGAAGTACCAGGCACTAAGCTTTTAGCACTAAGCACCAGAGAATGGATACGTACCACGACCTCATCAGCCAGACCTTCGATTTTCCCTCGCAGGAGTTTACCGTCGAAAGCAACGAGCTGCGTTTTCATGACATTCCGCTGATGGATCTGATCCGCAAGCACGGCACGCCGCTGCGCCTGACGTATCTGCCCAAAATCAGCTCCCAGATTCAGCGGGCCAAGCAGTGGTTTCAGCAGGGCATGGAGAAAATTGGCTACCAAGGCTCCTACACTTACTGTTACTGCACCAAGGCCTCGCACTTCGCCTTTGTGTTGGAAGAAGCCCTCAAAAACGACATCCACATCGAGACGTCGTCGGGCTATGATATGCACATTGTGCGCGCCCTCTACAACAAGGGTAAAATCAATAAGCAGACGTACATCATTGCCAACGGCTTCAAGCGCGAGCGGTACAAGCGCTACCTCACGGACTTTATCAACGATGACTTCGTGAACTGCATGCCCATCCTGGACAACCTCTCGGAGGTGGACTACTACCACGAGCACGTGCAGGCCGACAAGAAGTGCAACCTGGGCATCCGACTGGCTTCCGACGAGGAGCCGCGCTTCCAGTTCTACACCTCGCGCCTAGGCGTGCGCTACGCCGATGCCATTCCGCTCTACGAAGAGAGGATCAAGGACGATCCGCGCTTCGAGCTGACGATGCTGCACTACTTCATCAACACCGGCATCAAGGACACGTCTTATTACTGGTCGGAGCTGCGCCGCTTCGTGCACAAGTACTGCGAGCTGCGCAAGGTGTGCCCCACCCTGCACACCATCGATATCGGCGGCGGCTTGCCCATCCAAACCTCGATTCAGCCTGAGTACGACTACCCGTACATGATCGAGGAAGTGCTGCGCACCATCCAGCGCATCTGCCGCGAGGAAGGCGTGCCGGAGCCGCACATCTTCACCGAGTTCGGCATCTTCACAGTGGGCGAATCGGGGGCGCACATCTACAAGATTCTCGACGAGAAGCTGCAGAATGACAAGGAGCTGTGGTACATGATTGACGGCTCGTTTATTACGAACCTACCTGATACCTGGGCCCTGAACCAGCGCTTCATCATGCTGGCGCTCAACGGCTGGGAAAAGAACTACAAGAAGATCCAGCTCGGCGGTATGACCTGCGACTCGCAGGACTACTACAATGCCGAAAAGCACATCTACCAGGTCTTCCTGCCCGAGCAGAGCCCCAAGCAGCCGCTGTACGTGGGCTTCTTCCACACCGGCGCCTACCAGGAGCAGCTCTCGGGCTACGGCGGCATCAAGCACTGCCTGATTCCGGCTCCCAAGCACGTCATCCTGGAGCGCGACGCCGACGGCACCGTGCGCGACTGGGAATTTGCCCCGGAGCAGGACCCCGAGTCAATGATGCGGATACTGGGCTACATGTAGGCTTTTCTTGCGGCCTTTTTTCACCAAGGTCCACCGCGCCTCGTTGCGCGGTGGACCTTGGTATTTTTATCAATAACCCACTAATCAATAGTCATTTACCGCATTATTAAAATTTTTTAATTGAATTAATTGGAGCTTTGGATTCAGCATTAGTAAGTTTGACATTCTACAATCCAATAGCTCATCATCGAAATGAAAAAAGGTCTACTCCTACTAGCTGCGGCCGCTACGATGGCGCTTGGTGCTTGCAACAAACAGTCGTGCCCGGCTTACGGCAAAGCCGACACCCAGAAGGCTGAGGCAGTGGCCTCGGCTGCAGCCCCGGCCGAGCGCCAGTAACACACCTACCCCAGTCCCAAAGCCCGCCGGCTGCTCCTTGGAGCAGCCGGCGGGCTTTTTTTATGCTTCGATAGGATTATGATTTTTACCAAGTCAAATTCTTATCGGACAAGTAACAGATAAAATTATTTCGACACAGCACAAACTAATACATGGTCTAACTGCGTTAATTTCGAACTGTTTGCCCAACTACCACCATCCTCACAAATTGGCTTTTAACATGAAAAAGATTGCAGTTATCGGCGCTCTGGCACTGGCAGCTGGCTTGGGTTCGTGCAGCACAAAATGCCCGGCCTACACCAGCGTTAAGCCTGCTACCCAGCAGGCAACTTCCGTAACGGCTAGCACCGAGGCGTCGGCTGCTGATCGGATGTAAGCACAGCTGGCAAGCTGTGACTTGAGGCCCGGCCGGAGCGCTACCCAGCGTTCCGGCCGGGCTACTTTTTGGAACGCCTAACGGGTTGGCTCCAGAATCAAGTCCACCGCTGCCGGCAAATCGGCGACGTGCGGAGCACCGGGCACCGGGGGTGACTCTGCTCCTACCAGAATGCCGCGCACGCCTACCTTGGCGGCAGCCTGCAGGTCGCGGGGCCGGTCGCCGACCATCCAGCACCGAGCTGCGTCCAGCCGGAAGCGTGCCATGGCTTTTTCAAGCATCAGCGAATCCGGCTTGCGCATCAGCGACTTCGATACTGATGGGTGACCGGGCGCGAAATAGAAGGCATCAATGAGGTAGCCGCAGGCGTCCTGCAGCTTCTGGTGACAGGCGGCTACGTCGGCAGCGGTGTATAGGCCCTTGGCAATGCCGGCCTGGTTGGTCACCACTATCAGCCGGTAGCCGGCCGCATGCAGGCGCTGCAGGGCTTCGGGAACACCGGGCAACACCACAAAATCATCCGGCCGCCACACATACGTGCCGATTTCAGCGTTGAGCACCCCGTCGCGGTCCAGGAAAACAGCTTTGGCCGTTTGGTTGTCATTCATGCGGCAAAGCTAAACCGCTGGCTCCGGCTGGTGTTATTGGGTGCAGCAGGCAAGGTGCTGCTGAATAGCGGGACACACCATTGGCTGATCAAAATCAGTGTCTAAAGCGAATGGAGCCGGCATCTGCGGGTTAGTTTTGCAGCTTCGGGCAGTTTAAGACAGCAGCATGAGAGTAGCAATCATCGGCAGCGGCATCACGGGCCTGGCCACGGCCTGGCACCTGCAGCGCAGTGGCGCCGCAGTCCACGTATTTGAAGGGGGCGCGGCGGCTGGCGGCAACATGCGCACCAAGCACCTGCCCGAAGGCTACACGCTGGAGCTAGGGCCCAATTCCCTGCAGCTTAGCCCCGAGCTTGAGCAGCTGATAAACGAGCTAGGCATTCAAGGCCGTATCCAAGAGCCAGCCGGCATTAGTGCCAACCGCTACGTAGTGCGCGGCGGCCGCCTGCGCGCCTTGCCGGGCAAGCCGCAGCAGCTGTTGTTTAACGGCTTTTTCAGCCTACATGCAAAGCTCAACCTGCTGCGCGAGCTACGTCGCCCGGTAGCGACTACGGACCCAGCTGAAACCATTGCGCACTTCTTCAAGCGCCGCTTCGGCCAGGAAATCCTCGATTACGCCGTCAACCCCTTCGTATCCGGCATCTACGCCGGCGACCCCAGCCAGCTGTTGCTGCACAAAACCTTTCCGCAGCTGGCCGCGCTGGAGCAGGAACACGGCTCGGTGCTGCGGGGCTTTGCGCGCACCATGAAGGGTGTGGCCCGGCGCCGCATCATTTCCTTCCAAGGGGGCTTACAGGTGCTCACCGATGCCTTGGTGGCGCAGCTGTCGCACCTGCACCTGAATACCCGGGTGGAAGCCTTGCTGCCCGAAGCCAACGGCCGCTACCGTTTTCGCCTGGCCGGCTCGGCTGAACCTACTGAGGTATTCGACGCAGTGGTGCTGGCCTTGCCGGCGTACGCTGCTGCCAAGCTGGTTCAGCCGCTCCAACCCGAGGCGGCTACGGCCTTGAGCAACGTGCACTACCCCCCGCTCACGGCCGTGCACACAGCCTACGACCGTGCGGCCGTTCAACACCCACTGAACGGCTTTGGGGCGCTGAGCCCGCGGGTGGAACAGCCGGTAGCGGCGGGCACCTTGTGGAGCAGTTCGTTGTTTCCAGATAGATGCCCAGTTGGGCAAGTGCTCTTTACTTCCTTCGTGGGCGGCGCGCAGTACGAGACGGCCGCCCGTCAGCCCGATGAACAGCTGCTGGCAGCGCTGCGCACCGAGCAGGAGCGCCTGTACGGCCTGCAGCCCAGCGCGCCGGCGCGGCTGCAGCACATTTTCCGGTGGGAACGAAGCATCCCTCAGTTCGATGCCCGCATCATTCCGGCGCACTCGGCCGCCGACGCGCTGGAAGCCACCGGCATCTGGACGGTAGCCAACTGGCGGGCCGGCGTCGGCATTCCGGATTGCCTGCGCCGGGCACAGCAGGTCGCCGAAAAAATTCAAGCAGGCCAGCTAGCCTAATTATTACCTTTGAGCTTAATGAACGATTCGCTCGTCATCATACCGACCTACAACGAACGGGAAAACGCCGAGCTTATCATTCGCAAGGTGTTCTCCCTGGCGAAGTCGTTTGATGTACTTATCATCGACGACGGCTCGCCCGATGGCACGGCAGAAGTGGTGCGCGGGCTACTGGCGGAGTTTCCAGGACGCCTACACCTGGAGCAACGCACCGGTAAGCTAGGACTAGGCACGGCTTACCTGCACGGCTTCCGCTGGGCTTTGGCGCGCGGCTACGACTACATTTTCGAGATGGACGCCGACTTCTCGCACAACCCCGACGACCTGCTGCACTTGTATGCTGCCTGCGCGGTGGAGGGCAATGATCTAGCCATCGGCTCGCGCTACATCACCGGCGTCAACGTGGTAAACTGGCCCATGGACCGCGTGCTCATGTCGTGGTTTGCGTCGGCCTACGTGCGCTTTATTACGGGCATGCCCATCATGGATGCCACTGCTGGCTTTAAGTGTTACGCTGCCCGAGTGCTTCGGACCATAGATCTGGCCAAGATTCACTTCGTCGGCTACGCCTTTCAGATCGAGATGAAATGGCTGACTTACAAGCACGGCTTCCGCATTAAGGAAGTGCCCATCATTTTCACCGACCGCACCCGCGGCGCCTCTAAAATGTCGAAGGGCATTTTTAAAGAAGCCTTGCTGGGCGTTATGCAGATGAAGGTAGCGAGCTGGTTTAAGCCCTTTAAGCAGCCTGCTGCCCTTGGCTCGACGGTGGCCACCAATACCTTTACCACAGGTGCCGCAACCTCCGCCTCCAAAACACGGTAAGGCCCAACGGACTCACGGCGTCTTATTGCCGCTTGCTTGACGCGCGTATCGCATGACTACTCCCTTGTTTTGGGTTGGCTTCAACCTCTTTGTACTGGCCATGTTGCTGCTGGATTTGCTGGTATTCAACCGCAAAGCCCACGTAGTGCGCATGCGCGAAGCTTTGAGCTGGAGCGCCTTCTGGATTGCCCTATCCCTGGTCTTCAACTATTTTGTCTTTCGCGAATTTGGCCGCGAAGCAGGCATGAACTTTCTGGCGGGCTACCTGCTGGAGAAAGCCCTGAGCGTCGACAACTTGTTCGTGTTTCTGCTCATCTTCACCTACTTCAAAGTCCCGGGCGAATACCAGCACAAAATTCTCTTCTGGGGGGTGCTGGGGGCCTTGATACTACGAGCTACGTTTATCGTTCTGGGGGCGGCATTAATCAGCAAATTCAGCTGGACGCTCTACATTCTGGGTGCTTTTCTGGTATACACCGGTGTGAAGATGGGTACCAGCAGCGACAACCCTGACATCGACCCGGAAAACAACCCGGTGGTGAAATTCCTGAGCCGCCACCTGCCCATCACCAACAAGTACGAGGGCGGCAAATTCTTCGTGCGCAAAGAGAAGCTGCTCTTCGCCACACCACTGTTTGTAGTGCTGGTGATGGTGGAAACCACCGACGTAGTTTTTGCCGCCGACTCCATTCCAGCTATTCTGGCCATCACCCAGGACAAGTTTATCGTGTACACGTCCAACGTGTTTGCGCTGCTGGGTTTGCGGGCTTTGTACTTCGCGCTGGCCGGCCTCATGCAACTCTTTCACTACCTGCACTACGGCCTGTCTGTCATTCTGGTGTTCATCGGTGTGAAGCTGCTGCTGCATGACTTTTTCATCATTCCTACCGAATGGGCTTTGGGCGTCGTAGCAGCTGTGCTCACCTTATCGGTTGTCATCTCCCTGCTGCTTCCTAAGAAGGCCGTCAACGAGCCACTAACGCCCTTCGACGACCCTGCCCAGTAAATTACTCAAGCTGTTTGGCCTTACGGCTGATTACCGTTGCGGGGCGCGTTGCTGTTTACGCCGGCATCCGTGGCCCCACCGGTGTTCAGCAGGTCAATCAGGTTAATCGGATCAAACTGACTGCTGTCGCTGGCCGCTACGCGGGTGGTATCGGGACGTGCCGAGAAGTTCATGAAGCGGCGCGCCGGCCCGTTCAGGCTCACAGAGCGGCTCAGGCCATCAGCTTCTGACTCGGGGATGTAGCCGCGCCGCGCCATGATATTGGCAATCAGGCGGAAGAAGTAGCGTGAGCTGGAGCGCAGGTCGCCGTAGGCATCAAACGACTGGCGGGCGTACTTGGGCTTGGGAATGATGCTGGCTAAGTATAAACTTTCCTGCAGGTTCAGCTGCGACGGTTCCTTATCGTAGTAGAAACGCGCGGCCTCTTTCACGCCGTAAACGCCCCGCTCGCCGCTTGGCCAGCGGTAGGTGCTCGGGCCCCACTCAATGATGTTCAGGTACACCTCCATCATGCGCTCTTTGCTCACGATGCGGGTGTTTTCGATCAGCCACACCATCAGAGCCTCCTCGGCCTTGCGGGCCACGGTTTTTTGCCGCGTCAGGAATACGTTTTTGACCAGCTGCATTGAGAGCGTGCTGCCGCCGCGGGCAAAGCGCTTTTCCTTGATGTTCTGGATGGCCGACTTCACAAACGCTTTTTCCATAAAGCCCTTGTGGGTGAAAAAGCGGGGGTCTTCGGCCGTTATAATGGCGTATTTCAGATAATCTGATACCTGATTAAAGGGCACAAACTCAGCGTTGGTAGGCCCCACGGTGAAGGTCTTAACCGAGTCGCCCTTGTCGTTGTAAGCCGTGTAAGGAAACTCTGTGCCCAGTTTGCGCAGGTCTACCCGGCCAAAGCGCGTCACGCTAAAGTCACGCGAGGCTTGCAGGCCAGAATCAAACTTCAGGCTGTCCACCTGCTGCATATCCAGGGCGGCGTTCAGGCGGTATTGCAGCGTGCCCGTACCCTGAATGCCCTCCACCGAATCGAAAATGCCCTGCGGCAGCGAAGCGAAAAAGTCGGTGGTGGGCGTCTGGGCCGATTCCACGTTCAGCGACACCAGCAAGCCACGCAGGCGCGGACTGTAGTCGAGGGTGTGGGGCGAGAGGCGGCGCCCCAGTTCGGCCCGGGTCCGCATCTTCACGCTGATCTGCGGGTACGCCTCAATTTTGTTGAGCGTAACCTTGGTGCCTTTGTCAAGCGCCAAGTAGTTCTGGCCAAGGGTAGCCACGAAATCAATGCCGCCACGACGCACGGCTACGTCTTCGTCGGCAATCTTGGGGTGGTTCAGACGGAAGTTGCTGGCCGCCGCGGTGCCGCGCACGGTCAGCTGCTCGTCGGCGTACTTCTTGCCGTCGAGAGCCAGAAACAGCGTATCAAACTGCACGCGGGCGCCAAAGCGACGCTGCACGTAGGGCAGTACCACCGGCTGCCGGTTCTGGCCAAATACCTGCACGTTCAGCTCCTCGTCGCCCTGCTCCACGTGACCGCGCAGCCCGATGCGGTTCATCACCGAATCCACCACCACCGTCAGCGAGCCGGTCAGGTCGCCGTCTTCGATGGAGAGTTGAGGCATGTTGAGCGTAGCCGCGTGGCGCGGGTTGCGGTACGAGACGATGAAGTCGCGGAAATCGGCTTGCCCGGGAATGTTTTCGAGGCCGGCTTCGAGCACCTGATTCAGCAGCACGCCGTAATTGGTGCCCTTAGTAGTATCGCGCTGCACCACGGGCTGCCGGCCCTGCTTCTTGAGCAGAAAGCCATAGTTGTCGCCGGCGGCGTTCTTATGAGCATCCAGACGAGCATGCTCGATCTGTAGATTACTGAACACGGGGCGCCGCGCAAACAACGAACGCAGACTGATACTGGCGTTGATGCGCCGGGCCGTGAGCAGCGTGTCGCGCAGGCCGGTGGTGGGCACCAGGCTTACGCCTTCGATCTGGACGGAATTCAAATCGGTGAACCGAGCTGGGCCCAACGTAAGCGTCACGGGGTATTTCCGCTCGACTTTGGTCTTGGTTTGGCGCAGCGCATACTGCAACAGCTCTTCGC
Source organism: Hymenobacter sp. FMD4 (assembly GCF_058932745.1). NCBI lineage: Bacteria > Pseudomonadati > Bacteroidota > Cytophagia > Cytophagales > Hymenobacteraceae > Hymenobacter > Hymenobacter sp. FMD4. The sequence goes on from NZ_JBZYWH010000015.1 coordinate 109,213, forward strand.
GTTTCAGCAAAAACACCCCCAGGCCAATGAGCAATAGCAGGGCTACGCTACCCAAGGACCAGTACAATACTTTTTTGGTTTTCGGATTCACTCGCTCGGAAGAGATGGTAATAGCGCCCGGCTTGGCCACTTTCGTGCCGAACCTACGGCGCTTACGGCACAAAAGTACCATAATCTGCCCCTACGCGTAGCTGAACAAGACGTTGCCCGGGCTTCGGCGCATTCGCTACCTTCGCGGCGCATTGGGGGCTCAGGATCTGAAAAGGTTTTGCACCGGGTTGTAGTTCCACCGCGCCAGTCGCATCCATTGGTTGGGCAGTCGGCCCGCCGGGTTCCCAGGCTTACTCGCTTTCCAGCCCACATCCCCCACACGATGCCCGACGCCCTGACGCCGCTCACGGCCCTTTCGCCACTCGATGGCCGCTACCGCCGCCAAACCGCCCCGCTCGCCGCTTTTTTTTCCGAGCTGGCGCTGATTCGCTACCGCGTGCTGGTGGAAGTGGAGTATTTCATTGCCCTCTGCGAGCTACCTCTGCCGCAGCTGCAGGACGTGGACGCGGCAGTGTTTGAACGCCTGCGCCTGCTCTATCAGGAGTTTACGGAGGCCGATGCCGAGGCCATCAAAGCGCACGAGCGCGTGACCAACCACGACGTCAAAGCCGTGGAATACTGGCTGCGCGACCAGTTCGAAATCCTGGAACTGGACTCGTACGTGGAGTTTATTCACTTCGGTCTGACCTCGCAGGACGTCAACAACACGGCCGTTCCGCTGAGCCTGCGCGAGGCTCTGCAACGCGAGATTCTGCCGGCCTACGAGCAGCTCGCCGATCAGTTGCGCTCCTTCGCGGTGCAGTGGCAAGCGGTGCCCATGCTGGCCCGCACGCACGGCCAGCCGGCTTCGCCCACGCGCCTCGGCAAGGAGATACAAGTATTTGTGGCGCGGCTGGAGGCTCAGCTCGCTTTGCTGAAGCAGGTGCCCTACGGCGCCAAGTTTGGCGGCGCCACCGGCAACTTCAACGCCCACCACGTTGCTTACCCGCAGGTAGACTGGCATGCTTTCGCGGAGCGTTTCGTGAATGAGCAACTAGGCCTGCACCGCTCCTACCCCACCACCCAGATCGAGCACTACGACCACCTGGCCGCTACCTGCGACGGCCTAAAGCGGCTTAACACCATCCTTATCGACCTGGCCCGCGACGTGTGGCAGTACATTTCGATGGGCTATTTTCGGCAGCAGATCAAAGCCGGCGAGGTAGGTTCTTCGGCCATGCCGCACAAAGTCAACCCCATCGATTTCGAAAACGCCGAAGGCAACCTCGGCGTGGCCAATGCCATGCTGGAACACCTGGCCGCCAAGCTGCCCATTTCCCGCCTGCAGCGCGACCTCACCGATTCCACCGTGCTGCGCAACCTGGGCGTGCCGCTGGGCCACATTCTCATTTCGCTCACGGCTCTGCAGCGCGGCCTCGCCAAACTAGCCCTCGACGAAGCCGCCTTGCACCGCGACCTGGAAGCCAACTGGGCCGTGGCCGCGGAGGCTATCCAAACCATTCTGCGCCGCGAGCGGTACCCCGATCCGTACAACGCCCTCAAAGCCCTAACGCGCACCGGTGAAGCCATTACCGCGCAAACGATTCAAGACTTTATCGACGGGCTTGACGTGGCAGAAAGCGTTAAGACAGAGCTGCGTGCAATTTCGCCCAGCAGCTATGTAGGTACATAGCCATATAGCTGTACATTTAGGAGCTTTTCGTGATGCTTTTGCCGATTGCAGCACTGGGAGCTCCGGTAAGGCCGCGCGGATGAAGATGCTGAAACGCCTTCATCCGCGCGTTTTGCTTGCGCGTCGCCGGAAATATTGCCCTGCCTCCCTACCACCGCACCGCTGCATACCTACATGTCTCTAGCAGAGATAGTACAATCGACTATCGACGAAATAGCTGCCACTGCCGACCGTTACCCAGGCGTCGTTATTATTCATAACATCCAAACCGACACCGTCGAATATATGTCGGCGCGGGGCCTGCGGCAGTTAGGCATCTGCATGGAGGAACTCCGCCAGCTAGGGCCTGCTTACCACGCCCGATTCTTTAACCCAGAAGACGCGGCCCATTACGTTCCCAAAATTTTTGACCTACTGGAACGCAACGATCTGGACCAAACCATTTCGTTTTTTCAGCAGGTGCGCTTGGTCGGTAACCGCGGATTCACTTGGCACATGAGTGCCGTTCGCATCCTGCTGCGCGACAACGAGGGCAAGCCCTTGCTGGTGCTGACTTTTTCCACTCCCATTGCGCCCGAAAGCCACCTAACGACCAAGGTGCAGCGGCTACTGGACGAGAACGATTTTGTGCGGAAACACCACAGCGAGTTTGCCCAGCTTACGCGGCGCGAACGGGAGGTGCTGCGGCTTTTAGCATTGGGGCATAGCGCCCCCGAAATAGCTACCGAGCTGCACATTTCCACCCAGACCGCCGAGACGCACCGCCGCAACCTGCGCCTAAAGCTCCGGGCTGATTCCACCTTCGATCTAGCCCAGTATGCCCGGGCGTTTGATCTGATCTAAGTAGTTCATACACTATTCTATCAACTTAGAAAATACCTACTTGTAGGTATAGGAACTACTGTGCGATTAGGGTGAATTTTGTAGGATTTTTCTACCCTGCTTTACCTGTATGGCAAGAGTTTACGCTGGTGTTTTTCTTCGTGGATATTGCTATTCCTGCTGCTTTTTTCTGCAGCCCTGCATTTACTCTAGTGACTCGGCGTCGCCTTTTCGTCGCTTAAAGACCTGTTGTGGTACGCTACCGGCCTAAATACTTAGGGCCGGCTACCATTATTCCTTGCTTGACCATCCAAAGCAGTTGAGGGCCTAACGTGTTGTGTTGCCCCCGCTTTTCTTACACGCGTGCCCAAAGGGCTGCGCGTCTTTTGCTTACACCTTTACATCCACCTTTATATGCACACACCTTTTACGTATCGAACAGCCAGCAATAGGCCTCCTTGGTCTTGGCTGCTGGTATTGGCTTTGCTATTGGGCAGCCAGGGGGCTTGGGCCCAGTCTACCACTTTCCAGTTTACGGGAGCCCCCGGAACGTATACCGTTCCGGTAGGCGTCAATCATTTGCGAGTAATAGCTCGGGGTGCAGGAGCCTCTCCTGGTCAGCAATTTAGCTCTACAGGCCAAGGAGCCATTGTAGAAGCCGTATTCAGAGTAACGCCTGGTGAAAGTTTCTCCTTTAGAGTAGGCGGTGCGCCAAACGGCGCAACGGGTGGCTACAACGGTGGCGGCAATGGTGCCGGTGGCGCGTTAGGCGGCGGCGGTGCCACTGTATTGTGGCGAGGTCCGGATAAGATACTTATTGCCGGCGGTGGCGGCGGCATTGGCGGTATTGCTACAAGCAGTTCCATAATATTTGGCGGCACGGGCGGCAATAGCTCCCAAAACGGACTGGCAGGCCAAAGTGGCAGCGCCAGTGTAGGTGGCGGCGGCGGCGGGGCTACGCAGAGTGCCGGCGGTACGGGCGGCTTCGCCACCAGCGGCCAGAGCGTAAACAATGGTTCAAACGGCTTCCTTGATTTTGGCGGCAACGGCGGTGCTCCCACCGCCACAAACCCCAACGGCGGTGGCGGTGGCGGTGGGGGCGGCCTTTATGGTGGCGGCGGCGGTGCCGGTGGCGGTGCTGGTGCCTCTGGCGGCGGCGGCGGCGCCGGAAGCAGCTTCGTGGCCCCCGGGTTCTTGGTCTCTACTCCCGTTTTTAACACGGGCAATACTTCCCACGGTAGTCTGGAGATGATTCCAGTACCGCTAGAGTCCTTCTCGCCCGTGGTGGGTCCTGTAGGCACCACTGTGACGCTCAACGGCTTCAATTTCACCGGAGTAACCGCGGTAGCATTCAATGGTACGAATGCACCCGGCTACGTCGTAAACTCACCGAATCGTATAACTGTCAGTGTACCCGCTGGGGCAACTACGGGGCCGATTACCATAACCAATCCTCAAGGCACATTCGCCTCGATGGAGAACTTTTCGGTCATGAATACGGGGCCGTCAACCACGTTCAACTTTACGGGTTCGTGGCAAAATGGCTTTGTGGGTTCGCCCCAGACGTACACCGTTCCGGCAGGCGTAACCCAATTACAAGTAGTCGCTGAAGGCGTTAACATTGGCACAGTACCCAGGGGAGCCTTGGTAACTGCGCGGCTGCAAGTAGTACCAGGCGAGGTGCTGACAGTAGTAGCTGGTGGACCTGGACTTACAGCGGCCGGCAACGGCGACCCGGGTGCGGGAGGCTACAACGGCGGTGGTATGGGCGGCAGGGCCACGGGCGTTGGCTCGTTTGGTGTCGGTGGATCAGGCGGCGGCGGAGCCACCGATTTACGCCGTATCAGCGGGGCCACCAGCGCCAACCCCTTAGCCGGCGGTACCCTGACCAGCACCTTGGGCTCACGCCTGGTAGTTGCCGGAGGTGCAGCTTCTGGCGCAAATGCTGGGGCTAGCGGTAGCAACCTTATGGACGGTCGCGCCGGCACCAGCAGCGCGGGCGGTGCGGGTGGCACCGGCACATTCAACGGATTTGCAGGCTCACTCGGTGAAGGTGGTACCGGTGCTACTGGGCAATCGGCCGGTGGTTATGGCGGCGGCGGCGGCTATTACGGCGGCGGCGGCGGTGCCGTGAGCGGGGCTACCAATGGCGCGGGCGGCGGCGGCTCCAGTTATGTTCAACCCTCAGCTCTGGTCAGTGGCACTACCCCAACATTTGGACTTCGCCCCGCAGGGGCAGGTGGCACTTTTGGCTCTGGAGTACTTACTGTAACGCCGGTTTATGCTCCGCCCACGCTTACCAGCTTCACGCCCAATAGCGGCATGCCCAACGTGACCCAGGTAACGCTTACGGGCACCAACCTGAACGGTACAACGGCCGTGGCTTTCAACGGCACTACAGCCCCTGGCTTCACCGTCAACACTGCTGGAACATCCGTGACAGTAACGGTTCCCTCAGGTGCCACCACTGGCCCCATCAGTGTGACTACGCCGAGTGGCACCGCCACCAGCAGCCAAAACTTTACCGTAACGGCTCCGCCGACCATCACCGACGTTTCGCCCAGCACTGGCATTGCGGGGGTGACGAGCATTACCATTACGGGCACCAATTTCTCAGGCACGCCCGTGGTGCGCTTCTACAACGCCTTCGCCACCAACGTGGTGGTGAACAGCCCCACCCAACTGACGGTAACCGTACCGACGGGGGCGCGCACCGACTTCATCCATGTAACGACCCCGGGCGGCAGCGTGTTCTCGCCCTCGCAGTTCCGCGTTACCAACTGTCCGCCGGCTTTTACGCATACGTTTTCGCCGTACACGCAATGCAACGGGCGGGCGAGTGTCCTAACCGTTACCCCCACTGACGGGGAGTTGTACACCTACAGTATTCAACTGATTAGTGGACCAGGAACGCAGCCCTCAACTGGTGGCTACACCAGCACGGGCGGCCCTAACAGCTACACTTGGGGAGTTGCTAGCATGGCCCCTCCCGGTGGCTATTCCGGCCATATCGTGTACCGGGTAACGGCCTCGGCCAACGGCTGCAGTTCCACCCAAGATGTTACCCTGACCATTGCTGACCCGGTTGGCCCATCGGCTCCATCGGTTACACGCTGCGGCCCGGGCAGTGTCACGCTTACAGCTAGTGGTGCCCCAGCTGGATCCACCTACAGGTGGTATTCCAACCAGGGAGGCGGCAACGTTACTTACTTAGCGGCCGGCTCTAGCTACACCACTCCCGTTTTGACCGCTACCACAGGTTATTTGGTCAGCTACGAGGATAATAGTTTTTCCCGTTGCGAAAGCACACGTACGCCGGTTATGGTCAACATCGAACCAGGCCTGACCACACCAACGGCCACGGCTAGCCCCTCCATGGTGGCTCCCAACCAGTTGGTAACACTTACGGTGACCAATCCGCAGCAGGGCCTGACCTACACTTGGACCGGGCCCGGTCTGACATCCTCTACCGGCGCTAGTACCACTGCTCGGCCCACCAGCGTTGGTACTGCGCAGTACACGGTGGTAGCTACCAACTCTAACTGCTCCAGTGTAGCCAGTGCACCGGCATCGGTAACGGTACAGAATGCACCGACGATCAGCAGCTTTACGCCCGGCTCGGGCGCAGTAGGCGTGAGCGTGACCATCACGGGCACCAGCTTCACCGGCGCTACGGCCGTGGCCTTCAACGGAACGGCCGCCACAAGCTTCACCGTAAACTCGGCCACCAGCATCACGGCCACCGTGCCTGCTGGCGCCACCTCCGGCCTCATCCGCGTGACTACGCCCGTGGGCTCGGGTACTTCGAGCAGCAACTTCACGGTGACGGCCCCAGCGCCGACCATCACGAACTTCACGCCAAGCAGTGGCCCCATCCATGCGCGCGTGGACATCACCGGCACGAATTTCACGGGGGTAAGCTCGGTGACCTTTACCGGCAACGGTGGCCCGGTACTGGCTAACATCTCGACGTCTAACGCAAACATGATCAGCGTTAACGTACCGGTAGGCGCTATTTCGGGGCCCATCCGGGTTACCACGCCCGGTGGCACGGCCGTCAGCAGTAGCAGCTTCATTGTGCAGCCAAATCCGGTGGTTTACTCCTTCTCGCCCACCAGCGGCCCGGCAGGCACCCAAGTGGTTATTACCGGCGACAACTTCCAAGGTGCGCAGGTGGTATCCTTCGGCTCAGGCTTCTTGTTCGGCAGTGGCTTTGTGGTGAACTCGGCTAACCAGATTACGGCTACCGTACCTGCCAACGCCACGACCGGCATGATTGGGGTAAACACTGGCGGCAGCACTGGATTCAGTTCCACCAATTTCACGGTGACGGCTCCGGCTCCGACCATCACAAGCTTCACGCCTGCCTCAGGTGCCGCTGGCACTGCGGTGACCATCACCGGCACCAACTTCACTGGCGCTACTGCGGTGCGTTTCAACGGTACCAGCAATACGTTCACCGTCAATTCGGCCACGCAGATTACCACTAGCGTACCGGCAGGTGCTACTTCTGGTCCCCTTAGCGTAACGACGCCCGGCGGCACGGCTACTTCGGCCAGCAACTTTACTGTACCGGTACCCAACACGGCTCCGACGGCCCTAGCGCTGAGCAACACAAACGTAGCCGAAAATCAGCCGCTTAACACGTTGGTTGGTACGTTCACCACCACTGATCCAAACGCCGGCGATACGCACACCTATACCTTGGTAACAGGGACGGGTAGCGGCGGTAACGGCAACTTCGCCATCAGCGGCAACCAACTGCTTACCAACAATGTGTTTGACTTTGAAACGCAGAACAGCTACTCCATCCGGGTGCGGACTACCGACCAAGGTGGGCTCTCGTTTGAGCGGACGTTTACCATCAGCATTACCAACGTAGCCGATGTTCCGACGATCAGCTCATTCACGCCCACCAGCGGCCCCAGTGGCACAAGCGTGACTGTTACGGGCACCAACCTGTTCAACATCATCGGTGCATCGATCAACAACGTGGCGGTTACTTCCCCAATCATCGGTGACCCAGTTGGCGGTGACCAAGCGACTTTCGCAGTGCCAGCAGGCGCCACTACTGGTTTGGTTCGCATCATCACGACGGCCGGTACGGCCGTCAGCAGCACCAACTTCACCGTTGGCACGGTGGTACCGCCGCCCACGATTACCAGCTTTAGCCCCACCAGCGGACCGGTGGGCACTGTGGTTACCATCACCGGCACCAACTTCGTGGATGTAATCCTGGTAGGCATTGGCGGTGCGGTTTCGCCTTACACCGTGGTTTCGCCAACCCAGATTACCGCCACGGTAGCTCCGGGCGCAACGACGGGCATCGTGTCGGTATTCACTAACACGGGCGGTGTACCGTCGAGCACCAGCTTCACGGTAACCTACCCCGATCTGCTGGTGAACAGTACCCAACTGGTACAGGGCACTTACAATAACGTGACCGTTACCAGCACGGGCCGTTTGAACCTGAATGGCAACCTGACGGTCAACGGCCAACTGCGGGTACAAACTGGCGGCTCGCTCGACGCGGCGGGCTTCACCATCAACGGTCCGGGCAGCTTTGCCCTGGCCGCCGGTACCACGCTCACGATCCACTCGGCGCAGGGCATCAGCGCCAGCGGCGCCACCGGCGACGTGCAGGTCAGCGGCCCGCGCACCTTCTCGCGCCACGCCCGCTACCACTACGCTGGCCCAGCAGCACAAGTCACCGGCTCGGGCCTACCCAGCCGGGTGCGCGCGCTGTCGGTCTTCACCAACAACGTAACGCTGAGCCAGCCCGTAGCCGTCCGCGGAGAGCTGGCTTTGTTTAACGCCGGCAACCTGCTGCTCAACGGGCAGCCGCTCACGCTGCTCTCCGATGCCGATTCTACCGCCCAGGTCAACAACTTCGGTTCCGGCCAGGTACTGGGCACGGCTACGGTGCAGCGCTACATCAGCCCGGCCCTGAACGCCGGCCTGGGCTACCGCCACCTGTCGGCTCCGGTAACCAACACCACGATTAGCGACCTGGCCACGGGCAGCTTCTCGCCGGTGCTGAACCCGGCTTACAACACCTCGGCCACTCCTGGCGCGGTAACCCCGTTCCCCACCATCTTCGGCTACGACCAGAGCCGCGTGGGCACCAGCCCAGCCACGAACTTTACCCCCTTCGATCAGGGCTGGTTCTCGCCAGCCTTGGTGAGCAGCCCACTGGAAGTTGGTCGGGGCTACACCGTGAACCTGGCCGCCAACCAGACCGTGGATTTCGTCGGCTCACTAGCCAACGGAACTCAGAACCTGTCGCTAGGGCGTGGTGCTGCTGCCGAGGCTGGCTGGCACCTGGTGGGCAACCCCTACCCCTCGCCGCTCGATTGGAGCCGCGTGACTATTCCCACCGGCCTGGAAAACGCCATGTACGTGTACCAAAGCACGTCGCAGTACAGCGGTGGCTACCGCTCTTTCGTCAACGGCGTGGGCAACCCGCTCGTAGCGCTGGGCCAAGGCTTCTTCGTGCGCAGCACCGCCCCGACGAGCCTGCAGCTGTCCAACACCGCGCGCGTAACCACCTTCAGTACGCAGCCGACGCTGAACCGCTCTACCACTGAGGTCCGGCCGCTAGCTCAGCTCACGCTGCGCGGTACCGGCACCCTGAGCGACGACGCTTACGTGTACTTCCAAGCCGGCGCAACGGCCGGGTTCGATGCTTCTTATGATGCCCACAAGCTGGCCAACCCCCACGGGCTGGATCTGGCTTCGGTAGCCGTCGGCACGGAACTGTCCATCAATGGTCTGCCCACGCTCACGGCCAGCACCATTGTGCCGCTGACGGTACGCGTGCCGCAGGCAGGCAGCTACACGCTGCAGGCAGCCCAACTGCTTAACCTGACCTCGGCCGATGTGTTCCTCGTTGACGCCCAAACGGGCCAGCGCATCAACCTGCACCAGCAGGCCAGCTACTCGTTCACGGCGTCCAGCACGTCGCTGACGGGGCGCTTTACGCTGCAATTCGCTCCGCGGGGCATTACGGCTTCGGCCCAAGGCGTACTGGCTGCCGGTACTCACCTGTACCCGAACCCGGCCCAGACCCGCTGCACCGTGCAAGTACCGGCAGTAGCCGGCGCACGCCAGGTGGAAGTGGTGCTCTTCAACAGCCTGGGTCAATTGGTCAGCCGCCAGTCGGCTCCGCAGACCACGGCCGGCACCACCCTCTCGCTGGACGTGTCAGGTTTCGCCACGGGTGTGTACTCGTTGCGCATCCAGGCCGGCGCCGAAACCATTACCAAGCGCTTGGTGGTCGAATAGGTAGCTCCGAGCTAACCGCACACAGAAAAGCTCCTCCCCACTTGGGGAGGAGCTTTTTCTTTTCTATCAGTTCAGTGAAAAGCGCTTTATAGCTCGGGTTATTGCGCTAGGGCCGCCAAAATGCCGCTCCTTCGTTAGAAGCAAGCTAATTTTAAGCCCGCTCGATTTCGCGTCTGCTTCATGGCCCAACTCCACGGCGTAACTGTTCATCCTGATTGCCGCCATTTTCGCGGCGACATTCCCTGCCGCCCCAACAAGCAACATGGCTACCAGTGCGCCGGTTGCCCGGTGTATGCGCCTGTGCAGCAGCGCATCCTTATCATCAAGCTCGGGGCCATCGGCGACGTAATTCGCACTACCCCACTGCTCCGCCGGCTGCGGGCCGAATACCCCAACTGCTACATCACCTGGCTCACGCACACTCCCGCTATTCTGCCCGCTGATGCAGTAGACGAAATTTTGAAGTTTGAGCTCAGCAGCATTGTGCAGTTGCAGGGCCGTGAGTTCGATTTGCTGTTCAATCTGGATAAAGACAAGGAAGCCGGAGCGCTGCTCAACAGCATAAAGGCTACCCAGAAGTTCGGCTACGCCCTGCGCCCCCGCGACGGTGTGGCTTGGCCGGCCAACGACCTCGCGCATCACAAGTTCCTCACTGGCGTGTTCGATGAGCTAAGCCTGCAAAACAAGAAGCCTTACGTGCAGGAAATCTTCGAGCTCTGCGGCTACGAGTTCCGCGGCGAGGAATACATCTTCGATAACCACGCCGACAAAGGTTACCTCTGGCCCCAGCTGCCAGTCGTGGGCCGCCGCGTGGGCCTCAACACCGGCTGCGGCGACCGGTGGACCACCCGCCTGTGGTCCGACGAGAAGTGGATCAGCCTGATTGGTCAGTTGCGCGATTTAGGCTACGAGCCGGTGCTGGTAGGCGGCGCGGCTGAGGATGAAAGGAACCAACGCCTCCATGCTGCCACTGGCGCCTTGTACCCCGGCCATTTTCCGCTGCCACAGTTCATCAACCTGCTCGATCAGATGGACCTCATCGTGACGCAGGTAACCATGGCCATGCACATCAGCATTGCCTTACGCAAGCCTACGGTGTTGATGAATAACATCTTCAACCCTTACGAATTCGACCTTTACGGGCGCGGGCAAATTGTGCAGCCTGACCGCCAGTGCGTGTGCTTCTACCGCGGTACCTGCCAGCTCGGTACCAGCTGCATGGAGGATCTGCCAGCCGAGAAAGTGCTTGCAGCCGTCCAGCAAACACTGAATAGCTAAAGTCAGCGTTAACTTTCGTTGACTTACTGGCTCGACTCAGTCTGCCGTCGCCACAGCCTTAAGGGCTTTCACCATTTCGGCCCACGAAAACTGCTGCTTGTAATGGCGGGCACCCGCTTCGAACGCCGGCAGTCGCTCATGATGCGTGAAAAAGTCGACCAGCGCATCGGCAATTGCTGTCGGCGCTGGCGGCACTACATAGCCCACTTCCCCATTCGGAATCAGTTCGGCGAGTCCGCCTACGTCAGTCACCAGCATTGGCCGCTCAAAGTGGTACGCAATCTGCGACACCCCACTCTGCGTCGCGTGTTTGTAAGGCTGCACCACCAGGTCAGCAGCGCAGAAATAGTCGGCTACCCGCTCGTTAGGAATGAAATCGGTGGCTCGCACCAGCCGGCTTTCCAGCTGATGCTGTTTGATCAGTGCTTCGTAAGGCGCTGCGTCCTCGTAAAACTCGCCCGCCACGATGAGTTTTACAGGCAGCGCTGCCAGACGCGGGTCGGCAAACGCCTCCAGCAGTACGTCTAGCCCTTTGTAAGCCCGGATAAAACCAAAAAACAAGAGGTAGCGGCACTGCGGATCAAGTTGCAGCCGTTTCAATGCATCGCCCCGCGGCACGATGGGTCCGAAGTTGTCGTACAGCGGATGCGCTTGGTAACGGGCGGGCTGCTTCAGGTGCAAGCGCCGCAAGTCCGTCAGCACGGAGCGGCTCATCGTCACGAAGCCGTGGCATACCTGCAGAAAATACCGCGTCAGGGGCCGGTCGCCGGGCCGCTTTTCGTGCGGAATTACGTTGTCGGTGATGGTAACCAGGCGGGTATGCCGATTACGCCGCACCAAGCGGGCGATGGTTCCCAGCGCTGGCCCCATGAAGGGCAGCCAGAATCGGAAGATGATCAGGTCTGGTCTTTCGCGCCGCAGCTTCTGCCCCACTTGCCACCAGCTCAACGGGTTCACTGAGTTGATGCTGACTTCAATCCGTAGGTCCTTGGGCCCCGGCTCGGTGCTAAACTGCGTCTGCCCCGGAAATAAGAAATCAGGGTATTGCAGACTGAAAGTAACGATGCGCACCTCATCACCAGCCTCCCGAAACGCCCTGGCCAGCCGCTCGTTGTACGTTGCTAGTCCGCCGCGCAGTGGGTAAGCCGGCCCGATGATAACTACTTTCATAGCATAAAAAATCAAAGCGCAAAGGCAGCAGCGAAGAGGGCTGATGCCCGTATTCCACTGCCGCCTTCGCGCTTTTGTCTACTCCAGATTAAGCCGTTCCCGTACCAAGTATTGATTTTTGCGACGGCCGTTAAGCGAAATCAGCTCGGCCAGAAAGCCCGTCAGAAAGAGCTGCATTCCCACCACCACAGCAGCTAGCGCCAGGAAAAATAAGGGCTGGTCCGTCACGTCACGGGCCCGCAGATTGTGCGCGGCCAGCCACCATTTTTCTCCTACCAGCCACAGGGTAATAATGGCACCGATGAGAAACGACAACACGCCCATAGTGCCAAAGAAGTGCATGGGCCGGCGCCGGAAGCGGCTCACGAAGGTGATGCTCATCAGGTCCAGAAAGCCGTACACAAACCGCTCCAGCCCAAACTTGGTGGTGCCGTACTTACGCTCCTGGTGCTGCACTACTTTCTCGCCGATCCGACGAAAACCTGCCCATTTGGCAATAACCGGGATGTAACGGTGCATCTCGCCGTACACCTCAATGCTCTTCACCACGCGGTGGTCGTAGGCCTTCAGCCCGCAGTTAAAATCATGCAGCTGAATGCCCGAAATCCAACGCGTAACGCCGTTGAACAGCTTCGTCGGAATGGTTTTGCTGAGCGGATCAAAGCGTTTGCGCTTCCACCCGCTGATCAGGTCGTACCGCTCTTCCACGATCAACCGGTAGAGGTCTGGCAACTCCTCCGGTGAATCCTGCAGATCGGCGTCCATGGTGCACACCACCCGTCCCTGTGCCGCCTGAAAGCCCATGTCCAGGGCTGCCGACTTGCCATAGTTGCGGTTGAAGCGGATGCCGCGCAGGGCGGCGTCGCTGGCCGCCAGCTCCTCGATTACTTCCCAGGAGTCATCTGTCGAGCCGTCATCGATTAGAATAACTTCATAAGACAGGCCGTGCTGATCGAGTACGCGCCGTATCCAGCGCGTAAGTTCCGGCAACGATTCAGCTTCGTTGAGCAGGGGAATGACAATGGACAGCTCAACTGGGAAGGATTTCGAGGTATTCTTACTCAAACTCGGGGCGCGTGCGCTTGGTAATAGCCGATATGATCAGCGACAAAATTAGGCCGATAATGATGCCACCAACGACAGCGGCCACAATACCCAGCGGACCGTTGGTCATTTTGCTGGATAATGAAACAGCCTGATCGATTTGCTCATCCGACATGCCTTGTGACTCCAGCTTAGCCCGAGCAGCCTCCAAACCCCGCTCCATCGCATCCGGATCGACGAAAGTCAGGTAGATGTAGCGAAAAATGGACGACAGCACTGTCGATACTACCGTGGCAATGGTGCCAATGGTGACGCCCTGCCCAAATGACATAAAGCCGCCGTTTGCCTGCTTGAAAGCTTTGTGCGCCAACACAATAAAGGCGATAAGTACTACCAGCCCCAAAATGCTAAACAGAGTATTCTGTTCTTGGCCAGTAATTAATGCTACCGCAGTCAGAATAATGGAGACAATGCCGAGCATTATGCCGTAGCGAATGCCCACCGAGCTAGGCGAAGCGGAAGGAGTAACGGTGTTTTCCATAAAGAAGGTTGAATTAGAGGATGTGGTTACCTGCGAAAGAAAATAGCTCCTGGCACGGAAAGCAACAGCCCTAGAAGCAGTTTTTTGCTAAAGTCGTCCATGGCCAACGCCTGTGGGGTGGCCGCGATATTGCGCAGGGTCCGCTCGTACTGCTCGGCTCCGCCCTTTTGCTTTAAGAAGTTCTCCCGCTCAGCCTGCACCAACTTCTCCATAGCGGCTCGGTTTTGCTCAATCAAGGAAGGGTTGGCTATTCGCCCAAGGCCGTACACTGCAGTAGCAGAAAGCAGGGCGGTCAGGCCCACCACCATGGCCCCACAGGCCAAAGAACGCCACAATCCTGGCCCACCATCAATCCGACGCCGAAGCTGCCATTGAGCCACAACTGCCGCAAAGGGTGCCACAAACACGCTCATCAAACGTTTTGGCCCGAAGGGGTTTTGGCCGGTTGCGTACAGTAGCACTAGCCACAATACACACAAGACACCCGCTACGGCACCTACTCGTAGCACTGTTTGAATTACCGTTCTACTTTTCATCCTAAAAGGCCCTGTCTGATCCAGACAGGGCCGTAAGTTAGGTCTCTTTCCTGAAACGCAACGCAGGTGGTTTAGGCCGCAACAGTCTCCTGCCGCTGCCCGGCCTTCGCAAACCGCAAAACCAGTACTTCGCCTAGCAAACACAGCAAGGCAAGCAACAGGCAATAACGCCAGAGCGTAGTGCCGGCGCGTTCCTGCGCAAAGCGCGCGGCTGCGCTCTGCCCCCCGCCTGCTTCGTACACGTGAACGTTTGGGTAAGCGGCCGTGAGTTGTCGCAGTTCTTCTGTTGAGTATTGCGCCAGCTCCGATTCCTTTTTGTCGACGTTAAAGGCCAGCGTCGTTAGCGTTTTATCGTCAAGCTTCAAATCATAGAAGCCAGGCCTACGCATCTCTGTCGGCAACTGCAGGTCTAGGCGCCCACCCCTCACTTGTTGCGACGGAATAAATGTGCTGCTATCGTCGGTCAGTTTGAACACTTGTTCACCATTCCTGCTCACGCCAGGCTGCCGCAGGGTTACCGACCGATCCGTCAAGCGGTACGCCGGCAACTGCTCCCGGGCTTTGCTCAACGTAGCCAGTCGATACATTACTGGCACGAAAAGCGGATTTTCCGTGAAAGTGGAATAACCAGCGTCCAAAGGCGAAGCAAATACATATACCATACCCGCCCCAACGCGGAAACCCGATAGAAAGGGTTGCCCATCCCGGAACTTCAGGACATCTGTGGTCGAGCGGCCCCACGTCAGGAGCGGCGTCGCCCTTGGCATATCTGGCTGACGCGTCTGCTCCGCAAAAACGTCTTGGAAAAAAGGGCTCTGCTGACTAGGAGGCGCCAATTCCTGTGGAGCTGGCAAAGTCGCCCCAACATTCCATCGCACCGCCGAAACACCAAGTTCAGCAAAGACTTGCTGGTATGATTCCCGCAAGCTGGCCGCAGCCGCTGGCATTAGGACTACTGTCCCACCTGCATCGACAAAGCGCCGCAATGCACCGCGCTGTACGCCACTAAAGCGGTTTTCTCCTTGCACGATTATAACGTCAGCATCCTCATTCCCGCTAACTGTAGCAGCCTTGCTTAAGCGGTAAGTGAAAATGGCTTCGTTTGGATACAGCCTTTGCGTTGGGGGCGTATTAGGGCTTACATCCAGAACTCGGATCTTATCCGCAGGCGCCAGGGTGAAGTAGAAGGTATTGTCATACGCTACTCCCTGATCCTCAATCACGATGCGACACTGCTGCAGCTGAGCTTGGGTGAGCCGTATTCGTACCGACTGCACCATGCTTTGGCCGTTAGCAATGTCCGCTCGAAATGCGCCGACCTGTTGCTGCCCCACCAGCACTTTTACTTGTACATTATTAGCGGTCTGAGCTCCCCCATTTCGTAGCCTTACCTGCAACGGCAAATCCACGCCGACTCTCACCAGTTCATCACTCAGATATATACTGTCCACATAAACATTCGGCGCATTAGCCGATGCTACTGGCAGCAAATACACTTCTTGGTTAGGTCTAGCGGCTTTGATCACAGCTGGATCGAAAGCCGTTCGTTGGAAATCTGAAATAATAAATAATGGTTGCGCTGCTGATCTTGGCTGATTCAGCAAACGAGACAAACTCATATTCCCGTGCGCAGCTGATACAGTCATACCCGCCAGCTGTTCTTTAAACAACTCAACAGATAAATTACTGTGCTTTGCATCAGCTAAACTGAAGAGAGTTGTACGGGGTAGAACTCCGGTCAGCCGTTCTGCTTCCTTTACACTCTGCTCAAAAAGCGACTGCCCGTTCTGCCCTTCAATTCCCATACTGGGAGAGTTATCAACAAGCATCGATACGCCGGCTTGTTCAAAGCTCTGCTCAGCAACAGGTATGAAAGGTTGAGTAAAGAGTAAAACCAAAAAGAGTACAAAGCCAAGCCTGAGTGCAAGCACCAACAAATGTTGTAACCGTCTCTGTTTTGCAGTAACAAGCTTGACTTCCTTTATAAAATCGACGTTTGTAAACAGGACCTTCTGTGGGCGCCTTAGTTCGAAAAGGTGCAAAAAGACAGGTATTCCCAAGGCTAATAAGCCCAGCAAAAACCAAGGATTTGAAAATGCCATACAACCGAGTTCGTTCTCTAGAAAGTAAAGAACGCTAAACGCAGCAAAAAGACGCCCTAAGTTGATTTGCCAAGCTAAATCATAGGTTAAGTCTGAAGGTTCAGTTGGGCAAAAAGGCATAAGGGTCTAACCTTAATAGAATAAGCATAGCGCTTAACTCGGCTACATACTATATGACATGCCGAGGCTCCTCATATTGGCCCGATATTCCTAATTCAACCGAGGTATAATCGTATCTAAATCGAATCAGGCAACCTATCACCCATTCCCAAATCAAGGTTTACTATTGAAACTAAGGACATAAGTAGTCTGAAATAGTGAATCAATGTCATCTGAATTACGAAAATATAGCGCACAGCAGCCTACCAATAAGTACACGACAATAATGATCAGTCACAAACAATCCTGAACAGCGTCAGAAGAGCTTGGTCCGGCTCGTAGCCAGATCCAC